>JBQCGJ010000289.1:0-15813 GCA_051955775.1 Gaiellales bacterium | reverse complement strand
TGCTTCGCCTTCCGGGCGCCGCCGTCGTACGCCCGCTACCTGCGGCGGGCCGGCTTCACCGTGCTCTCGAACGCGAACAACCACTCGTTCGACTACTGGCAGCCCGGTCAGCAGGACACCGTGAACGCGCTGCATCGCGCGGGCATCGCCCAGACCGGGCTTCCGCGCGAGGTGACGGTGCTGCGGGTGCGCGGTCTGCGCGTCGCCTTCGTCGGGTTCGCGCCCTACTCCGACACCGCGCCGCTGAATGACCCAGCGGCGGCGGCCGCGCTGATCCACCGCGCCGCCAGGCTCGCGGATGTCGTGGTGGTCGCAATCCACGCCGGCGCCGAGGGCACAGGGGCGTTGCACCTGACCGGCGGCGACGAGACCTACGTCGGCGAGGACCGGGGCGATCCGGAGGCGTTCGCCCGCAGGGCGATCGACGCCGGCGCCGACATCGTGCTGGGCTCAGGTCCGCACGTGCTGCGCGGCATGGAGATCTACCACCGGCGGCTGATCGCCTACAGCCTCGGCAACTTCGCCGGCTACCACAACTTCTCGCTGGACGGTGACCTGGGGGTGTCCGCCATCCTGCACGTCACGCTGGACGCGGACGGCAGCCTGCGCTCCGGCCGTCTGACGTCCGTTCGCCTTGCCGGCGCCGGGCAGCCCGAGGTCGACCCGTCCGGCGCAGGCGCGGCGCTGGTCGGCGAGCTATCGCGTGACGATCTGGGTGCGCGCGGCGTGCGTCTGACGCCCGCCGGCCGCGTACGCATTTCCGGGTAGCTGCGCTCCGCGCGGCGCTAGCCGGATCGAGGTGCGCTCGGATCACCCGTCCGGAGGATTTCGGGTAGCCGATTCGTGGCTATCACGAGATGCGTAGGCAGGACCGACTCCGGCTCCGACTCCAACCCCTCCACGCCCCCGAAGGGAGGTGCGCGCTCATGATCAAGTGGAACACCCGCACGCTGCGCGCGGCCCTCGTGCTTGCGGCCGTCGCGTCTTTCGTCGTGTCGGCCGGCGCGAGCGTTCGCTGGCAGTAAGAAACCCGAAGTACCCACATCGGGCGCCGGGCGGAGGCTCCCTCCCGGCGCATTGCGTCCGATGACCAATCCGAACTCGTCTCAGATTCCCTCGCCCCGGCTGCTCCGGTACGTGGTGGCTGTAATAGCCGCCTCGGTTCCGGCTGTGGCCGGGGCGATCCTTTTTGTCGTCCAGTCGCCGCCGACCTTCAAGGTGGCGGGCGGCGTGGCGGTGTTTGCGCTGGCCGCTCTGCTGTCCGAGCTGAAGCCGGTGCCGGTGGGCGACCACGGCAACCGCAACGTGTCGCTGTCGTTCGTGTTCCTGCTCTCGGCGCTGCTGCTGTTCGGGTGGCAGTACGGGGTGCTGGCGTCGGTGCTGGCGACGGGTGTGGTGGGACTGACCGACCACGCGCCGGTGATCCGCCGGCTGTTCAACTCCGCCATGTACGCGCTGGCTGTGATGGCATCCGCGATCCCCGTGTTCGTGCTGGGCGTGCACCCCGCCGGGCTCGACCCTGTCGGGTCAGACCGGCTGACCGTGCTCGCCTTCACGGGCGGCGCCCTGTACGTGGCCACCAACCTTCTGCTCGTATCGGGCGCCATCTCCCTGGCCTCCGGCCTGCGTTTCCGCACCATCGTCGAGGACAACCTGCGGCACACCGGTCCGGCCTTCGTGATCATGGCCTGCATCGCCGGCGTGGCGGCCTCGCTGTGGGTGATCCGCCCACAGCTCGAGGTGATGCTGGCCGGCCCGCTGTTCGCCCTGGCCCTCTACCAGCGCTACGCATATCGCACGGTGCTCGCCACTCGCGACGCCGAGACGGACGCCCTGACAGGGCTCGGCAACCACCGCTCGTTCCAGATCGACCTGCGCGAGGCGCTGGCCATGGCCGCGTCAACGCGCAGCACCGTCAGCCTGTGCATCATCGACCTGGACGATTTCAAGAGCATCAACGACCGCTACGGGCACCCGGTCGGCGATGGAGTGCTGCAGGGCCTGGCCGACCTCCTGCGCACGCAGTTCGGGCCCGAGTGCACCTACCGGATCGGCGGCGAGGAGTTCGCGGTGGTACTGGCGGGGGTCGAGGCTGCCGATGCGTATCCCGTGTTGGAGCGGTTGCACCACGCGCTCTGGGAGACCCAGTTCGAGCACGGCGAGCCGGTGACCGTGTCGGCGGGCATCGCCACGTTCCCCGAGAGCGCCAACGACCGTGACGAGCTGCTGCGGGTGGCGGACGGCGCGCTGTACTGGGCCAAGAACCACGGCAAGAATCGCTCCTGCATCTACTCCCCGGCTGTGGTCCGGATCTTCACCCCCCTGGAGCTCGCGCAGACCGCCGAGCGAAATGCGCGCCTGCGGGCCGCCGAGGGGCTGATCCGGGTCGTGGACGCCAAGGACACCTATGCGGGGGCGCACTCGCAGTCGGTGTCACGGCTGGCGGAAGGTATCGCCCGCTCGATGGGCCTCGAGCCGGAGGTGGTCGAGCAGGTGCGGCTGGCCGGGCTGCTGCACGACCTGGGCAAGATCGCCATCCCCGACGCCATCCTGCAGAAGCCGGGCCGGCTGGAGCCGGACGAGCTGCGCACGATGCGCGAGCACGCCGAGCTCGGCTTCCGCCTGCTGGAGGGGCTCGGCGTGTCGCCCGTCGACCGCTGGATACGTCACCACCACGAGTGGTGGGATGGATCGGGATACCCGCTCGGCCTGGCCGGGGAGGAGATCCCGCTGGGCTCGCGGATCATCCTGGTGGCGGATGCGTTCGACGCCATGACGTCCGACCGTGTGTACCGGGCGGCGGGCACCGTCGAGGCGGCCGTGGCCGAGCTTCGCCGACGCTGCTGGGGACAGTTCGACGCGCGGGTCGTGGGGGCGCTCGAGGAGTATCTGGTCTCGCCGTCCTGCCATCTCGACGGCGGCACTGCCACCGCCCAGAGCGCGGCCGGGTAGGTCGGGATGGTTCTGCTGACGGGATTCGCCGTGGCGCTCGCGCTGGCCCTGGCCGGCGGCGGCAGGCCGGGCCGGCTGGCCGACCTCAGGCTGCGCGCGGTGTGGCTGTTCTATCTGGCCATCGGCATTCAGCTTGTGGCGTTCCCGGCCGGCCTGTTCCCGTGGTCGACCGGTGACCGGGTGGCAACCGCGCTGTCGCTCACCTCGTACGCTCTGCTCGCCGTTGCCACAGTCATCAACGTGCGCATCCCCGGCACGCCGCTGATCGGGCTGGGGCTGGCGTCCAACGTGGTGGCCATGCTGGCCAACGGCGGCCACATGCCGGCGTCGGCGGCGGCGCTGGCGTCGCTGGGCAGGGTCGAGCACGGCGTGCACGCGAACAGCGTGTCGCTGGCCCATCCGACCCTGCCGTGGCTGATCGACCGCTTCGCCACCCCGGGATGGGTGCCGTTCGCGAGCGTGTTCTCCGTCGGCGACGTGCTGATCGTCGCGGGCGCGACGATGCTGCTGTGGTCGGCGATGGGCGCCCGTCAGCTGGTGACGCGAACCGCCCCCGTGTAGTTCGCCAGGTACCACCCGCTGAGCTCGCCGAACTGCACGCTGGTGCCGGTGTGCGGCGAGTGGATGAACCGGCCGCCTCCGACGTAGATGCCGACGTGCCCGGCGCCGTCGAAGAACACCAGGTCGCCGGGCTCGAGCTCGGATCTGGTGATGCGGCGGCCGGCGTTGTACTGCGCGTAGCTCGTGCGCGGCAGCGACACGCCCAGTCGGAGGTACACGTACTGCACGAGGCCAGAGCAGTCGAACCCCGCGGGGCTCTCCCCGCCCCACACGTAGGGCACGCCGAGGTAGCCCTCGGCCACGTGCACCGCCCGCTCGCCCAGCGACGGCCCGGGTGAGGCCGGACGGTGGTTGCGGTGGTGATGGCGGTGCGCAGGCGAGCGTTCGTGCCGATGGCGCCTGTGGTGCGTGTGATGCGAGCGGCTCGGCCGCGAGGCGGCAGCGGGCGGGGCGAAGGCCGGGGCCTGCCAGAAGCCGGCGCTGTGCAGGGCGCCGAGCGTGAACTGGCCGGCCTGCCCGTCCACGACGAGACCGTGGCTGCGCTGGAACGCCTTCACAGCCGCCAGGGTGATCGGGCCGAAGATACCGTCGGCCGGGATCCCCAGCCGCCGCTGCATGTCGGCCACGGCTGCGCCGGTCGAGCCAACGCGGAGCACCAGCTCGCCGGACAGGCCGCGATCCTGGGCCAGCAGCGCCGCCCAGGTGTGCGGCCCGACCTGCCCGTCGACCAGCAGATGACTGGCGCGCTGGAATCGTTTGACCGCGGCCAGCGTCCCATGCCCGAACACCCCGTCGACCGGCACCCCGAGCAGCCGCTGCAAGCGGGCCACGTCGGGGCCGGTGGCGTGGATCCGCAGGATCCGCTGGTGCGCCCGGCGGGCTGCCGACCGGCGTCCGCCGTCGGCTGCCTTGGAGGAGCCCGCGAAGGCGGTGCCGGCGGTGCCGGAGGCCGTCACGAGCATGGCCAGCGGGACGCCGATCCTGCGCATCCGGCGCTGTCGTGCCCGGGCGGCGCGCCGCCGCCGCGAGCGTTCCTCCGAATAGCGCCACAGGTCGGCCGACCCCAGATCCCGAACGTACGCCACGAGCTTCCCCCTAGTGTCTGGGTGAGCGTACGGGCGGGCGGTGATCGAAGTGTGGCCACCGGGTTAGCGAAGTGTGTGCCCGTCCGCCGGCGCGGATAGCCTGGGTCACGTGAGCCTGCGTCCCGAGGCCTCCAATGCGCCGATCTGCCGGCTCCCGGAGCATCTGGCCGACAACCCGTGCCCGCGCTGTGGCGCCGACATGGAGTGGACGAAGGCCTCGTGGCACTGCCTGCGCTGCCGCTACAAAGAGGGTTGCTGTTAGAACCCGCGCGAGGTGAGCGCGCTCACGAGCCGGGGCGGCGTCACATCGCGGCCGGCCGCGGAGTGGCATGGTCGAAGGGAACGGCGCGGGTAGGCCGCGGCGCTTCGATCCCTCCCCTTCCGAATCGCCGCGGCCGCATCCCCGCGTCAGCGGGACGTCAACCGGGAATCAGCCTCGGCTCGGGTCGCCATGGACGGCTGAGCCCCCTGCCGCTCGACGCTGACGGCGGCCGCCGCCATGCCCAGGCGCAGGGCGGCAACCAGCTCCAGGCCCTCGGCCAGGCCTGCCGCGAGCCCGCCGACGAGCGCGTCACCAGCCCCAGTTGTGTCCACGACCTCGGCCGGGTACACCTGCAGGTGCGGGCCGTCCGGCAGTATCCGCGCGCCGCCGGCGCCCAGCGTCAGCACCAGCGTCGGCGGGTGATCGCTGGCCAGGGCTTCGAGCTCGGTCTCGTTGACCACGCCGATGTCGAACTCACGCACCACCTGACCGGGCAGGCGCCCCGCCGGGGCGGGGTTGACGACAGCGAGGCCGCCGCATGCGCGGGCCGCGCGCACGACGGACTGCGCGGTCTCCACGGGCGTCTCGCCCTGGGTCACCCACACCGGCGCCTCGAGCCCGTCCGGCGGATGGCAGGGGTGGCGGTTGGCGCCGGGGGCGACCACGATCTGGTTCTCGCCGTCGCCGCCGACGACGATCAGGGCCACGCCGGTGGGCATGGGCGCGCAGGCCACGTGAGCCACGTCGACCCCCGCCGCCGCCAGGGAATCGCGCACGGCGCGGCCGAAGTCATCGTCGCCGTGCGCGCCCACGAACGCTGTCTGCGCGCCCATGCGGGCGGCGGCCACGGCCTGGTTCGCGCCCTTCCCGCCGGGCGCGTATTCGAGCCGTGCGTCGGACAGCGTCTCTCCGGGGCTGGGCAGCCGCTCGGCAAACGCGATCACATCCATGTTCATCGAACCGCACACGACGACGTCCGGCATGTCGGATCGACGGTACCAAACGGCTCCCTACGATACGGACCGTGGGCCACGCCACGCTGACGGAGCTCGAGCACGGCGTCGTCCGGGTCACGCTGCCGCTGCCCTGGGCGCTGGATCACGTGCACTCCTACGCCCTCCCGGATCCCGGCGGCTGGACGATCGTGGACACCGGCCTCGGCGATGCCGCCACGCGGGAGGCGTGGGCCGGGGCGGTCGCGCAGCTCGGCGGGGCCGGGGTCGCGCGGGTGGTGATCACGCACTACCACCCCGACCATCTCGGCGCCGGGGCCGACCTGGTGTCCATGACCGGCGCGCGTGAGGTCGTGCAGGGACGGCTCGACGCGGAGCTTGCACAGCAGGTGTGGGGCGCCGGCGCCGCCCTCGATGAATTCCGTTCGTACCTCGAGCTCCACGGCATGCCGGCCGAGATGGCGGCTCGATCCGCGGAAGCCGAGGCCCGCCTGCCGATCCGCATGGCACAGCCGACCGTCCTGGTGGGCGGCGGAGACGAGCTCGAGATGGCCGGCGAGCGGTGGGTGGTGCATGTGCTGCCGGGCCATGCCGACGGCCATATCGCGCTCTTCGGGCGGGGCACCCAGCGGCTTTTGGGGGGCGACGTGCTGCTTGCCGAGATCACGCCCAACGTCGGCCGCTGGCCGGACACGGCGGCGGATCCGCTGGGCGCGTATCTGCGCAGCCTGGACGCCGTCGATACGCTCGCACCGGCGGTGGTGCTGCCGGGGCACGGCCCGCAGATCCGCGACGCGGCGGCGCGCTCGGCCGAGATCCGCGCCCACCACCGGGAGCGCCTGGATGTGCACCTCGACGCGCTGCGGGCGGGCGCCGTCACCCCGTTCGAGGTGGCGCAGCACGTGTGGGCCGGCGACGGGCTGGGGTTCCACGAGCAGCGGTTCGCGCTGGTCGAGGCGCTGGCTCACCTGGAGCGGCTGGCCGCCGAGGGACGGGCCGGGCGAGGGCCGTCCGGCGAGTGGGGGCTATCGCCCTCCCGGGGTCTGGCGGATGCGGGGGAACCGGCGTAAGGTTGTTGCATGGACGATGTTTTGCAACTCTCGGTCACGGTCACCCCGTACACCGCCGCCGCGGTCAGCGCCCTGCGCGGTGCGCGGGCGATGGTGCCGTGCCCGGGCTCGGTGTGCGCGGCACTGGACGCGGCCGATCCCGACGGCGAGCTCGAGCCGGAGGCATACGCCGAGGCGGTGCAGGCGCTCGACGTGGGCGCCCGCGTCTTCGGGCACTCGCACGCGATCGACATCGGCGCCCATCATGACGACGCAGCGCTCGTGTTCGACATCGCCGTCTACCACCTGACGGGATCACCGTCGGATGTGCCGGCGGCGCTGACCGCCTTCCAGCGGGCCGCGGGCCCGCTGCTCCCCGCCGTTCGCTGATCCCGCGATGGATGCCCGACATCGGCGCCTGGCCCAGGCTTGCGGCGCGCATGCATACGTGTTGCATAAACATGCGTAAGGAAGGTAAGATCATGCGTCCATGGTCTCGAACCTTCGATCGCGCCGCGCCACGCTGACGGCCGGCATCGCCGGCGCGTCGGGCTACGCCGGCCACGAGCTGATGCGGTTGCTGGACGGACATCCAGCGCTGCGGGCGGTCGAGCACCCGGCCGAGGCCGGCTCGCTGGCCGGCTGCGATATCGCCCTGCTCGCCCTTCCGCATGACGCGTCGGGCCCTGTCGCGCGCGAGCTCGAGCAGGCGGGCACGCCGGTGGTCGACCTCTCTCGCGACCTGCGCGGGGACTGGCCCTACGGTCTGCCGGAACTCCACCGCGATGATCTGGCCGGTGCCACAGCGGTGGCAAATCCCGGCTGCTACGCGACCGCGGCGGCGCTCGCCCTGGCTCCGCTGGCGGTCGCCGGGGCGATCGAGCCGCACGTGGTGGTCGACGGCAAGTCAGGGGTGTCCGGCGCCGGCAAATCCCCCTCCCGGTCCAACGTCTTCTGCCAGGCGGCGGAGGGCATCGCGGCCTACGCACCGGTCGGTCATCCGCACCAGGAGGAGATCGAGCGCGAGCTGTCGGAGGTCGGCGGGGCGCCGCTGACCGTGACCTTCACCCCGCACCTGGCGCCGTTCATACGAGGGCTGCTGGTCACCGCCTACGCGCGGCTTGCGCTGCCCCTGACCCAGGCCGGCGTGGACGAGCTGTACCGCGCTGCGTACGCCGGGGAACCGTTCGTGAACCTGGTCGCGCAGCCGCGCACGCAGGCTGTGCGGGGATCGAATCTGTGTCAGGTGGCGGCCTGGGTGGACGAGCGCCGGGGCGCCGTTGTCGTCTGCGCGGCCATCGACAACCTGGTCAAGGGCGCCGCCGGACAGGCCATTCAGAACGCCAACCTGATGCTGGGGCTGCCGGAAACGCAGGGCTTGCCGGCGTCGGAGGTGTGGCCGTGAGCGTCTGCCATGCAAAGGGCTTTGTGGCCGGCACCGCGGCCTGCGGCATGAAGGCGTCTGGCCAGGCCGACCTCGCCCTGCTCGTCTCCCAGACGCCGGCGACCGCCGCCGGGGTGTTCACCCGCAATGCCGTGGTCGCCGCTCCGGTCGTGGTCAGCCGGCGGCAGGTGGCGGACGGTCACGCGCGGGTGGTGGTGACGAACTCCGGGCTCGCCAACGCGTGCACTGGAGAGCGGGGCTTTGACGACGCGTGGGCGATGGTCGGGGCGGCGGCCGAGGCCACCGGGGTCGACCGCGGTGAGGTGCTGGTGGCATCGACCGGAGTGATCGGGCGTCCCCTGCCCATCGACCAGGTGACCGCCGGCATCGGCCGCGCTGCCGAGGCGCTGGGCGCGGACCACGGCCAGGCTGTGGCGCAGGCCATCCGCACGACCGACGCCTTCCCCAAGACGGCCCAGCTCGAGCTGTCCATCGGCGGCACGGCCGCGCGGGTGGGCGGGATGGCCAAGGGCGCCGGGATGATCCGGCCGGACATGGCCACCACGCTGGCCCAGATCACGACGGACGCCGAGGTGCCCGCCGACGTACTGCGCCGGATGCTGCGGGCCGCCATGGACGACTCCTTCAACGCCATCTCCGTCGACGCCTGCACGTCCACCAACGACTGCGCCTTCCTGCTGGCGAACGGAGCCGGCGGCGCGCGGGCAGACTCGCCGCGCGCGGTCGCGGCGCTGTCGGCCGCCGTCGCCGAGGTGGCCCACGACCTGGCCCGGCAGGTGGTGCGCGACGGCGAGGGGGCGACCCGGGTGTGCACCTTTCGTGTGTCAGGCGCGGCCGGAGACGCCGACGCGCGGCTGGCCGCGCGGGCCGTAGCCGAGAACGTGCTGGTCAAGTGCGCGCTGCACGGCGGCGATCCCAACTGGGGGCGGATGCTGGCCGCCCTCGGCGCCAGCGGTGCCGCGGTCGAGCCGCTCCGGATCAGCGTGCGCATCGGCGGTGTCCCCGTGGTCGAACGGGGATCCGGCGTGGACGGCTCCGAGCCTGCCGCCCGGGCGGCCCTGGAAACCGACGAGGTGCAGATCGAGCTCGACCTGGGATTGAGCGATGGCCGGGCACGGGTGATCGCGTCTGACCTGTCGCCCGGCTACGTGGCGTTCAACGCCGGGGTGACCTCGTGATCGGCGTGCTGAAGGTCGGCGGGGCCGCCGCAAGCCCGGCCGCGCACGTGGCCGCGATACGCGACCGGGGCGACGCGGTTGCGCTCGTCCACGGCGGCGGCCCGCGGATCAGCGCCATGTGCCGGGATCGCGGGATCGAGCCCGTGTTCGTGGACGGCCAGCGGGTGACCGACGGCGCGGTGCTGGCGGTGGTCGGGGCCGCGCTCGCACAGGAGAACGCACGACTTGTCGCAGACCTGCGACAGGCGGGGGTGGAGGCGGCCGGTGTGGTCGGTGCGCTGGTCGCCGCCCCCCTTGGCGATACCCGCCTGGGACTCGTCGGCCGTGTCGAACACGTTCGCTGCGCGCCGATCGACGAGCTGCTGGCGGACGGCTGTGTGCCGGTCGTGAATCCGTTCGCAGGGCTGAACGTGAACGCCGACCACGCCGCTGCCGCGGTGGCCGTGGCGCTGGGCGCCGATCAGCTCGCGTTTCTGTCCGACGTCCCGGGCGTGCTCGACCCGGGCGGCGGCGTGATCCGGCGCATCGCCGCCGACGAGGTGGCGGGCCTGGTCGCGCAGGGCACGGTGGCGGGCGGCATGCTGCCCAAGCTGGCGGCCGGAGTGCACGCGGCCCGCGGGGGCGTGTGGCGGGTGTGGATCGGGTCCGAGACGCTGGTGACGGTGTGAACCAGCGTCAGGTGACGATCGCGCAGCTGCTGGACGAGCACGAGGTGTCCACCCAGCTTCAGCTGCAGCGGCTGCTCGCGTTGCGCGGCTTCGAGGTCACGCAGGCCACCGTGTCGCGCGATCTCGACCGGCTCGGCGCCATGCGCGTACGGCGCCAGGGACGGCTGGTGTACGCCCTCCCCGAGGACGGCAGCGAGCCGCAGGACCCTCTGGCCGCCGTGGTCATCGCGCTCGGCCTCGTGCGCACCATGGAGGCGTCCGGCAATCTGCTCGTGCTGCGTACGGGGCCGGCGAACGCTCACCCCGTGGCGCTGGCCTTCGACAATGCCGGCCTGCCCGAGGTGATCGGCTCGATCGCCGGCGACGACACCCTGGCCCTGGTGGCCCGTGAGCCGCATACGGGCCGCGATCTGATCGACCTCATCCGAGATCTCAAGGAGCGCTACGCATGACTGACCGCATCGTTCTCGCCTATTCCGGTGGACTCGACACCTCCGTTGCCCTGCGCTGGCTGTCCGATGAGTACGGCGCCGAGGTGATCGCGCTGCTGGTCGACGTCGGCCAGGGCATCGACCGCGACCAGACCACGCAGCGCGCGCTGGCGGCGGGCGCGGCGGAGGTCGTGATCGCCGACGCGCGCGACGAGTTCGCGACCGACTTCGTGCTGCCCGTGCTGCAGGCGGGTGCGCTCTATGAGGGCCGCTATCCGCTGGTGTCGGCCCTCTCACGGCCGTTGATCGCACGGCACCTGGTGGAGACGGCGCGCGCCCACGGTGCGGGCGCCGTGGCCCACGGCTGCACGGGCAAGGGCAACGACCAGGTGCGGTTCGAGACGGCCGTGGCCGCGCTGGCGCCTGACCTGGCCGTGCTGGCGCCGGTGCGCGACTGGGGGATGACGCGTGAGCAGGAGATCGCCTACGCGCACGAGCATGGGATCGAGGTGCCGGTGAAGTCGGGAGAGGCCTACTCGATCGACCACAACCTGTGGGGCCGGTCGATCGAGGCGGGCCCGCTGGAGGACCCGTGGGCCGCGCCGCCCGAGCAGGCGTTCGCGCTCACCGCGGCTCCCGACCGCGCGCTGCCTGCCCCACAGGAGGTGACGATCTCATTCGAGGCCGGCGTTCCGGTGGCGGTGGACGGCGAGCCGCTCGACCTGGTGTCGCTGATCGGCCGGGCCGGCGCGCTGGCCGGCGCGCACGGGGTGGGCCGGGTCGACATGATCGAGAACCGGCTGGTGGGGATCAAGAGCCGCGAGGTGTACGAGGTGCCGGCGGCCGCGCTCCTGTTGACGGCGTACGCGGGCGTGGAGGAGCTCGTGTGCGAGCGCGACCTGGCGCACACCAAGGCGGGGCTGGCCCAGCGATACGCAGAGCTCGTCTACAACGGCCTGTGGTACTCGCCGCTGCGCGACGCCCTGGCCGCCTTCATGGGCTCGGCCTCGGCGGTCGTCACCGGCGAGGCACGGGTGCGGCTGTTCCGCGGCGCCTGCCAGCTCGTCGGCCGGCGGGCCGCCGGTTCGCTGTACGACCACGGGCTGGCCACGTACGAGGAGGGCGACAGCTTCCAGCACCAGGCGGCCGCGGGATTCATCCACGTGTGGTCGCTGCCCACGAAGACGTGGTCTGCGGTGCACGCTCCGGAATCCCAACCGATCGAGGCTGATACGGTCGAGGTGTGAGCAGCAGCGGACCTCTATGGTCCGGCCGCCTGGCGGGCGGCCTCGATCCCGTCATCCTGGATTTCACCGCCTCGCTGGAGGTGGACCGCCGGCTGCTCCCGTTCGACCTGCGGGCGAGCGCCGTGCACGTGCGGATGCTGGCCCGTCAGGGCCTGATCGAGCCCGACCTGGCGGAGCAGATCGTGGACGCCCTGGGTCGGGTGGAGCTGGAGCCTGACGCCGCCGACGAGGACGTCCATTCGGCCATCGAGCGGCGGCTGGGCGACCTGGGGCCGCGCGTGCACGCGGGCCGCAGCCGGAACGACCAGGTGCAGACGGCGATGCGGCTGTGGGTCAAGGACGCGTGCGGGCAGGCCTCCGATGCAGTGCGCGGGCTCGGCGGGGCTCTGCTCGATCGGGCCGACTCGGCGGGGCCGGCGGTGATGCCCGGGTATACCCATGGCCAGCGCGCCCAGCCCGTGTGGCTGGGCCAGCATCTGGCCGCCCACGCCTGGGCGCTGACCCGCGACCTGCGGCGGCTGGCCGCGGTCGCCGACGCCGCGGACGTGTGCCCGCTGGGCGCCGGCGCCCTGGCGGGCTCGAGCCTGCCGCTCGATGCGGACTGGGTGGCGGCAGAGCTGGGTTTCGCCCGTCGCTTCGAGAACCCGCTGGATGCCGTTGCCGACCGCGACTACGTGAGCGGCCTGGTGTACGCCGCGGCGCTGTGCATGGTGCACCTGTCGCGGCTGGCCGAGGAGCTGGTGTTGTGGACGTCGGCCGAGTACGGCTTCGCCGAGCTGGACGATTCTGCCGCCACCGGCTCCTCGATGATGCCGCAGAAGAAGAACCCGGATGCGGCCGAGCTGACGCGCGGCAGGGCGGGCACGGCGATCGGCAGGCTGGCTGGGCTGCTGGCCACGCTGAAGGGGTTGCCGCTGGCCTACAACCGCGACCTCCAGGAGGACAAGCGGGCTGCATTCGACCAGGTGGACGACCTGCTGGGGGCGCTGGCGGCGATGACCGTGTGCGTGCGCGGAGTGCGGTTCCACGCGGACCGCATGGCCGAGGCTGCCAACGATGGGGCCACGGTGTCGACCGACGTGGCAGAGCAGCTCGTGCGAGACGGGGTGCCGTTCCGCGAGGCCCACCGCCGCGTGGCCGAGCGGGTGGCGGCCGGCGAACGGTTCACGGAGCCGACGGCCGAGCAGGCCGCCGCGGCCCGCCAGTCGCCGCAGGCGCTGGCCGAGCAGCTGGCCCGGGCCCGCGCCGCGCTCGGCTAACCGGGGTCAGACCCCGGGGTCAGGTCTTAACAATTCGGCGAAGCGGGCGGCGCCCACGTTGCCACCCGAGATGACGACCCCGACCGACAGCCCGGAAGTCTCGACGCGGCCGGCCAGCAGCGCCGCCAGCGCGCTCGCGCCGCTCGGCTCGGCCACCGTCTTCATGCGCTCGAACAGAAACGCCATCGCGGTCACGATCTCGGCGTCCGAGACGGTCACCACCTCGTCCACCAGCCGCCGGTTGACCTCGAACGTCAGCTCGCCGGGGATATCCGCCTGCTGGCCGTCGGCGATCGTGCGCGGGACGTCGATCCGCACCCGCCGCCCGGCCTCCAGGGAGCGACGCGTGTCGTCACCCGCCTCCGGCTCGACGCCCACCACCCGGATCGCCTCGTTCATCCCCTTTGCCGCCGTGGCGCAGCCGGCGATCAGACCGCCGCCCCCCACCGGCACCACCAGCACATCCAGTCCGCCCGTCTGCTCCAGCAGCTCGAGCGCCGCCGTGCCCTGCCCGGCCATGATCGCCGGGTGCTCGTACGCCGGCACGAGGGCCAGCCCGCGCCGCTCGGCGAGCTCCCGGCCAAGCTGCTCGCGATCCTCGCCGTACCGGTCGTAGGTGATCACCTCGGCGCCGTAGCTGCGGGTTGCGTCCAGCTTGGCGGCCGGCGTGTCGGCCGGCATCAGGATGGTCGCCCCGGCCCCGTGGTGGCGGGCCGCCAGCGCCACCGCCTGGGCGTGGTTGCCGGACGAGTAGGCGGCCACGCCCCGCCGCAGGGCGTCCTCGGGTAAGGTCGAGATCCGGGTGTATGCGCCCCTGAACTTGAAGGCGCCGCCGCGCTGCAGGTTCTCGGCCTTCAGATGGATGCGGGCGCCGGCACGGTCGTCCAGCGTGCGCGACCGCAGCACCGGTGTGCGGTGGGCGACGCCGTCCAGGATGGACGCCGACCGACGCACCTGGTCGAGATCGATGGGGTGGGTGAACGGCTCGCTGATCGGGCCACCGTATCGCCTCAGGCGATCGGCACCTGCCGCCGGCGGCGGCGGTCGAACACCGTCACCGTCTCGTACCCGGCCGCCTCGAGCTCGGCCAGCGCGCGCGGGAAGTCGCGGGCCACCCCGTCCGGCGAGTGGGCGTCGGAGCCCAGCGTGGCCGGCACCCCACGCTCGCGGAACATCCGCAGCAGCCGCGGCGCCGGGTACAGCTCGCCCAGTGTGCGCCGGTATCCGGCGGTGGACGCCTCGATGCACACGCCTCCCTCGGCCGCGGCCTCGACCATCTCCGCGTACAGCGCGAGGGCGTTGGGCCCCGGCTGATGCCCGAACACCTTGGCCAGGTCGGGGTGGGACATCGAGTCGTACAGGCCGCTGCGGGCCGCCGCACAGAAGCCGTCCACGTATGCCCGCCACACGGCGGCCGGGTCGGCGCCGTCCCATGCCGAGTTGGATCTGTGGTCGACCTCGCGCCCTCCCAGCCAGTGGTACGAGCCCAGCAGATAGTCCCACGGGTACGCGCCCGCCAGCGCGCCGATCTCCGCCTCGCGCCCCGGCAGCCAGTCCAGCTCCAGGCCGAGCCGGACGGGCAGGCCCGCCCTGGCCGCGTCGCGCACAGCCGCCACGTAGCGGTCGATGTCCGCGGTGGCGCCGTCCTGCCAGAGGGCGGCGGTGTGCCACTCCCGCACCGCCGAGAAGCGGTAGACGTGCTCGCTGAATCCGATCTCGGAGACTCCGGCCGAGCGCGCCGTCTCCACGTAGCGGCGCAGGTGGGCCAGCTCGTAGTGCGCATCGGTCAGCGGGTCGCCGTCGCCCGCCAGATGCATGTGGTAGTCAGCCGGCACGCCGGCGGGCCAGTTCCTCCAGCGGGGCCAGCGGGTCGAGCCCGTCGCGGGCCAGCAGCAGCATGCTGTGGAACCACAGGTCGGCGACCTCGGACACCAGGTGATCCGATCCGGCCTCGGCCAGCAGCACCTCGACCGCCTCCTCGCCCACCTTTCGCTGAGCCTGCTCGCGCCCTCCGGCCAGCATGCCGGCCACGTACGACCCGCCTTCAGGCGGGGTCCGGCGGCGCTCCTCGATCACCCCCGCCAGCTCCCCCAGCACGCCGGCACGATTCGGCTGCCGCGGCCCGAAACACGTGTCCGAGCCCGTGTGGCAGGCCGGCCCGGCGGGCCGCACACGCATCAGCACGGCGTCGCCGTCGCAGTCCGGCGTCATCGACTGTACGGCCATGGTGTTGCCAGAGGTGGCGCCCTTCAGCCACAGCTGGTCGCGGGAGCGGGAGTGGAAGTGCGCCAGGCCCGTGCGCCGGCTCGCCTCCAGCGCGGCCTCGTCCGCCCAGGCCAGCATCAGCACGTCGCCGGTGTCGGCGTCCTGCACGATGCACGCGACAAGCTCGGGCCGGTCGCTCACAGCCTCACCGGCAGGCCCGCGGCCGCCGCCTCGCGCTTCACGTCGGCCACCTGGTAGCGGCGGTCGTGGAAGATGGACGCCGCCAGCGCCGCCTCGGCGCCCGCCAGCAGAGCCTGCACCATGTGCCCGGGCCCGCCGGCGCCGCCGGAGGCAACCACCGGCACCTGCACACGGGCGCATGTGCGCTCGATCAGGTTCAGGTCGTAGCCGCCGCCCGTCCCGTCGGAGTCGATGCTGGTCAGCAGCAGCTCGCCGGCGCCGCGCCGAGTCGCCTCGTCCATCCACTCCAGCGCGTCGCGACCGGTGTCGCGCGACCCGGCGGACGCGCGCGCCCCCCCCCGACCGGTGCCGTCCCCG
>JBQCGJ010000288.1:0-4170 GCA_051955775.1 Gaiellales bacterium | reverse complement strand
CCTGCCGTGAACGAGCTGCACCACCATCGCCCCCTCGCCGACCGCCGTCGCACACCGTTTCGTCGATCCGGAGCGAACGTCGCCCGCGGCGAAGATCCCCGGCACGCTGGTCTCGAGCAGATGCTCACTCCCGGCGGCGGTGCCCGTCAGCACGAAGCCGTCGTCGTCCCGCGCGACAGCGTCGCCCAGCCACTCGGTGCATGGCCGGGCGCCGAGGAACAGGAACAGGAATGACACGGGCACGCGCTCTCCGTCCGTCAGCGTGACCGCCTCCAGGCGCCCCCTCTCGCCGTGCAGCTCGGCGATCTGGCTGCGGTCACGCACGGCGACATCAGCGCGTTCCAGCTCGTGGATCAGGTAGTCGGACATCGTCTCGCGCAGGTCCGCGCGCCGGTGCAGCAGCGTCACCAGTGCGCCGCCGCGCGCCAGCCACACCGCGGCCTGACCCGCGGAATTGCCGCCCCCGACCACGCCCACTCGGGATGCGCCGCACAGCTGCTTCTCCGGCGGCCCGGCGGCATAGAAGACGCTCAGCCCCTCGTAGTCGGACAGGCCGTCCACCGGCAGCCGGCGATACTGCGCGCCGGTGGCCAGCAGCACCGCGCGGGCGACCATCTGCTGTCCCTCCTCGAGCCGGACGACGTGCGTTCCGTTCCCCGGCTCGAGCGCGACCGCCCGGTACGGCGTCGCCGTGCGGGCGCCGAACTTGCGCGCCTGCGCGATCGCGCGCATGGTCAGCTCCGCCCCGGAGATGCCGGCGGGAAAGCCGAGGTAGTTCTCGATCCGGCGCGATTCGCCGGCCTGCCCGCCCAGCGCGCTGCTCTCCACGACGAGTGTCTCGAGCCCTTCGGAGGCGCCGTACACGGCGGCACCGAGCCCGGCGGGGCCGGCGCCGACGACGAGCAGGTCGACCGCCTCCCTCGGCGCCAGCTCGCGTCCGATGCCGAGCGCCCGCGATAGCTGACCCGGCGTCGGCGCCTGCATCTGGACTCCACCGGGCAGCCTCACGAGCGGCAACTGCGACGCGTCGATGCCCTCCACGAGGCTCGCTGCGTCAGGGTCGTCTGCGCTGTCGGGGTTTCGCCAGGTGAAGGGCAGCCGGTTGCTGCGGGCGAACTCGACCAGCCGTCTGGTGGCCGCGGACGTGTGCGGACCGACGATCTCGACACCCAGTCCCGCGACCTGCTGCAGCGCTTCGCGACGGGCGATGAACGTGTCCAGCACGAGGCTCGAGAGTGACCCGTCCTCGTACAGCAGCTCACGCAGCGCCTCCCGTTCGACGGCGATGTACCTCAGCGGCCGAGTGGCCGTGGCGGTGATAAATGCCGCCTGTCCCGACAACAGGTTGATCTCGCCGAGGAACCTCGCCGGCCCGTGTCGGGTGATCTCGTTTCCGGCCGCGTCCGTGATCGCGACCTCCCCCTCGACGACCACCATGAAGGGATAGCGGTCGTCTCCGATCGTATACAGCACGTCGCCTGCGGAAGCGCTGCGCTCCTCACCCAGCGCTGCGAGCGCAGCCAGCTGAGAGGCCGACAACACCGGGCTGCTGGGGGCCGCCACCGGCTCCATCGTGTGCTGCACCTCCGCGTCGAGGGGTTCCCCGGTGTGAGGAAGTCTATGCGCACCCGCACAATGATCAGCGGGACGCCACCACACGATGGGTGGCGTCCCGTGACTCTCAGCTTGCCGCCTCGGTCATGCGGCCGCGCTGGCGTCCGGCGGGCGTGACATCGGCGAACCGGGCCCGCGGCCCCAGTACAGCGAGGGGTACTACGGCGCGTTCGTGCTCGACCCCGACGGCAACAACGTCGAGGCGATCTGCCACACGCCGGCGGGAACGTAGGATCATCAGAGCGCTCCGCCCCGCCCGACAGAGGCGCTGGTCGTGCTGGGGGCGTTCTTCGCCTCGTCGACGCTGCAGGCGGACGCGTCGTGGCTGGCGCTGATCGCGCTGGTCGTCTACATCGCGTGCTTCGCGGTTGGGCTTGGCCCGGTCGGGGCCACGCCCCTGTAACGACCGGGGCCTGGCCCCGGGGTAGCCGGCCGTCCGTAGTTCCCCGCGGCGGTATCCGGGGGCTCACCGAACTTGGCCCGAACCGGTGGCAAAGGCGTTTCTTGGGATCTATGTTTAGAAAAATCCTAAACAATTGCGAGAGTGAACTCTCGCCCGAGGAGGCTCCCAGACAATGGCAACGCACACCGTCCCACCCAGCGATCCGGAGGCGCGTCGCTACGCGACCGAGCCCGAGCCGCGAAACCTCCATATGGGGCTGGTCGCCGGTGTCCTGGCGCTGGTCATCGCGCTCGGCGCCCCGTTCGGCCTGCTGCTTCTGAACGCCGCCCAGAACGCCCGCGACGACGCCCGCACCGCCGCGGTGGCGGCACAGGTGAACATGTCGAAATCGATGCCCGGCATGAACATGGGCACGAGCATGCCGAGCATGGATATGACGCCGGGCAAGACCGCCACCCAGTCGCTGCCAGCCGCCCAGTCGTCTGCGAGCGCGGGTACGACCGCGACGCCCAGCTACGCCGGTATGGCGCCGGCCAACGCCGACGCGCTGGCCATGGCGCACAAGCCGTACCCGGCCGCCCTGGCGCCGGCCCCGGCCGGCCCCGTCGCGCACGTCACGCATGGCATCCACCACGCCACCGTCTCCATCGCGCCGGGGATCAAGTACAACGCCTGGACGTTCGGCGACGCCGCGCCCGGCCCGGCCATCCATGTGAGGCAGGGGCAGACCGTGAAGGTGACGCTCGTCAACCACGCGCCGATGCCGCACTCGGTCGACTTCCACGCGGCGCAGATCGCTCCCAACGTGGCGTTCACAGACGTGGCGCCCGGCAAGAGCACCAGCTTCAGCTTCAAGGCGACCACGCCAGGCGTGTTCATGTACCACTGCGGAACCGCTCCCGCCTTCATGCACATCGCCAACGGGATGTACGGCGCGATCGTGGTCGAGCCCAAGGGCATGCCGCACGCCGACCGCCAGTACGTGCTGGTGTCCAGCGAGTGGTACCTCGACCGGGCCGGGGACGGCCAGGCGGCCGATCTCGACCTGACCAAGGCCCTGCACATGACGCCCGACTGGGTCACCTTCAACGGGTACGCCGCGCAGTACAAGACGCACCCGCTGACCGCCGACCCCGGCGACACCGTGCGCTTCTGGGTGGTCGACGCCGGCCCCAGCCTGAACACCGAGTTCCACGTCGTGGGCACGGTGCTGCACCGGGCATGGATCGACGCCGGTCTCACCGATACGCCTGAGCACGACGTGCAGACCGCGATCGTCCCCGCCGGCGGCGGCGGAGTGTTCGACGTCAAGATCGACCATGCCGGCATCTACCCGTTCGTCTCGCACAGCTTCGCCAGCGTGCAGATGGGTGAGGTCGGCCTGCTCAACGTCGGGAACGTGCCCGGCACCATGAGCCACTGAGCCTCGGGCTCAGACCGATCGGAGCGCCCCGATGGAGCCCGGGGCGCTTCGTCGTGTAACCACGGGGGTGGCCGCGCCGCGCGGTTACACACCCGTCCTTCCGGGAACGGGAGACCCGTCATGGACACCGCCGTGTTCGACGTCGACGGGACGCTGGTGGACACCAACTACCACCACGCTCTGGCCTGGTCGCGGGCATTCCGCCGCTTCGGCATCACCCGGCCGCTGTGGCGGATTCACCGAGGCATCGGGATGGGCGGCGACATGTTCGTGCCGGCACTGGCGGGCGACGACGTCGAGCGAGAGCACGGCGACGAGCTGCGCGACGCGTGGGCCGAGGAGTTCGACAAGCTGATCGGCGAGGTGCAGCCCTTCTCCGGCGCTCGCCCGCTGCTCGAGGACGTGAAGGGCCGCGGGTTCAAGCTCGTGCTCGCCAGCTCCGGCAAGCCTGAGCACGTGGAGGCGTTTCTCGACCTGATCGACGGAAAGTCCATCGCGGATGCATGGACGACCTCGGATGACGTCGAGAAGACCAAGCCCGAGCCCGACTTGATCGGCGTGGCATTGGAACGGGTCGGAGGCGACCACGGCGTGATGGTCGGAGACTCGACGTATGACGCGATCGCGGCAGGCAAGCTGCGCGTCCCCACGCTCGCCGTGCGTACCGGCGGATTCTCGCCGGAGGAGCTGAAGGCGGCCGGCGCTCTCGAGGTGTACGAGTCGCTCGACG
>JBQCGJ010000287.1:0-16525 GCA_051955775.1 Gaiellales bacterium | reverse complement strand
TCGGGCACTGGCTGCTGGTGCTGTACCTGGGGCTGGTGTGCACGTTGCTCGCATACATCGCGTGGACGGTGGCGTTGCGCCGGGTCGACCCCTCGCGGGCGGTGTCGTTCGTGTACGGCATCCCGGTGATCGCCGTTGCCATCGGCGCGGTGGCGCTGGGCGAGCCGGTGACGCCGTGGCTGGCTGCGGGCGGCGGCATGATCGTGGGCGGCGTGGCGCTGGCCAGGTGAGGCCGTTTCGGTGGCACGACGGCGAGCGAGTGATCCTCTTCGAGGCGGGCGCGGGCAGCCACGCCTGGCCGAACGCGGAGCTTCTGACCACGGCCCGCGCGCTGCCGGCCATCCCGGATGCCGTGCGCGAGACGGCAACCGCGGTGCACGAGGTGCCCGCCGGAGGCGTGCCCGAGGCGGCGGCGGCCCTGGACGCAGCCGTTCGCGGTGAACGGATCGTGGCCTGGGGCGGCGGGCGCGTGATCGACACCGCCAAGGCGCTGGCCGCCGCCCGCGGCGGCCGGGTGTGCGCGGTGCCGACCACGCTCTCGGGCGCGGAGATGACCCGCGGCGGCCGGTCGCTGCCCGGCCACGAGTCCGCCTCGCGGGAGCGGCCGGCATTGGTGCTGGCCGACCCCGGCGCGATGGAGTCGGCGCCGGTCGAGTGGCTCCGCCTGTCGGCGATGAACGCGCTCGCCCACGCCGCCGAGGCGCTGATCGCGGCGGGCGCCAACCCGGTCGCCTCGATGGCCGCGCTGCGCGGCGCGGAGCTCCTGGTGGAGGGGCTGGACGTCCCGCGGTCGCGCGGCCGGCTGGCGCTCGGATCGCTGCTTGCGGCGTACGCACTGGACTCGGCGGGCTACGCGCTGCACCACGTGCTGTGCCAGACCATCGTGCGCACGGCCGGCACAGGACACGCCGCCACCAACGCCTGCATGCTGCCGCGCACGCTGCTCGAGCTGAGCGACATGTTCCCGCACGAGATGTACGAGCTCGGCGAGGCCATCGGCATCCCGGTTGGCGCTCTGCCACAGGGGGTGGCGAGGCTGGCCGGGGGAGCTCACAAGCTGTCCGAGCTGGGCGTCGATCGCGCGCTGCTGCTGTCCATCGCCGAGGCTGCCGCGGGCCGCTCGGAACTGCGCAGCCTGCCGCGAGTGCCGGACGCAACAGACCTGCTGGAGCTGCTCGAGCGCTCCTGGTAGTCTGGCCGGGTGGGGAAGGGATACGCAGAGGGGCCGGCGGCCGAGGAGGCCGAGGCCGCCCGCGAGCGAGGCGACCACCTGGACGTCGAGCGGCCGCGCACCCGCCGGATCGTGTGGGGCTCGACGCGTGACCAGCCCGAGCAGCACGTGCTGGGCGAGCTGGGGGACGTCGATCCCGACAAGCTGTTCGAATCCGGCGCGGCGTGGGGCATCAAGGTGACCACGCAGACCGACTGAGCGCGCGCGTGGCCAACCCCTACGACCGACCGTCCGACCCGGCCAAGCGCCACAGCGCCGCGCTCACGGACGGCCCCGACCGAGCGCCGGCGCGGTCGATGCTGAAGGCCATCGGCTTCACCGACGACGACCTGGCGCGGCCGCTGATCGGCGTCTCCACGACCTGGATCGAGACGATGCCGTGCAACTGGAACCAGCGCGAGCTGGCCCAGCGGGTGAAGCAGGGCATCCGGGAGGCGGGCGGCACGCCGATGGAGTTCAACACCGTGTCCGTGTCCGACGGCGTCTCGATGGGCACCGAGGGGATGAAGGCGTCCCTGGTCAGCCGCGAGGTGATCGCCGACTCGATCGAGCTGGTCGCCCGCGGGCACCTGCTGGATGGGCTGGTATGCCTGGTCGGCTGCGACAAGACGATCCCGGCTGCGGCCATGGCTCTGTGCCGGCTCGACCTGCCGGGACTGGTGCTGTACAACGGCACGATCGCCCCCGGCACCTTCCGCGGCCGCGACATCACCATCCAGGACGTGTTCGAGGCCGTGGGGGCCCACGCCGCCGGCAAGATCGGTCCGCAGGAGCTGCATGATGTGGAGTCCGCAGCGTGCCCAGGGGCCGGCGCCTGCGGGGGCCAGTACACGGCCAACACGATGTCCACGGCGCTGGAGTTCCTGGGTATCAGCCCGCCCGGGATGAACGGCATCCCGGCCATCAACCGCACCAAGGGCGATGCCGCCGAGGAGTGCGGGCGGATGGTCATGCGGCTGCTGCGCGACGACGTGCGGCCGTCGCACATCATCACCCGCGAGGCGATCGAGAACGCCGCCGCCTCGGTGGCCGCGACCGGAGGCTCCACCAACGGCGTGCTGCACCTGCTGGCCATCGCGCACGAGCTGAACATCCCGTTCTCGATCGACGAGTTCGACGACGTGGCCGCCCGCACGCCGATCGTTGCCAGCCTGAAGCCGGGCGGGAGCTACGTGGCCACCGACATCTTCGACGCCGGCGGGGTGGCGCTGGTGGCCCGCGAGCTGAAGAAGCGCGAGCTGATCCACGCCGGCGCCATGACGGTGGATGGACGCAGCCTGGGCGAGGTCGCCGACGCGGTGGTCGAGACTCCAGGACAGCCGGTGGTCGTGCCCATCGAGCAGCCGATCAAGCCCACCGGCGGCCTGGCCATCCTGCGCGGCAACCTGTCGCCCGACGGCTGTGTGGTGAAGCTGGCGGGGCACGAGCGGCTGCAGCATCGCGGCCCGGCCCGTGTGTTCGACCGCGAGGAGGATGCGTTCGCGGCGGTCAAGGCCGGCGCGATCAAGGCCGGCGACGTCGTCGTGATCCGCTACGAAGGGCCGGCCGGCGGGCCGGGGATGCGGGAGATGCTGCACGTCACCGCGGCCATCGTGGGCGAGGGCCTGGGGGAGGATGTGGCCCTGATAACCGACGGCCGGTTCTCCGGCGCGACCCACGGCCTGATGGCGGGCCACGTGACGCCGGAGGCGTACCGCGGCGGGCCGATCGCGGTTGTCAACGAGGGCGAGATGATCGAGTTCGACGTGGAGGCGCGGGAGCTGCGGGTCGAGCTGTCGGACGACGAGATCACGGCCCGCCTGCGCGACTGGTCACCGCCCGCGCCGAACTACACGACCGGTGTGCTGGCCAAGTACGCGTCGCTGGTGTCCTCGGCCTCCGAGGGCGCCGTCACAAGGCCGTAGGCAGTGTCCGACACCGTCACGAAAGCGTCACGGATGCGCGATTTGCGCCGTGGCGGTGTCTGACACCGCTTCCGGTTCGGTCACCCACACGGTGAAGTCCATCCCGGACGCCGATGTGAACCGCTCGCGCTGGACCGTGAAGCCGACCCGCGCCGCGACCTTCTGCGACCGCACGTTGAAGTCGGCGATGGTCACCCGCATCCTCGGCGGGCGGTACGTCGCCCGGGCGAACGCCACGATCGCGCTCGCGAACTCCTGCCCGAGGCCGCGCCCGTTCAGATCGGGCCGCATGCCCCAGCCCATGTCCAGCGCATCGTCTGTGTACACGCCGCCCGGCACGCGCCCCTCGTCGCCGAAGCAGCAGTACCCGATCAGCTCATCGCCCTCCAGCACGCGGTGATACCGGTACTCCCTGATCAGGAGCGCTCTCTCCTCGCCGGCGTGGAAGTCGTATGTGTCATACGGCGGCGGATGCCGCCAGCGGCCGATCGCCGCCGCTGCCCCGGCGGTCATCGGCTCGATGCGGAGATTCACACCGCCGACACCGCGTCGTCCACCAGCGCCGTCAGCAGCCGCCGCTTCCATCCCGTCATGTCCAGGCCCGGGAGATCGGCCAGCGGGTCGCCGGGGTCGAGCAGGATGGGGATGTTGGCGACGCCGATGGCGGCCACCCGCACACCCTCGTCGAACCTGGCCGCCGCCACGCCGGCCAGCGCGAAGCTCCAGGCCGCTCGCTCGCCGGCCCGCCGGTAGGCGCTGGCGGAAGGCGCCCGCGGCACGTCGATGCGGGTCACGAACTCTCCCGGCTCCAGGGTCAGCGTCAGCCGGTTGTCCTCGCTGGGCCGGCGGTACAGCTCGGCCAGCGGCATCGGCTCGCGCGAGCTGGTGGCGACGCGGGCGTCCAGCGCCAGCAGCGCTGCGGCCAGGTCGGACGGCGCGACCGAGATGCAGTCGCCGGGCTGCAGCCCGTGCTTGCGATGGTCGCCGATCTGCGCGTAGCAGGTGGATCCGCCGCGCAGCCAGCACTGCAGGTCGGGGTGGCGGAAGTACCAGCAGCGTGGTTGCTGGCACAGGTTCCCGGCCACGGTGCCCATCTCGCGCAGTTGCGGCGAGGCCAGCGCCGAAGCCGCCTCGGCAAGCGCCGCGTAGCCCGACCGCACGCCCTCGTGGCGGGTCAGGGCGGCCACCCGGGCGGTCGCTCCGATGCGCAGCCCAGCACCGTTGGCCTCGATTCCGTCCAGTCCCAGCCCGCGCAGGTCGACCACGGTTCCGGCGGCCCGGATGCCGCGGTCGAGCTGGGTCAGCAGGTCGGTGCCGCCGCCCATGGGCCGCGCCTCGCCGGCCTTCAGAAGCTCCTCCGCCTGGGTCGCCGACTCCGCCCGGACGTAGGCGAACGGCGACCTCACCCCAGCGCCTCCAGCACCCGGCGTGGGGTGTACGGAGCCTCCCGCAGCCGCACGCCGAGCGCGTGGGCGAGCGCGTTTCCGATCGCGGCGGCGGTGGGGATGATGGGCGGCTCGCCCAGCCCCTTCACGCCCACCGCGAGGTTCGGGTCGGGCTCGTTCACCAGCTCGCACACGATCTCGGGCAGGTCGGCCACGGTCGGCACCTTGTAGTCCTCCAGTCCCGCGTTGACGATGGTGCCGGTCGTGGGGTCGACCACCCGCTCCTCCATCAGCGCGAATCCGATGCCCTGCAGGACCCCGCCGATGACCTGGCTGCGCGCGCCCATCGAGTTGATCACGCGGCCGATGTCGTGCACCGCCACCACCCGCTCCACCCGCACCTCGCCGGTGGCCGTGTCCACCGCGACCTGGGCGATCTGGCAGCCCCAGGTGTTGACGGCCATGCCCTCGGGGTTGGGACCGCGTGAGCCGGAGCCGGTGATCCACGCACTGCCCAGCTTGCCGGTGACCTCGGTGATGGGATGCCGCAGGGTGCCGTCGACCGAGCGGATCTCCCCGTCCTCCAGCGTCAGGTCGGCGGCGCCGATCTCGAACATGTCCGCCGCCAGGTCGAGCAGCTGCGTGCGCACGTCGTGGCCGGCCGCGCGCACCGCGGGCGCGAGCGAGGCCAGCGTCATGGAGCCGCCCGACGACGGCCCGTGGGCCGACAGCGCGGTGTCGCCGGCCTGCACCCGGATGGATGCAACCGGCACGCCCAGCCGCTCGGCGGCGATGATGGCGCAGGCGGTCTGTGTGCCCGTGCCCAGATCCTGCAGGCCAACCGTCAGGATCGGCTTGGCCGACTTGCCGATGCGCACATCGGCGTAGGCGGGCGGGCCGCCGCCGCCCCACCAGTACTGGCTCGCACAGCCCATTCCCCGCTTGATGCGGCCGTTCGAGCGCAGGCTGTCGCGGTCGGCCCAGCCCGCCAGCTCGGCGGCCCGCTCGTAGGCCTCGAGCAGCCGCTTGGAGGTGTACGGCCGGTCGTCGGAGGGGTCGCGCTCGGAGTGGTTCAGCCGCCTCAGCTCCAGCGGGTCGATGCCCACCGCGCCGGCCACCTCGTCCAGCGCCTGCTCGAAGGCGAAGGTGCCCTCCATCACGCCCGGCGCCCTGAACGCGGCGGACACGCCCAGGTGCTGCTTGACCGGCACGATGACGGTGCTCACGTTGGGGCAGGCGTACACCGACTTCACCGGCTCCATCAGCGGGAACGTCCAGCCGCCGCCGCCCAGCCCCATCACCGCCTCGCCCTCGACGGCCTGCAGCCTGCCGTCCCGGGACGCGCCGATCCGGAAGCTGGCGCTGAACGGGGTGCGGAAGCCGGTCACGGTGCCCTCCTCGCGGCGAGACAGCACCAGCCGCACCGGCCGTCCCGTGCGCCGTGACAGCTCGGTCGCCAGCAGCGCCTCCGGGCCGGGGCTGATCTTGGCCCCGAACGCGCCGCCCACGTACTCGCAGATCACCCGCACCTGTTCCACGTCCAGCCCGAACCGCTCGGCCAGACTCGCCCGCACGTAGTAGATGGCCTGCGTGGACGACCACACGGTCAGGCCGTCGGGCCCCCAGTCAGCCACCGCGCAGTGCGGCTCCAGGGCGTGGTGCACCTGCGCGGAGCAGGAGTACTCGGCCTCCACCACCACGTCCGCCGCGCCCAGCGCCGCCTCCGCGTCGCCTCGGCTGTACTCGGATGGGTCGTCGTTCAGCCGCTGGGCCTCGAACGCCTCCTGCATGCCGACCACGAAGCCCAGCTCGTCCCACTCCGGGGCCAGCGCGGCCAGCCCCGCGGCCAGGCAGTCCCTGTCGTCCGCCGCGACCGCCGCCACCGGCGCCCCCGCGAACTCGGCTTCGGTCTTGAGCACCGCGTTGCCCGACTCGCCCACGGCGTCGTCGGGGCCCAGCACGAAGCGCACGCCGGGCACCCGGCGGGCGGCGTCGAGGTCGATCGAGCGCAGCTGGGCATGGGCGTGCGGGCAGCGCAGGATGGCCGCCTCGAGCATGCCCGGGAGCATCACGTCAGAGGTGAAGCGGGCATGGCCGCTGGTGCGCGCCACTCCGCTCACCCGCGGCGTGGGGTCGCCGATCAGCGGGGGGCGGCCGTCGTACTCGGGGGTCGTGTCGTCCTCGACGACCGTCCACCGCACCTCGGTGCGCCCCTCGACCACGGCCTCCGTGCGCTCGAGCCTCGGCATCAGGCCGCCTCCGGGCTCCCCGCCGCCAGTTGCACCGCTTCGACGATGCCCTCGTAGGCGCCGCAGCGGCACAGGTTACCGCTCATCGCGGCCACGATCTCCTCCCGGCTGGGATCAGGACTGTGCTCCAGCAGGGCCAGTGCGGACATCAGCTGGCCGGGGGTGCAGAACCCGCACTGGAAGCCGTCGCGGGCCACGAACGCGGCCCGCAGGCGCTCCAGCACCTCGTCATCCGCCTCCACCGTGCGCACCGACGCGCCGTCGCAGGCGCCGGCCAGTGTCAGACAGGACAACACGGGCCGGTCGTCCAGGAGCACCGTGCAGCTTCCGCACGTGCCCTCGCCGCAGGCGGTCTTGGTGCCGGTCAGCGCCAGCCCGTCGCGCAGCAGTTCGGCAAGGGATCGGTGCGGCGGGACGTCCACGGCATGACTTCGACCGTTGATGGTGATGCCGACCCGCATTCGTCGGTAACCTACACCGTTTGTCCCTGCCCACAACCGCAACTGCACGCCGCGCCCCGCTCGAGCTCGCGATCGTCCCCCGGGGCGCCGAGGAGCCGGTCATGGGCTTCTACTCGATCACCCCGCTGACCCCCGGCGGGTGGGCCGAGTTGCTGGACGAGGCAGGCCTCCCGCACTCGCTGCGACGGCTGTCCGACTCGGTCGTGATCGGGCGTCGCAGGCGGTCGGTCGATCTGCGCTGCCTGACCATGCTGGCGGCGATGGCGTACCTGCTGGACGAGCCGCCGCCCGGTGAGAGCGCCTCGGTGCGCGCGTGGCGGCTGGCGGCGAGGGTGGTCGAGCGGTCCGTGCAGAGCGGAGGGCAGTTGCCAGATCTGTCGCGGTTCGCCGCTGCCTTCCCGGACACCGCCCACGCGGTGGTGGGCGCCGAGAACATCGACGGGGAGACCCCCGTCTACGGCGCCGAACATGCGGTGGCGACGTTCGCCGACGCCTCCACGCGGGCGCTGGCGGCCGCTGTCCGCGAACCACGCCTGCTGACCGCGCCCGACGCCCACGCCGACTCGCTCGATCTGGCGCTGCTGCAGCCTTCGCTGAGGGCGGTCGCCCCCGACCTGGGCACCGTCGCCCCGGTCGTCCGGCTGCGCGACCAGCTCGCGCTGACGCTGGAGCTGGAGCTGCCCCAGCCGGGTGACGAGCGCTGGCCGCTGACGGCGGCGCCGGCAGACCCGGCAACGCTGCAGCGGGCCGCGCACATCTTCCCCGCGCTGGCGGCGATGCAGGACGGCCGCACGCTGCTCGATACCGACGAGGTGGCCGAGCTGCGGCTGGCCGCGTCGGCGCTCGAGTTCGCCGGGGCGACTGTGCGCCTGCCGTCCGAGATCGCCGACGAGGGCGACCTCGACATCGACCTCGCCGAGCTGTCGTTCGCCGACGGGGCGTTCACCCTCGGCGGCACCGTGCACTTCGACCTCAGCGCGTCCCTGGGCGGTCGCCCGATCACGCGCCAGGAGTTCCGCGACCTGGCGGCCGCGTCGCGGCCGCTGGTGCGGCTGGGCGGGGAGTGGCGTGCGCTCTCGGCCCGCGCGCTGCTGCGGGCCAAATCCGTCGCCCAGGTCGCCCTGCACGGCTCGACCGTGCCGGCGCTGACCGCGCTCGGCGCCACGCTGGCCGGCATCTCCGAGGTGCGCGGGCTGGAGGTGGGGGTGTCCGGCGATGTGGATGGGGAGCTGGGCGGGCTGGCGGCCCGGCTGCGCTCGTCGAGCCTGTGGGAGCCGCTTGACCCCGGCCCGCAGTTCCACGGCACCCTGCGGCCGTACCAGCGCGTCGGGCTGGGATGGCTCGTGCGGTTGCGGCAGATGGAGCTGGGAGCGCTGCTGGCCGACGACATGGGGCTGGGCAAGACGGTGCAGCTGATCGCCTATCTGGTCGACCGCTCCGACGACGACCCGCGGCCGGCGCTGATCGTCGCCCCCACGTCGGTGCTGGGCAACTGGGAGCGGGAGATCCACCGCTTTGCGCCCGAGCTGACGGTGCGTATCCATCACGGGCCGGACCGCACCGCGCGGATCGAGGAGCTGACCGGCTTCGACGTGGTGCTGACCTCGTACGCCCTGCTTCCCCGTGACCGCGGTCTGCTGCGCCGTTCGGCATGGCGGGCGCTGGTGCTGGACGAGGCCCAGGCGGTCAAGAATCCGCTCACCCGCGCCGCCCAGACCGCCCGCTCCCTGGAGGCCGGCCACCGTGTGGCGCTGACCGGGACGCCGGTGGAGAACCGGCTTGACGAGCTGTGGTCGATCATGCACATCCTGAATCCGGGCCTTCTGAGCACCCGCGCCAGCTTCCGCCGGCTCCTGGCCACGCCGATCGAGCGGCGGCTGGACACCGCAGCCGAGGACCGGCTGCGGCGGATGACGGAGCCGTTCCTGCTGCGCCGCCGCAAGTCCGACCCGGCCGTGCTGCCGGACCTGCCGCCGCGCCAGGACTCGACCGAGTACTGCACGCTGACGCTGGAGCAGGCCTCGCTCTACCAGGCCACCATCGACGCCGTGATGGGGCAGGTGCGGGGGACGGCGGGGATCGAGCGCCGCGGCCACGTGCTGGCCCTGATCACCCGCCTCAAGCAGGTGTGCAACCACCCGGTGCAGGCCACGGACCGGCCGGGAGCGCTGAGCGGGCGCTCGGGCAAGCTCGATCGGCTGACCGAAATGCTGGCGGAGGCCCTGGACGAGGGCGACAACGCGATCGTGTTCACGCAGTACGCGGTGATGGGTCGGTTGCTGGTCGGCCACCTGGAGCACGAGCTCGAGATCGAGCGCCTGTACCTGGACGGATCGACACCGCGCCACACCCGGGAGGCGATCGTCGAGCGTTTCCAGCACGAGCGTGGGGAGCCGCGGGTGCTGGTGGCGTCGCTTCGCGCCGGGGGTACCGGGCTGAACCTGACCGCCGCCAGCCATGTGTTCCACTACGACCGCTGGTGGAACCCCGCTGTCGAGGACCAGGCGTCCGACCGCGCCCACCGGATCGGCCAGACGCGGGTGGTGCAGGTGCACCGGCTGGTCTGCGCGGGCACCATCGAGGAGCGGATCGACGAGCTGATCGCGTCGAAACGCGATCTGGCGGCCCGCATCGTCGACCGCGGCGCGGAATCGGCGCTGTCCGAGCTGGCCGACGATGAGCTTGCCGAACTGGTGCAGCTGCGGCCGTGACCCCGGCCACGCTCGCCCGCGGCGATAATCAGCGCACGTGATGTCCTCCGTCGATCTCCTGCGCCACCTGGTCGAGCTCGAGAGCCCGACCGGCGACGCCGAGCGGATCGCCCACATCGGGCGGTTCGTGGCGGCGGAGCTCCATGCGCTGGGGGCGTCCATCGAGCTGCGGGGAGAGGCCGTCCTGGCGAAGTGGCCCGGTGACGGCAGTGCGCCGCTGGTGATGGCTGCGCACATGGACACGGTGTGGCCGGCCGGCACGCTGCATTCGATGCCGTTCCGGATTCAGGACGGCTTCGCGTGGGGCCCGGGCGCACTGGACATGAAGGCCGGCATCGCCATGGCCGTGGCTGCGGTGCGCAGGCTGGGCCCGCCGACCCGCCCGCTGGCATTCGTGGTCACCGCCGACGAGGAGATCGGGAGCCCGGCCGGCCGGGCGGTGGTGGAGGAGCTGGCACGCAGGGCTCAGGCGGTGCTGGTGCTGGAGCCGCCGGTGCGCCAGGGCACGATCACCACCGCGCGCTCGGGGCTCGCGCGCTACCCGATGCGGATCACCGGGCGGGCCGCCCACGCCGGCAACGGGGCCCGGGCGGGGGTGTCGGCGGTGGACGAGCTGGCGCGACAGACGCTCGCGCTGCACGCGCTCCCTGACGCCATCGAGGGCGCCCGCGTGAACGTGGGCCAGGTGGGCGGCGGGACGGGCGACAACGTGGTGGCCGGCGAGGCGTGGGCGAGGATCGACGCCCGGGCCTGGACGGCGGATGCTCAGCGCGAGCTGGAGCGCGCGATCCGCGGGCTCGAACCGCAGCTCGAGGGCGCGAAGATCGTCGTCACGGGCGGCGTCACGCGGCCGCCGATGATCCAGAGCCGGGAGGCCGGCCGGCTCGCCGAACGGGCGATCTCGATCGCGGCCGGACTCGGCATCCAGCTCGACCAGCACGTGTCGGCCGGTGGCTCCGATGGCAACTTTGCGGCGGCGGTGGGGACATCCGTGCTGGACGGGCTGGGCCCCAACGGTGTCGGTGCGCATGCGCTGGACGAGCGGGTGTCGCTGGACTCGCTGGAGGAGCGCACGAATCTGCTCGAGGCCCTGCTTCGCGAGCTCTGATCAGTCCCGGGCTGCGAAAACCGAGCCTCGCCGAGGACACCGCGAGGCGACGGTTTGCAGCAGCCCCGGGCTGGGTGAGTGTTGGCGGGCCCCCCGGTTCACCAACACTCACCTATGCCCTTTGGGCCGCTACGCCGCGATTACGCGGCGCGCAAGCAGATAGGCGAAGCGCCTGCCCTCGTCCCTGGCCGGAGCATCGCCGGCAGCCGACACCACGTCCGCCCGTTGCAGCGCCCGCTCCGCGTGCTTGGCTGCTGCGCTGGCGTCGATGGTGCGTCTCTCGTATCCCGTGACCGACTGAATGGCGAGCATTTTGGACCCTGTTCCTTTCTGGCCGGTCGCGGTTGACCCCCGTCTCCGCTCTGCCCCCGGCGTCTTGATCTCTGGGTAGTCGACGTTCGGCCGGACGTCAACGGCCTGCGGTGGATCCAAACGAATCCTTTACAGCGGGGTTGCGGACCGCGCGCTTCGCTACGCGGCCTTGACGGCCGCCACCAGCGACTGCAGCGACTGCTTGGCGTCCCCGAACAGCATCGACGTCTTGGGCTCGAAGAACAGCTCGTTCTCGATGCCCGCAAAGCCCGTGTTCATCGACCGCTTGAGCACGACCACGGCAGCCGACTGGTCGACATCGAGGATCGGCATGCCGTATATCGGGCTGCCGGGCGTGTTGTGCGCGGCCGGGTTGACGACGTCGTTGGCGCCGACCACGAGCGACACGTCTGTGCGCGGGAACTCGGGGTTGATGTCGTCCATCTCGTACAGCTGGGTGTACGGCACGTCCGCCTCGGCCAGCAGCACGTTCATGTGGCCGGGCATGCGGCCGGCCACCGGATGGATCGCGTAGCGCACGTCCACGCCGCGCTTCTCCAGCACATCGCCCAGCTCCCGGGCGGTGTGCTGGGCCTGGGCCACGGCCAGCCCGTAGCCGGGGACGATGACCACCCGCCGTGCGTAGGCGAGCATCACCGCCACGTCGTCTGCGGTGGTCGAGCGGACCTGGCCGGCGGCTGTGCCGGCGCCCGCCACGGCCGTGCCCGCCCCGGTGCCAAAGGCGCCGAACACGACGTTGGTGATGGTGCGGTTCATGGCCCGCCCCATCATCTGCGTGAGCAGCGTGCCCGAGGCGCCGACCAGGGTGCCGGCGATGATCAGCACGTTGTTCGAGAGCACGAAGCCGGTGGAGGCGGTGGCCAGCCCGGTGAAGGCGTTCAGCAGCGAGATCACCACCGGCATGTCGGCGCCGCCGATGGCCATCACCATCTGCACCCCCAGCACCAGCGCCAGCACCATCGCCAGCGCCATCAGCCCCTGGCTCTCGTGGCCGGTGCCCAGGTATACGGCAATGGCCAGGATGACCGCGGCCAGGCCACCGGTCACGAACTGCTGTCCGGGCACGGTCACCGGCGACCCCGTGACCATTTCCTGGAGCTTCCCGAAGGCGATCATGGAGCCCGAGAAGCTGATCGACCCGACGATCGCCGAGAACAGGATGGAGACGATGATCTTGGCCGCCACGTGGCCGGGCAGGGGGATCGTGTTGTGGTAGTCCGAGAACGCCACCAGGGCCGCCGCGCCGCCGCCCAGGCCGTTGAACAGCGCGACCATCTGGGGCATCGCGGTCATCTTCACCTTGCGCGCCCCGATCGCACCGCCGATGCCGCCGACGGCGGCTCCCAGCACGATCCAGCCGTAGGTCAGCACGCGCTCGTCGAACAGCGTGGCCGCGATGGCGATCGCCATCCCCACCGCCGCCAGCTGATTGCCCTGGCGGGCGGTGGCGGGGGACGAGAGCCGCTTGAGGCCGAGGATGAAGAGGATCGACGCCACCAGGTAGGCGGCGCTGATCCAATCCGCCCTACTCATCCGCGCGCGGCTCCGGCCGCTTCTTGAACATCTCCAGCATGCGGTCGGTGACCAGGAACCCGCCGACCACGTTGGATGCGCCGAAGGCCACCGCGATCGTGCCCAGCACCGTGGTCAGCGTGCCGTGGTGCGCGCCGGCCACCAGGATTGCGCCCACGATGACGACGCCGTGGATCGCGTTGGTGCCGCTCATCAGCGGCGTGTGCAGGGTCGTCGGCACCTTGGAGATGACCTCGAAGCCGACGAAGGCCGCCAGCACGAACACCGTCAGCTCCAGCAGCAGCGGCTCGCTCATGCAGTGGCTCCTGCCAGTAGCCGCGTGGTCACGCGGCCCTCGTGGGTGATCACCGCGTCGGCGGTGATCTCATCCTCGAAGTCCAGCCGCAGCTCGTCCTCCACGATCAGATGGTCGAGCACCGCCTGGACGTTGCGGGCGTACATCTGGCTGGCGTGGAGCGGCATGGTGGAGGGCAGGTTGAGCGTGCCCACCACCGTCACACCGTGAGCTTCGATGACCTCGCCCGGCTGGGTCAGCTCGCAGTTGCCGCCGGTCTCGGCGGCCAGGTCGACGATCACCGAGCCGGTCCGCATGGCCTCCACGGCATCGGCCGGGATCAGCCGGGGCGCCGGCTTCCCCGGCACCAGCGCGGTGGTCACGACCACGTCCGAATCGGCGATGTGCTGCCCGAGCTGGCGCTGCTGCTCGGCCTGCTGCTCGTCGCTCAGCGCCGTCGCGTAGCCACGCGCGTCCTGCGCGCCCTCGCCCACGCCGACGTCCAGCTCGACGAACCGCGCACCCAGGCTCTGCACCTGCTCCTTGACGACCGGGCGGGTGTCGTAGGACGAGACGACGGCCCCCAGCCGGCGGGCGGTGGCGATGGCCTGCAGTCCGGCCACGCCGGCGCCCAGCACCAGCACCTTGGCGGGCGCCACCGTGCCGGCGGCGGTCATCAGCATGGGGAAGAACTTGGGCAACCGGTCGGCGGCCATGATGACGGCCTTGTAGCCCGACACGGTGGCCTGTGACGACAGCGCATCCATGCCCTGCGCGCGAGTCACGCGAGGCACCGACTCCATCCCGAAGGAGGTCAGGCCGGCATCGGCCAGGGCCTGCACCAGGTCGCCGTCGACCAGTGGCCACACCCAGCCGATCAGCACCTGACCGCTGCGCAGCCGGCCCACGTCTGCGGGCTGCAGGCGGCCGACGCGGGCGATCACGTCGGCCTCCGCTACCAGCTTCGCGGCGTCGACCACCTGCGCGCCGGCGTCGGCATACAGCTGGTCGGGCAGCGCGGCCGGATCTCCGGCGCCCGCCTCCACCAGCACCTGGAGGCCCCGGTTCGTGATCCGTCCGACGGTGTCGGGGGTCAGCGATACACGGTGCTCGCCGGGGGCTGTTTCCCTTTGAACGCCGATCTGCACCGCGCCATCGTACTGACTGGCGCCGCCGTCCGGCGAGGGTGGCGTATGGTTCGGCGCCGTGGCCGAGACGCTGTACGACGCCGTGCGCGACCTTCCACTGCGCGTGGAGGAATGCGTGCTCGAGGACACGTCCGTGACCGTCGGCGCGGGGTGGGAGCGGCACACCACCCTGGTCAGGTTGCGCGGCGGGGGCCACGAGGGTGTGGGCGAGGACGTCACCTATGAGCCGGCTGACCAGGCCGCGTTCCAGCAGGCGGGGCCGCCCGGCGGCCTCGCCGGGGACACCACGCTGGACGGGTTCTCCGCGCTGCTCGAGGGACTGGAGCCGCTGGGCACGCCGGTCACCCGCGAGCCGTCCCACCAGTACCGCCGGTGGGCGTTCGAGTCGGCGGCGCTCGACCTCGCCCTGCGGCAGGCGGGAGTCTCGCTGGCGGACGCACTGGATATCCCGGCCCGGCCGGTCAGGTTCGTGGTCTCGATGGGCCTGGGCGACCCGCCGTCGTCAGCCCCCGTCGACGAGTGGCTGGCGCTCGATCCCGGCCTCCGCTTCAAGCTGGACGCGACGCCGGACTGGGACGACCGCCTGGTGGCGGAGCTGTCGGCGACCGGCACCATCGACTGCATCGACCTCAAGGGCTGGTACGTGGGCACCATCGTCGACACCCCTGCCGACCCCGACCTGTACCGGCTGGTGGCCGAGGGCTTTCCCCAGGCGGTGATCGAGGACGCCGCCCTCACCGACGACACCGACCCGGTGCTGGAGCCGCACCGCGACCGTCTGGCCTTCGACTTTCCGATCCACGCGGCGCACGACCTCGACGCGTTTGCGTTTCCGCTGCGCGTCGTCAACATCAAGCCGTCACGGTTCGGCTCGCTGCGCGCGCTGTTCGAGACCTACGAGACCTGTCACGAGCGCGGGATCGCCATGTACGGCGGCGGCCAGTTCGAGCTCGGCGTGGGCCGCGGGCAGATCCAGTACCTGGCGTCGCTGTTCCACCCCGACGGGCCCAACGACGTGGCGCCGCAGGCGTACAACCTGGGCCGGGCTCCCGGTCTGCCCGGCAGCCCGCTGGCGCCGGCGCCCGAGCCCACGGGGTTCCGCTGGGTCGAGCAGCCGGCGCCGTAGACGGCCCTGATGCAGTGGCTCGGCGAGCCTGCCCGCACCGGGAGTGGGTGGCGGAGGTGAAGCGGGAGCTCGGAGGCTAGGCGGGCAGGGCCAGCACGTCCGGGCCGCGGCGCTCGCGCTCGGCCTCGTAGCGGGAGATCTCATCCTCCCGGCGCTCGGTCAGCAAGATGTCGTCCCACCCGTTCAGCAGCCGCTCGCGCAACGCCGCGTCGTACTCGAAGGCCACCGTGCGGCCGGACGGCAGGGCGACGGTCTGCGCCTCCAGGTCGATCGTGGCGGAGGCCGGCGCCGTGTCCAGCAACTCCCGCACGTCGCCGGCGGGCAGGGTCACCGTGAGCAGCCCGATCTTGCCGCAGTTGCTGGCGAAGATGTCGGCGAAGCTCTCGGCCACCACAGCCTGGAAGCCGAAGTCCTGGAGCGCCCACGGGGCGTGCTCGCGGGAGCTACCGCAGCCGAAGTTGCGGCCCGTGGCCAGGATCGGCGCCGAGCGGAAGTCGTCGCGGCGCAGCGGGAAGTCCGGGTCGTGCATCCAGTCGTAGAACAGGAACTCACCGAATCCGCTGCGCTCGATCCGCTTCAGGAACTGCTTGGGGATGATCTGATCGGTGTCCACCGACGCCCGGTCGAGCGCGGCCACCGGTCCCGACACGACGCGCACGGCGTTCATGTCCCCACCAGCTCGCGGACGTCGGCAAGGCGGCCGGCCACGGCTGCGGCAGCCGCCATCTCGGGGCTGAGCAGGTGCGTGCGCCCTCCGCGGCCCTGGCGGCCCTCGAAGTTCCGGTTGGAGGTGGACGCGCAGCGCTCTTCAGGAGCCAGGATGTCCGGGTTCATGCCCAGGCACATCGAGCACCCCGCCCCGCGCCATTCGAAGCCGGCCGAGCGGAACCTCTCGTCCAATCCCTCAGCCTCAGCTTGAGCTTTAACCTGTGCGGATCCGGGCACCACCATGGCTCGCACTCCGGGTGCCACGCGGCGTCCGCCGAGCACCGAGGCGGCGGCCCGCAGATCGTCGATGCGGGCATTGGTGCAGGACCCGACGAACACGCGGTCGATGGCGAT
>JBQCGJ010000286.1:0-3563 GCA_051955775.1 Gaiellales bacterium | reverse complement strand
CTTCACGAGCGTGGACTTTCCGGCCCCGTTGGGGCCGATCACCCCGACGATCTCGTCCTGACCGACCTCGAGGCTGCAGCCCTGGAGGATGTCCACGCCAGGCAGATACCCGGCCACCAGGTCGCGCGCCTCCAGCAGCGGCCCCTGCTCAGGAATCCCCGTCCTCCTGGGCCTCGGCATCGTCTGCAGGCACGTGCCACCCCGGCTCGTCGTGGGACGTCCCCAGGTACGCGTCGACCACGGCCGGGTCGCTGCCGACGTGTGCCGGCCGGCCCTCGGCGATCACCCGCCCCAGGCCCATGCACACCACCCAGTCCGAGATGCCCATCACCACGTCCATGTCGTGCTCCACGAAGAGCACGGTGGTGCCGGACGCCGAGATCTCCCGGATGTGGTCGAGAAGCGACTCCACGAGGGCCGGGTTGACACCGGCCATCGGCTCGTCCAGGAGCAGCATGACGGGCCGCGCCATCAGCGCACGTGCCATCTCCAGCAGCTTGCGCTGACCGCCCGACAGCGTCCCCGCGTAGTGGTCGCGGTGGTCGATCAGCCGAAACCGCTCCAGGAGCTCCAGCGCGTGCTCCTCGATCTCGGCCTCCTGCGCGCGCCACCGGCCCGGGAACAGGCTGGGCAGGATCCGCTCGCCGACCTGATTGGGAGCGCCCAGCTTCATGTTGTCGAGCACCGACATCCTGGCCAGTGCCTTCGTGAGCTGGAACGTGCGCACCATCCCCAGCCGCGCGATGCGGTGGGCACGCATGCCGGAGATCTGCGAGCCGCCGAACGACCACGTGCCGCCGTCCGCCCGGTCGAACCCGGACAGGACGTTGAAGAACGTCGACTTGCCTGCTCCGTTGGGGCCGATCAGCGCGGTGATCGTGCCCCGCTGCACCTGGAGGCTGTCGACATCAACCGCGAGCAGGCCGCCGAACTGCTTGCGCACGCCCTGCGCCTCCAGCAGCGCGTCCGGCTTGGGCACGCAGGGCACAGGGTCGATCGTGTCCAGAACACCGCTAGCGGGCATCGATCAAGAGCTCCTCACGTTTACCGAAGATACCCTGCGGGCGCCAGATAGCCAACCCGATGAGCACCGCGCCGACCATCACATAGCGGAAGGTCAGCACGTCGTCAGGGCTGAGGATGCCGGTCGGGATCCAGCCGTTGGAGATGGCATCCGTGAGCACGCCGGCGGTGAACTGGAGCAGGAACCAGAACAGGATCGCTCCCACGATGGGGCCCTGCACCGTCCCCGGACCGCCCAGGATGACCATCGTGAACACGAAGAAGGTGACGTACGGCAGGTAGTACCCGGGGCTGACCGACTGCTGGTCGATCGCCAGCATGACCCCGGCCATGGCGCCCATCACGCCGCCCAGGACGAGGCTCTGGAGCTTGTAGGCGAAGGTGTTCTTGCCCAGGCTGCGGGCCGCGTCCTCGTCCTCCCGGATCGCCCGGATGGTGCGACCCCACGGGCTCCTCACCAGCCGGTACACGAGCACGTCGGCCGCAATCACGAGCGCCCAGGCCACCAGCACGACCCACAGCTCGGAGTTGTCGAAAGTCACCCGTCCGGCGCCGTACGTCCCCGAGGGGATGGGGTTGACGTTGAAGAAGGAGTTGGCGAAGTTCTGGATCCCGAACGGCCCCTGAGTGAGCGAGTTCTGGGCACCCGAGTTGACCACCAGTCTCAGCGTCTCGCCCGCCGTGATGGTCACGATCGCCAGGTAGTCCGCGCGCAGCCGCAGCGTCGGCAGCCCGAACACCAGGCCCAGGGTGACCGCAGCAACCACGCCGACCACCACGCCCAGCCACAGCGGGCCGCCCTCGTTGACCGTGATCGCCGCGCCGTAGGCGCCGACCAGCATGAACGCCACGTGGCCGAAGTTGAGCAGGCCGGTGTAGCCGAACTGCAGATTGAGCCCCACCGCGGCCAGCGCGAAGGCGGCCGCCTGGATGCCGATCCCGGCCAGCACGGCGTCCTGGAAGGCCGAGGTCATCCGACCCGCTCCCGCCTGCCCAGGATGCCTTGGGGCCGCACCAGCAGCACACCGATCAGCACGATGAAGGCGACCGCGTTCTTGGCGTCAGGATTGATCCAGTAGGTCGCAACCTCGGTCACGATGCCGATCAGCAGCGCCCCCACGACCGGGCCGAACGCCGTGCCGATGCCTCCCAGCACGACCGCCGCGAACAGCAGCAGCAGCATCTCCAGACCCATGTTCCAGGTGACCGCGGTGGACAGCCCGAGGAACACGCCGCCGGCCGCCGCCAGCGCCGCCCCCGCGATCCACGTGATCAGGATCACCCGCTCCACCCCGATCCCCGACGACGCGGCCAGGTCGGCGTTGTCCGCAACGGCGCGCAGCGCGGTGCCCCAGCGCGTATAGCGCAGCAGCAGCCCGGTGCTCGCCAGGATCACGATCGACAGCGCGACGATCGTCCAGTCCTTGGGGGTGAGCGTGAACGGGCCGGGCCCAACCTGGGTCTGCAGCACGTACTCGGCGTACGGCAGCGGACGCCCTCCGACCATGATCAGGTACAGGTTGGACAGCATCAGGCTGAGGCCGATCGTGACCACGATCAGCGACACGTTGCCGGTGCGACGGCGGCGCAACGGCCGGAACAGCCCGCGCTCCAGCGCGAAGCCGAACAGCCCGCCGGCGGCCACCGCCAGGATCGCCGCCCCGATCAGCGGCATCCCCGGCCCGCGACCCCAGGTCGACAGCCACCAGGCGACCAGCGCGCCGAACGTGACCAGCTCGCCGTGGGCGAAGTTGACCAGGCCCGTGACCCCGAAGATCAGCGACAGCCCGATCGACGCCATGGCGATGATCAGGCCCAGCTCGACGCCGTCCAGGGCCAGCCCGGCGATCTGGCTCACCGCGGATGGACCGGAGGGGTGCTTGCCCGCCTGACTGGGCGGGACGAGCGGGAAGATCACGAATTTGATCTCGCCCGGCGTGATCACCACGTCGGGCAGCGTCTTGCGCCCGATGTCGCGCAGCGTCAACCCCCTGGGAATGGTCTTGGTGTCGATCGTGACCGAGTAGCGGCCGGGGCCCGGGACCTTGACCAGCCACCGGCCGGTCTTGTCGGTGACGCCGACGGCGACCACCTTCGGCCCCTTCTTGACCGTGAACTTCACGCCCTTGATCGGCTTGTGCGCCGGCGTGCGCGCGAACCCGCCGATCATCTCGCCCGACGCGTACGCCGACGCGGAGAAAAGAAGAGTGCCGGCAATCACGGCGCCCAGGAGTGCGGAGAGGTGCTTCACCGGATCGTCACGGTCACTGCGGAAGAGCATATGCTACTAAGCCAATAACGAGCGTTCTCCTGGGAGGAACATATGATCCGGACACACCGGGCCGTGGCTGTTCGGGCGGCCGCGATCGCCACGTTGGCGCTCGCAGTGGCTGCCTGCGGCTCGAGTTCGAGCTCGAATTCCGCTTCGAGCAGCTCATCGTCGGCGCCCGCAAGCACCGGCCAAACCGCGACCCCGCTCAAGCTGGGTGTGCTGCTGCCCCACACCGGCACGCTGGCATTCCTGGAGCCCCCGATGGGCA
>JBQCGJ010000285.1:0-15075 GCA_051955775.1 Gaiellales bacterium | reverse complement strand
CACCGCTTCGCACGATCAGCGGGAGGCACGGAATCGCGAATGGCGACATGGAGAAGGAGTCTCTCCAATGACCCGAACCCGCACGCTTCTCGCGGCGCTGTGCGCCGTATTGACCGTTTCCGGCGGCCTGGCCGCCACCAGCTTCGCCGCCGATCTCCCGACGGCAGTCCCCGATCTAACCCCAACCCCCAGCGCGCCGGCGGTTGCTCTCCCGGCGCCCGGTCCCGTGCACGCGGCCGATCCCGGCCCGGCCCAGCCTGCGACGGCCAGGCTGCATCCCGCCAAGCTGCGCCACGCCCGTCGTGTGGCGATCCGCGTGATCAGCCGCACCCGCCGCGTCGCGCGGCACCTGCACATTCGCCTGCCGAAGACGCGCACCGTGTACCGCACCCAGAGCGTCGCCTATCTGCGCTACGCCACCCGCCACTGGGAGCACCGGCTGCATCACCTGTCACGGCTGTGGCACAAGGCACGGCGCGGCATCCGCGCGTCGCACAGGGCGGCCCGCGAGGTCGGCGTCCCCTACGTCTGGGGCGGGCAGTCCCCCGGTCACGGCTTCGACTGCTCGGGCCTCGTACGGTGGGCGTACAGCGGCGTGGGTATCAGTCTTCCGCGCACGACCTACGGGATGATCCACTCCGGCCACCGGGTCAGCAGGCACTCCCTGCGCCCCGGCGACCTCGTATTCGCCTACGGCGACAGCCACGTTGGGATGTACGTCGGCCACGGCGTCGTCATCGACGCGCCGCGCCCCGGCAGAGACGTTCGCCGCAGCCCGATGCGGTACTGGCCGCTGACGGAGGCCCGCCGGGTCGTCTAGTTGCAGGTGCGGTGCGTCGTTTGCACCGCGGTTCACGTATCGCGGGGCACGAACCACACTCGCGCTGCGCCGTGTTGCCCGCTACGCTAGCCCCGTGGCGAACTTGATCCTTCCCGGGGGCGAACGGGTCGACATCCCACGTCGTCTGTGGTTCCCCAGCGCGATGACCATCGTGTCGCTGTTCCTGGGCGGCCTGTACCTGGGCAAGGTGGTCAGCGAGACCCCGAACGCGGTGGGCGCGTATGTGACCACGCAGACCATCCACGGCAAGGTCGTCAAGGTGCACGGAAAGCCCATACGGGTGCTGGTGCCCGCGAGCACCGTTATCAGTCAGGGCAAGATCGTGACGGTGATCTCGGCTCATACGGTCGATCTGACGCAGCCGCAGCCGGCGAGCACGGTCGTGCGCACGATTCACGGCACGAAATACGTGACCGAGACGCAGACGGTGCCCGTCACGACCACCTACACGACCGCCACCACAGTCGCCAGCACCATCGTCGAGACCGCCACGGTGACCGATACGGTGACGGTGACCGACACGGGCACGACGACGGTCACCACGACCGCCGTCAGCAACTAGCTCAGCTCGGGGCTACTGCATCCAGCCGATCAGCCGCCGGCCGGCGCGATGCACCGGCGCCGGCACCCGTTTGCGCACCGGTATGGCCAGCTCCGCGGTCGACTTGACCGCCAGCGCCGCGTGGTTTCGCAGCCGCTGGGCGGCGGTGTTCGAGGCCACCTTGCGGCCTATGGTCATGGTCGAGGGCACGAACCGCACATCGGCGAACTCGCGCGAGCGGTACATCAGGTGCCCGGCCACACGCTTCGACCCCGGGAACGGCGAGGTGGTGTCGTGCATCACCACCCAGCCGCCCTCGACCACGCGCGGCACGAACAGCGCGAAGTCCTGGAGCACCATGTCGTACTTGTGGTTGCCGTCGCTGAACAGCAGCTCGATGGGGTGGTCGCCGATCGCCTCCAGCGCCTGCTGCGAGGGCTGCCGTACCTGGGTCACCAGATCGTCGATGCCGGCCTGGTCGATGTTGGCCAGGAAGTCGTCATAGGACGGGCCGCGATGCGGATCGATGGCGTAGATCGGCAGCCCCGCCCCGTCCCGGCTGCCCATCCCCAGCGAGATCGTGGAGCGGCCCTTGAACGAGCCGATCTCGACGATCACCCCGCGGCCGGTGCAGCGGCGGGCCATGTCATACAGGGCGGCTGCCTCCTCGTCTGACAACCAGCCCTCGACCCCGGCCAGGCGACTGCGCAGGTCGTCGGGGAGCCGGGTCACGCGCGGAGGGTATCAGGAGGTCGTTCCCGCGCTGTGCGGCCGGGCAGGGATCGCTGCCAGATCCTGGAACTGGATCTGGGCCTTCCAGGCGGTCTCCCTCGTCCTGGTGATGCGCCGCGGGCGGATTGCCGCCACTATTCACCTGCCCCTGGAGCACGAATGGGGCTCTCGGGGGACACACGATGACAGGGTTTGGACGGCAGTGGCCGCTGGGCGGCGGAGGCGTTGTCCTGCAGTGGGATCGCGGGAGCGTCTCGTGAGAACGGGTGGACTCGAGCCTGGAGTCGACCGGGGCGAGGTATACCGGCTGGCGGTCGAGCATGCCCGCGATCTGATCGTGGTCATGGACGCCGACGGGCGGATCGTGTACGCATCCCCGTCGTATCTGACCATGCTCGGATACGACCCGGACGAGCTGCCGGGCCGGCACGCGCTGTCCTTCGTGCATCCGCGGGACATGCGGCGGGCGGCCGCCGCGGTCGCCGGCAGCCTGGCCGGCGATCCCGAGAACGCGCGCTTCCGGCTGCGCCGCCAGGACGGCGGCTGGGTCGTGATCGACGCTGTGGCCGCCCCCATCCCGACATCGGCAGACAGCCCAGCGCGGGTGCTGCTGGTGGGGCGCGACGTGACCGACCTGGTGGCGGCCGAGCGGCGGCTCGAGGTCGCCCATCAGGTGGCCCGCGGCCTGGCCGGTGAGTCCTCCGCCGGGAACGCCCAGCTGACCGTGCTGGAGGCGATCTGCCGGGGACTCAACTGGGATGCGGGCGCGTGGTGGGCATCCGATCCCCGGGTCGGCATGATGGTGTGCACCGAGGTGTGGGCGCGGCCGGGAGCGGTGATGGCCACCCGGTTCGCGGACGCCGCCCGGCGCGCCGGCGTGCAGCCGGGTCAGGGGGCCGCCGGCCGTGCGTGGTCCGAGCAGCAGCCGGTATGGGTGTCCGACCTGGAACGCGACCGGGAGCCGTGCGACATCGACCTGCCGGCGCTGGGCATCCACGCGGTCGCGGCGTTCCCGGTGATCGCCGGCGGCGAGGTGCTGGGCGTGCTGGAGCTGGTGCAGCGGCGGGCGCGCGAGGCGGACCCTGACACCGTCGAGCTGGTGGAGTCGATCGGCCGCCAGCTGGGCCTGTTCCTGGAGCGCCGGCGCGCCGAGGCCGAGCTGCGGGCCAGCGAGGCGCTGAAGAGCGCGGTCGTCGAGACGGCGCTGGACTGCGTGGTGCTGATGGACGACAACGGACTGGTGGTCGACTTCAACCCGGCTGCGGAGACGACGTTCGGATACTCGCGGGCGGAGATGCTGGGGCATCCCATGTCGGAGCTCCTGAGCCCGGGCCGGGCCCGCCGGGCCGAGGGCGTGCGGCGCTACCTGGAGACCGGCGAGCCGCCGCTGCTCGACCGCCGGGTGGAGACGACGGCGGTTCATCGCGACGGCTCGCGGCTGCCCGTGGAGCTGGCCATTACGAGGGTTGACGTGGGCGGGCCGGCCGTGTTCTGCGCCGTGCTGCGCGACATCACGCAGCGGCGCAAGGCGGAGGCCCGGATCGCGCATCTGGCCTACCACGATCCGCTGACCGACCTGCCCAACCGGCAGATGCTGCGCGAGCACGTGACCAAGGCGGTTGCCCGGGCCGACCGAAACGAGAGCGACGTGGCGCTGCTGTTCGTCGACCTGGACGACTTCAAGTTGATCAACGACAGCCTCGGGCACTCCGCGGGCGATCAGATCATGCGCGAGGTCGCCGAGCGGCTGACGGCCACCGTGCGCCGCACCGATCTGGTGGCGCGGGAGGGCGGGGACGACTTCCTGGTGCTGCTGGCGGACCTTCCGCGACAGGGCCACGCGACCTCGCTGGAGCGCGCCCAGCGGGCGGCGGCCTCGATCGCAGAGGCGATGGAGGCGCCGTTTTCGGCGGGCGGCACCGAGCTCACCGTCTCGGCCAGCATCGGCATCTCGATCTACCCGCGCGATGCGTCCAGCGGCCAGGAGCTGCTGCGCCACGCCGACGCCGCGATGTACCAGGCCAAGCAGCTGCAGCGGGGCGTGTACGCGCCGCTGGCGCGCTCGCAGACAGGCGCCCACGCGGAGCTGTCGCTGATCTCGCGCCTGCGCGGCGCCGTGGCCCGCGACGAGCTGTCGCTGCTGTACCAGCCGATCGTGCGGCTGGCCGACGATGAGGATGCACCGCCACAGGTGATCGGGGCCGAGGCGCTGGTGCGCTGGCGGGACGGCGACCTGGCGGTGCGGGAGCCGGCGGAGTTCATCCCGTTCGCGGAGCGGGTGGGCCTGATCCACGACATCGGCACCTGGGTGTTCGGCGAGGCCTGCGACGAGGTGCGCCGGTGGGCAGACGCGGGCACGCCGCTGGCCGTGTCGGTCAACGTGTCGCCCGCCGAGCTGTGGCATCCGGACATCCCGGACCGGCTGGTGGACGCGGTGCAGACCCGCGGCATCGACCCCGAGCTGATCACGATCGAGGTCACGGAGTCGGCGGTCATGCGCGATCCGGACGCGGTGGCAGGCGTGCTCGCCCGGCTGCGCGAGGTGGGATTTGGGATCGCGATTGACGACTTCGGCATCGGGCATTCGTCGCTCGAGCGCCTGGCCGAGCTGCCGGCCACGGTGCTCAAGGTCGACCGCTCGTTCGTGCAGCGGGCGCCCACCGACCATGTGGCGGCGGCGCTGGTGACCACGATCGTCGATCTGGCCAACCGGCTGGATCTGGAGCCGATCGCGGAGGGCATCGAGACCCCGCAGCACGCGCGGTTCCTGGCCCAGACGAGCTGCAGGCTGGGGCAGGGGTACCGCTACGGGCGGCCGATGGCGGCCGGCGAGGTGGCCGAGCTCGCCCGCAGGAATTAGTTCTCCTGGTAGCGTTGTCCGCGCCGTGAGCGCTTCCCCGCTTCGCCAGGAGGGCACCGTCGACGTCACCGGCGGCCGGGTGTGGTACGCCAGGCTGGGCGGCGGCGACGCCCTTCCGGTGCTTGTCCTGCACGGCGGGCCCGGCGCCGCCAGCTATTACATGGAGCCGCTGGCCGAGCGGCTTGCCGCCGACCGGCCGGTGATCGTGTACGACCAGCTCGGGTGTGGGCGCTCCGAGCGGCCGGACGACACGTCGCTGTGGACGCTCGACCGCTTCGCGCAGGAGGTCGACCAGGTGCGGGACGCGCTGGGGCTGGAGCGGTGCCACCTGCTGGGGCAGTCATGGGGCGGCTGGCTGGCCATCGAGTACATGGCCCGCGGCGGGAGGGGAGTCGAGCGCCTGGTGCTGGCCTCGACGTCGGCCAGCATCCCGCAGTTCGTGGCCGAGGCCGGCCGGCTGATCGAGGCCCTGCCCGACCCGCACGGCCGCGTTCTGGTCGAGCTCGGCGCCCGCGGCGAATACGACAGTCCGCAGTACCAGGAGGCGGTCGGCGAGTTCTACCGGCGGCATCTGTGCAGGCTCGACCCCTGGCCGGAGGCGCTCGAGCTGAGCTCCAGCCAGATGGACGGAACCCAGGTCTACCTGACCATGAACGGCCCCACGGAGTTCGACGTCATCGGCAGCCTGCGTGACTGGGACCGCACGGCCGACCTGGGCCGCATCCGCGTGCCCACCCTCGTCACGTGCGGCCGGTACGACGAGATCCCCGTGGCCTGCTCGGAGACGATCACGGCCGGCATCCCCGTTGCCCGGCTGCGCGTGTTCGAGCACAGCGCGCACGTCGCCCATCTGGAGGAGCCCGAGCTGTTCGCGGACACCGTCCGCGAGTTCTTGAACTAGAAGAAGCCCGCGAAGGTCACGGCCAGAAGCAGGATCGAGAGCGTCGACGTTCCGAGCACCGTCAGCCCGGCCAGCACGTTGAACAGCGGGCCGTTGCGGTACTCCCCCATCAGCTCGTGGTTGGCGGACAGCCGCCAGATGAAGACCAGCAGGATCGGCAGCAGCGCGCCGTTTACGACCTGCACCCCGACCAGCAGCGGGATCACCGGCACGCCCGGGATCAGTGCCACCGCCGTGCCGATCACGATCAGCGCGGTGACCACCGCCACAAACACCGGGGCCTCGTGCGCGCGCCGGCTGATGCCCTTCTCGAACCCGAACGTCTCGGAGATCACGTACGCCGCGGTGACCGGCAGGATGGCGGCGGCCAGCAGGCTCGCGCCGAGCAGGCCGACGGCGAACAGCGCCTCGGCGTAGCGGCCGGCGAACGGGGCCAGGGCCTTGGCGGCCTGAGACGCCGTCTGGATGTTCCGCTCGTGATGCAGGTACAGCGTCGACCCGGTGGCGATGATGATGAAGCAGGCGACCAGGTTGGCGAAGATCGAGCCGGTCACGACCTCGGCCCGCTCCGCGTTCAGCTCGTCGACGCCCACGCCGCGCTCGACCACCGCCGACTGGATGTACAGCTGCATGAACGGCGTGATCGTGGTGCCCGCGGTGGCGATCAGCAGGAACAGGTACGAGCGCGAGGTGTGGATCGTGGGCGCGGCGATCGCGCTGCCCACGTGCAGCCAGTTCGGCCGGGCCAGGATGGCCGCGATCGGATACGCGAAGAACGGAATGGTCATCAGCACGAAGATCCGCTCGGCTACCCGGTAGGAGCCGCGCATCAGGAGCAGCCACACCGCCACCGCCGCCACCGGCACGGAGATTCCCACCGGCACCCCCGCCAGCCCCATGGCAGCCCCGATGCCGACGAACTCCGAGATGCAGATGCCGATGTTGGCGACCAGCACCGACACGGTCGCGAACAGCGACCAGCGAACGCCGTACTGCTCGCGGATCAGCTCGGCCAGGCCCTTGCCCGTGACCACCCCCATCCGCGCCGCCATCTCCTGCACGACGATCAGCGAGACGGTGATCATCACCATCACCCACAGCAGCGCGTACCCGTATCGCGCGCCGACCGCCGAGTACGTCGCGATCCCGCCCGCGTCGTTGCCCGCGTTTGCCGCCACGATGCCCGGCCCCAGGAACGCCAGCATCGCGAACAGGGGGGCCAGCGCTCCGGCCCGCGGGCGTCGGCTGCGGAGTCTGCCACCGCGGGCCCGCAGGCGATCGGCGATCGCCCGCACGGCCGGCACCCGGCTCGCCACTTACTCGCCGCCCAGCAGGTCGAACCTCCGCCGCCACCCGCGCGGCAGCACCAGCTCGAGGACATCGTCGACGGTGACCACTCCGAGCACCATCTCCCGCTCGTCGGTGACCGGCACCACCGTCAGGTCGTAGTCGGCCATCAGGCGCGCGACCTCCTCCACCTCGGCCGCCGGCTGCACGGTGGGCGGCATGAAGACCGCGATGTCTACCAGCGGGGCGTCATCATCCGCGACCCGCAGCAGGTCGGGCAGCGCGATCCCGCCGCGCAGCCGCCTGTCCTGGTTCATCACGTACACCCACGCTACGGACTCGGCCGAGCCGCGGCTGCGGGCCACGCGGTCCAGCGCCTCCAGCTTGGTGGCGGTGGAGTACAGGCACACGAAGTCGGGGCTCATGAGGCCGCCCGCAGTGGCCGGGTCGAACCCTGCCAGCGCCCGCACCCGCCGCCGCTGCAGCACCGGCAGCATCTCCACGATGCGGTCGCGGCGGTCATGCTCGAGCTCGCCCAGCAGGTCGACCGCGTCGTCCGCCTCCATCCGCGACAGCAGCCCGGCCACCTCCTCGTCCGACCGTTCGGTGACGAACTCCACCTGGTGCTGCGGATCGAGCTCCTCGTACACGTCCGCCTCCAGCTCCTTGTCGCCGCCCACCGCGTGCAGGATCTCCTCGCCCTCGCGATGGGACGCCGCCTCGACCAGATCGGCCAGCTGGGCGGGGTGCAGGCGGGCCAGCTTAGGGTGCGGGACGCGCAGGCGGACGGTCGGCACGTGCCCGGTGAACGGCTCCACGCTGGCCCAGTCCAGAAACGAGCCGGTGGCCACCGAGTCGCCCAGCCGGCGAGGCACGATGCGGCGGGCGATCCCGCGCAGCCCCGTGTCCACGCCGACCACCCGGTACCAGCCCTCCACCCGCGCCAGCTCGATCTCGTTTGCGCGCACCAGCCGGGCGCCGTCCACGTTGATCAGCTGGCGGTCGAGCATGTCCTTGCGCAGCAGCACCTCGTCCGGGCGGCGGTTGAACCGCTGCAGGTCGAGCGTGGCCGCGCGAAGCCGCACGCCGCCGTGCAGGATCTCCCCCACGGCCTCGCCCGGCACGTACACCTGGCGCCCGGCGACGGTGGCCAGCACGCCGCTGACCGGCGGGTACTCCTCGCTCAGGCGCACGATCAGGTCGTCGACCCTGCCCAGCCGCTCGCCTGACTGATCCCACAGCGCGCCCCCGACGACCAGCGAGAGGTGAAGCACGACCGGCGTCAGCGGACGGGGCGCGGCGCTCATCCAGCAAGCGTACCGAGCGCCCGTGTCGGCGCTCCCCATTTATTGGAATCCCCCGCACGCGTCAATCCAGACAACCCACACGGGCCGGGTCGATCCCCCCGCCCGGGGGTTTTGAAAAACGCGCCCTACGGCGATCTTGAGAGTACCTGGAGCCTCCCGAGGGGTAATTCATGCAGCCTTCACTGCGGCGAAGACGATTTGACGAAAGCGGTCAGACCCTCCCCCTGATCGCGCTGTTCATGGTGATCCTGCTGGGGATCTGCGGCATGGTCGTGGATCTCGGCAACGCCTACCGCGTGCATCAGCAGCTGCAGGCGACCGCCGACGCCGCCGCTGCGGCGGGCGCGGACAACCTGCCGGACACCGCCGCTGCCGTCTCCGCGGCCACCAGCTACAGCGCCGCCTCGGGTCAGAAGAACAGCGTCCCCGGCGGCGGCACCATCACCGAGTCGGCGACCACGGACTGCTCGACCTCGTCGCAGTTCTGCAACCCCGCGAACACGGTGCACGTGACCGAGACCGCGCACGTGCCGACCACGTTCCTGCGCCTGTTCGGGATCAACACCATTGACGAGACGGCCAAATCGTCAGCGTGTTCGCCGTGCGGCGGCGCGCCGCTTGACGTGATGATCGTGCTCGACCGCACAGGGTCGATGGGCAACAACAACAAGCTGGTCAACGCGAAGGCCGGTATCACCGCGTTCCTCCAGACCATGGACCCGTCGGTGGACAACGTGGGTCTTGCGATCCTGCCGCCCGCGCCCAGCGCGAGCCAGGCGTGCACGGACGTCACCAGCACGTTTCATCTCACCACGTCGCCGGCTCCCGGCTCGTACGACCACGGCACGTACAGCTACGCCAATGCTGCATACGTGGTGGTGCCCCTGTCGAACGCGTATGCCACCAGCCAGGGCAACCTCAACAGCAGCTCGCCGTTGATCTCGACCCTCAATTGCGTCAAGGCCGGCGGCGGCACGGCGTATGCGGACGCGCTCGACGACGCGTATCAGGAGCTGGTCAAGGACGGCCGTCAGGGCACGCAGAAGGTGATCGTGTTCCTGTCCGACGGTGCGGCCAACGACGGCCCCGGCTCCTACCCGAGCACCTCGCCGTACGTGGTCTCGCCGTGCGGGCAGGGCGTGACCAGCGCCGGCGTCGCGAAGGCCAACAAGGTGCTGGTGTACTCCATCGCCTACACGGGCAACGGTGATGCCTGCAACATCTCCGTGGGAGCCAAGAACCCCGCCACGGGAAAGATCGTGACGGCCAGTCAGTACGACCAGATCGCCGAGCCGGACGGGCTCACCGCCGCCGGCGCGCTGCAGCAGATCGCAAGCCCGAACACGCCGAACAACACGTTCTTCTACAACCTGCCGACGCCGCAGTCGCTGACCGGCATCTTCACCTCGATCGCCGGCGACATCATGCAGGGTCACAGCCGCATCAACGGCTGACCGAACTCGCGCGGAGATCCGGCGCACGTCTCAGCCGTGAAAAGGAATGACCAGGCCGACGCAGTAGGTGCCAACGCCGACGATCACCCCGGCCAGTGTCATCTCGAGGCCGGCTGACCACCACGATCGCAGGGTAACCAGCGACTTGGCGGCGCCGACCAGGAAGTGGCCGAGCAGTGAGACTACAGCGGCCGCGATGATGGCCACCGTGCCGTCGACGAAGAAGAACGGGATCACGGGCACGATCGCGCCGGCGCCGGTCGAGATGCCCGCGGCCACCGCGGCCTGCGTCGGGCTGCCCTCGGTATCGGTCGAGCCGAACTCCTCCGAGGCGAGCGCCTGCAGCATCGCCTCCGGATGCTCGGCGAGCCGCGTGGCGATCTCGTCCGCGACGGGCTTGTCGATGCCCTTGAGCTGGTAGAAGAGCGACAGCTCCTCGCGCTCCTCCTCGGGGTGCTCCTCGATCTCACGCCGCTCACGCTCGAGGTTTGCGTGCACCATCTCGGCCTGCGAGCGCTCGGCCATGAACGCTCCGGTCGCCATGCTGAGCGCCGAGGCGAACGCACCGGCCAGCCCGGCGGTCAGCACGAAGCTCGAGCCGCCGGTGGCGCCGGATACGCCGGCCACGATGCCGAACACCGCCCCCAGCCCGTCGTTGGCGCCGTAGATCGCGCCGGAGACCCAGCCGGTGCCGCCCTTGTGCCAGCTCTCGCGGCCGAGGATGCGGTCGAGCCGCGACTGCGCCTCCGCCTGCGCGGGCGTCGGCGGCGGCGTACCGGCCCGCAGACCCGAGACGGTGCGCGAGTGCGACTGCTCGTCGGCCCGCAGATCGGCCAACAGCGCATCAGTCTCGGCGTCGCCGGTCGGCCGGGCGTACAGGTCGGCGGCCTCGTCGTCCTCGGCCCGTTCGCGGGCGGCGAGCAGCCGGTCGAGCGGGGCCACGCGGGCCTGCATCCTCGCCCACCGCGACAGCTTGACGGTGGACGGGTCCGGGACCGCGATGCCGAGCGCATGCATGCGCGCCTCCAGCCGCGTGCGGTGGCTCGCCTCGACCGACGCCAGGTTCCGCAACAGCTCCGCGGTCCGGGGATCGCGCTGCCGGTCGGCCAGCAGCTCGTACATCCGGCCCGCCTCCACCTCGCCTCGCCAGGCGGTCAGGAGCCGGGTGGTGAGCTCGTCGTCGGCCACCGCTGAATCGTAGGGCGGGCCTAGCGGAGCGGGGCCCGTACGTCCAGCCCGACGGGCACGCCTCGGCGGGCCAGCTCGGCCTTCAGCCCCGCGATGAAATGGGCGGCGCCGAGCCGCCCGCGGAGCTCGCGGAGGGGCGCCGTGGTGGCCTCACCGGGGTCGCGCAGGGCCGCTGCCACCACCTCGGGGAATGCCGAGGCCAGCCCCGACACCGATCCGGCGCCACCGGCAGCCAGCGCCTGCGGGATCAGCGGCTCCGAGCCGACGAACACCGGCAGACCCAGCTCGAGGTATGGCTGCACAGACTCGAACGGCGACTCCGACACCTTGAGCCCTGCCACATTGGGCGCGCGTTCGCGCACCCGCTCGATCACCGGCACCGGTAGCGGATAGCCGCTGCGGGCGGTGAACGCGTACGGATAGAAGTCCACGGGGGCGCAGGCCGCTGCGGCGGCGCAGAAATGCTCGACCAGCGAATCGTCGTCCAGCGGGTAGTACGGCGGCGGGATCACTCCCACGCCGTCGGCGCCGATTCCCGCCGCGTGCTCTGCCAGAGCGACGGTGTCGGCGGTGGTCTGAGCACCCGCGTGGACGATCAGCCTGCCGTCGCAGGCTTCCCGGAACCGCGTCGCCACCGCCTGCCGTTCGGCCAGCGTCAGCAGCACACCCTCGCCGGTGGTGCCGCAGCAGAAGACGCCGTCAGCGCCGCCTGCTTTCAGGTATGACCAAAGCGGAACGATGGCGTCCAGATCGACAGCGGCGCCGCCGTCGCGAAGCGGCGTGACCGAGGCGGCGAGCAGCACTGGTGCCATGGGGTGTGCGAGCATAGCCGCCGGACCAGAGAAACGGGGCCAGGCCGCGGGTGCCTGGCCCCGCTCTGTGGGGGGACTCAGGCTGCGACGGGCTCGGGAACGGCCAGCTCGACCAGCTCGCGCAGATGGTTCTCCAGGCGCTCGGCCAGCGTGGCGTCCAGCAGCTCTCCATCGGGGCCGAACTGCTCGTGGGCGCGGGCCACCGGGAAATCGGTGCCCAGTACGCGGGCGCCGGCCACACCCAGCTCCTTACGCAGATCGGTCTGCGCCCACAGCGCGCCGTACGCCCCGGTCGACGCGCCGATCACGGCGGCTGTCTTGCCCCACAGGACCCCGTTCCGCGCGGGCCGTGATGCCCAGTCGACCGCGTTCTTCAACACGCCCGGCACCGACCCGTTGTATTCCGGCGTCGCGAACAGCACCGCGTCTGCGCCGGCGATCGCATCGCGCAGCCGGGTCACCGCCTCGGGCGCCTGCTCGCCGTCGATGTCCTGGTTGTAGTGCGGCACGTCGCCCAGGCCGTCGAACACCTCGACCTCCGCCCCGGGCGGCAGCAGCTCGGCTGCCGCCCGCAGCAGTGCGGTGTTGTGGGATGCCTCCCGCAGGCTTCCAGAGATGGCCAGGATGCGCATGGTCAGGCCGCCTGCTTCACAAACGAGAGGCTGGCGGTCAGGCGCACGTCGTCGGCCAGCAGCAGTCCGCCGCCGGGCAGCGGGGCGTTCCACGAGATGCCGAACTCGGTACGGTCGAGCGTGGCCTCCAGATCGAGGCCGACCCGCTCGTTGCCCCATGGGTCCTGGCCGTGGCCGGTCACCCGTCCGGTCAGCTCGACCGGCTTGGTGACGCCCTTGATGGTCAGGTTGCCAGCCACCTGCGCGGATCCGTCGGACTCGACCGAGACGTCGGTGGAGCGGAACTCGATGGACGGGAAGCGGGCGGTGTCGAAGAACTCGGGCGATGCCAGGTGGCCGTCTCGCTGCTCGTCGTAGGTGGTCAGGCTGGTGGCGTCGATCGTGCCCTGGACGACCGGCGAGGCGCCGGTGGCGTCCAGCGTGGCCGTCACCGACGCGGCGCGGCCGCGCACCGTGGCCAGGCCCATGTGGCGGATCGCAAACTCGACGCTGGAGTGCGACGGATCGGCCGCGTAGGTCCCGGCCGGGACAACCGCTGTCTGTTCGATTACGCTCATCTCAACTACCTCCGTGGTGTGAACTGCCGAAACTTGATTGCGCAAGCAATGGTATCACAGAAGAAGTTGAAGAGTCAAGTATTGATTGATCAAGAGTTCCGCAGTGCGCACATGCAGGCGTTTGCGGGACTGTTGCGCGCGCACGCCGCCGCCACGCGGTGCTTCAGCGCGCTGCTGCAGCGTGGTCACGGGCTCAGCCTCAGCGAGTACGAGGTGCTGCTGCGCCTGGCCAGGGCGCCTGACCAGCGGCTGAAGCGGGTCGAGCTGGTGTCCCAGGTCCTGCTCACGCCGTCGGGCATCACCCGCCTCCTGCGCCGCCTCGAGACCGCGGGGCTGGTCGAGAAGGCGAGCTGCGCCAGCGACGCCCGCGTCACCTACGCCGTGCTCACCGAGGCGGGCCGGGCCAAGCTCGACGCGGCCACCCGCAGCCACGTGCGCGAGATCCACACGCTGCTCGGCGGGGAGTTCTCGAAGGAGGAGCTGTCGACGCTGGCGGCGCTCCTGGCCAGGCTGCCGCAGGCGGTCGAGAACGGCGCCTGAATGCCATTCGACCTCTCAGGCAGGGTGGCGCTGGTCACCGGGGCGGGATCGCCGACCGGGATCGGCTTCGCCTGCGCGACGCTGCTTCGGGCGATGGGCGCGCGGGTGGCGGTGTCGTCGACCACCGAGCGCATCCACGACCGCGCCGCCGAGCTGGGCGGCGGGGCCACCGGTCACGTGGCCGACCTCACCGATCACGCCATGGCCGCCGCGCTGGTCGAGCAGGTGGAGGCCGCGCATGGCCCCCTCGGGATCCTGGTCAACAACGCCGGCATGGTGCAGACCGGGACGCCCGCCGCGTCCGCCCCGTTCCTGTCCATGTCCCCGGCCGCCTGGGAGCGTGACATCGCGCTCAACCTGAGCACGGCAGTGAACGCCACCCGGGCGGCCGCGCCCCGCATGGCCGAGGCGGGCTGGGGCCGGGTGATCATGATGTCGTCTGTGACCGGGCCGCTGGTCTCGGCGCCGGGCAGCGCGGGCTACAGCGCCGGGAAGGCGGGGATGGACGGGCTGATGCGGGCGCTGGCGATCGAGCTGGGACGGCGTGGAGTGACGGTCAACTCGGTGGCGCCGGGCTGGATCGAGACGGGATCGTCCGAGCCGGACGAGCTGGAGGCGGGCAAGCACACGCCGGTCGGGCGGCCGGCCCGGCCCGCGGAGGTGGCGGCGGTGGTGGGGTTCCTGGCCAGCACGGAGGCGTCCTACGTGACCGGGCAGAGCATCGTGGTGGACGGCGGCAACACGATCCAGGAGCCGCACGGCATCGACCTGTATCGCGGGTAGCGCGTTGCACCTTCCCCATAAGCCGTAAACTCGCAGTCCATCTCTCGTCTCCAAGGGGGGGACCATGCGACGAACACTCGTGCTGATGGCGCTGACCGCCGTCACCGCCTCCGCGCTGACCGCGGCGGCCGTGGCGATGGGCTCAGGGTCGGGCGGGCTCACCCACCGCACCACGGTGCACGTGGTCGAGCACCCGGTCACCGACCAGGTGATCGACATCGGCGCCACGGGCGACTCGCCCGGCGACCAGCTGCCGTTCAACAACCCCATCTTCAACGCCAGCAACACCCGCAAGGTCGGCATCGACCAGGGCAACTGCGTCCGTGCCAGCACCGTCCACGGCCGCTGGGAGTGCATGTGGACGACGTTCCTGCCTCACGGCCAGGTCACCGTGGAGGGCCCGTATCTCGACGCCGAGGCGACCACCCGGCTGGCCATCACCGGCGGCACGGGTGAGTACTCGAACGCGCGCGGTGTGATGATCCTGCACCTGCGCCACGACGGGAACTTCGACTTCATCTTCAACTTCCAGCCCTGAGCTGGGCGCCCTGCGGCGCGGGCGGGGGCAGGAACACCCCCCCCCCGTTCCGTAGTCTAACCCCATGCACACCACCTACGCGCGCTCTTACGACGACATAGC
>JBQCGJ010000284.1:0-3612 GCA_051955775.1 Gaiellales bacterium | reverse complement strand
CACTCCTCCCGCTTCAGACGCAGGTACTCGGAGAAGATGTGGTCGCCCAGCGCCGAGTGCATCACCTCGTCGGCCTCGAGCTGGTCGAGCGCGTGTGACAGGTCATGCGGCAGGCTGCGAATGCCCAGCTCGGCCGACTCCGCCTCGGTCAGGTCATAGATGTTGCGGTTGACCGGCTCGGGCGGGCGCAGGGCCTCCTTGATCCCCGACAGCCCGGCCTGCAGCATGCAGGCCAGCGCGAGGTACGGGTTGGCGGTTGGGTCGGGCGTGCGCAGCTCGATCCTGGTCGAGCGGCCGCGCTTGGCCGGTACGCGGATGGCGGCCGAGCGGTTGCCAGGCGACCACGCGATGTACACCGGCGCCTCGTAGCCGGGGAGCAGCCGCTTGTAGCTGTTCACGGTGGGGTTGGCGACCGCGGTGATGGCGGGCAGGTGGCGCAGGATGCCGGCGATGTAGGCGCGGCACTCGGCCGACAGCTGGAGCTCGTCCGACTCGTCCAGGAACGCGTTCTCCTCACCCCGCGTGAGCGACTGGTTGACGTGCATGCCGGAGCCGTTCTCGCCGTGCAGCGGCTTGGCCATGAACGTCGCGTGCATGCCGTGGCGGGCCGCGATCGTCTTCACCACCATGCGGAAGGTGATCAGGTTGTCCGCCGTGCTCAGCGCGTCGCCGTGCCGGAAGTCGATCTCGTGCTGGCCGATCGCCACCTCGTGGTGGGCGGCCTCGAGATGGAATCCCATCTTCTGCAGGGTGACCTCGATGTCGCGCCGGCAGTCCTCGCCGCGGTCGATGGGGGCCACGTCGAAGTACGTCGCCGCGTCGTGCGGGTCGACGGTCGGGTTGCCCTCGCCGTCGGTGCGGAACAGGAAGAACTCCGCCTCCGGCCCGACCTGCATCGTGTATCCCAGCTCCGCCGCCTCGGCCAGCACCCGCCGCAGGTTGGTGCGCGGGTCGCCGGCGAACGGCCGGCCGTCCGGATCGGCCACGACGCAGATCAGGCGCGCCGTGCGGGCGTCCTCCGTGCCTCGCCACGGCAGCAGGGCATATGTTGCCGGGTCGGGCAGGAAGTACATGTCGGACTGCTCGATGCGCTTGAAGCCGCGGATCGACGAGCCGTCGAACATCAGCTCGTTCTCGAGCGCCTTCTCCAGCTCCTCGACCGGGATGGACACGTTCTTGACCGCGCCGTAGGGCTCGGTGAACTGCAGCCGTACGAAGGCGACGTTGTCGCGGCGACACCGCTCGAGCACTTCCTGCTTGTCCATGACCCTCCTTCTCGCCAACGACGGGAGGCGCCAGTCTAGCCACCGGGGAGGACTACGATCAGACGTATGAGCGCCGTGTTTCTGGTAGCCGCGTCGTTCCTGGCAAGCGGAGTCGAGATGGTCGAGGCACTGACCATCGTGCTGGCCATGGCGATGACCCGCGGGTGGCGCTCCTCTCTGACCGGAGCGGCGGCGGCGCTGGTCTGCCTGGGCGTTGTGGTGGCGATCCTGGGTCCGGCACTGACCGTGATCCCGATCGACGACCTGCGGTTGGTGGTGGGCGCGCTGCTCCTGGTGTTCGGCCTGCAATGGCTGCGCAAGGCGATCCTGCGAGCGAGCGGCCTCAAGGCCCAGCACGACGAAGTGGCGATCTTCGAGGAGGAGGCGGAGGCCAGCCGCGCGGCAGGGTCGAGAATGCGCGCCGGGCTCGACTGGTACGGCTTCGTGGTGTCCTTCAAAGGGGTCTTCCTGGAGGGCATGGAGGTGGCCTTCATCGTGCTCACCTTCGGCAGCACGCAGGGGTCGATCCCGCTGGCGGCGGTCGGCGCGACCGCGGCCCTGGTGCTGGTGGTGGCGGTGGGCGCGATGGCCCGGCAGCCGCTGGCCAGGGTGCCCGAGAACACGATGAAGTTCGCCGTCGGCGTGATGCTGACCACGTTCGGGACGTTCTGGGGCGCGGAGGGGGCCGGCGTCAACTGGCCGGGCGGCGAGGTGGCGATCCTGGGCGTGCTGGCGTTCGTGCTGGCGGTGTCGCTCGGTCTGGTGCGGGTGATGGAGTCCCTGGGGCCGGCACCCGACGCGGTGAAGCCGTGAGCTGGATCCGGGGGCTCGGCCACTTCCTGTACGAGTTCGTGGTCGGCGACGACTGGCGGATCGCAGCAGGCGTGGTGGTGGCGTTCGCCGTCACCTGGGTGCTGACCCGCAACGAGGTCAACGCGTGGTGGCTGATCCCCGCGTTCGTGGCGGCGCTGCTGGGTGGGTCGGTGCTGCAGGTGGCGAGAGCCAGGCGCTGAACGCCTACACGGCGCTGGCTGCCTTGGCGATCTCGTCGGCCACCTCGACCAGATCGCGGTTGGCGTTCCACACCTGAAGCTGGCGGTCGGCGCCGGTGCCGTGCTCGAGGATCCACTCAACCCGGGCCAGCTCCCTGGAGCAGCCCAGCTCCCGGGCGATCGGCTTCAGCTCCTTGATGCGCCGGCGGGCCAGCGTGCGGGCCCGCATCTTCACCCGCTTGCCCGCGCCCAGGTCCATCAGCGGCGCGTCCAGGCCGTACCGGGCCGCCAGCCACTTGTTCTCGGCCAGCAGCATGCGGTGGTAGGACAGCACCGGTTCCCCAGCCTCCAGCTGCCGCACCAGGAGCCCCACCAGGCTCTGCACGTACGCGGCCAGGGCGAGGGTGTCCTCGAGCCTCGTCTGCACGTCCATCACCCGCACCTCGAGGGTGCCGAACCGGGGGTGCGGGCGAACGTCCCACCAGAGGTGGGTGTAGTCGCCGATGGCACCGGTGGCCTCCATGAAGCCGACCGCGTCGGCGTAGTCCTGATAGCTCTCGAACCGCGGCGGCAGCCCGCTGCGCGGGAACGCGGCGAAGATCGCGGACCGGGTGGACTGCAGGCCGGTCGCCTCGCCCCGCCAGAACGGCGAGTTGGCGGACAGGGCAAGCAGCACCGGCAGCTCGATCAGCACGCCCTCCATGACGGCCAGGCACGCCTCCGGGCTGGGCACGGCGACGTGCACGTGCATCCCGAACACCAGCTCGCGGCGGGCGATGTACTGCAGCATCTCGACCAGCGCCCGGTAGCGGTCGCGGGCGGTGATCTTCTGGTGCTCATAGAGCGAGAACGGATGCGTGCCGGCGGCGCCCAGGCGCATCCCCCGGGCCTCGGCGTGCTCGGCCACCCATCCACGCAGGTGGCGCAGGTCGGCGCCGATGGCGGCGACCGTCTCGCAGGGCACGCTCCCCGACTCCATCACGCACTGCATGAGCTCGGGCTTGAGGCGGTCGGAGAACTCGCTCTCGGCCGCCTCCGCCAGCAGCTCCTCGACCCGCGACACCAGCTCGAGGCTGGTGGGGTCGATCAGCATGTACTCCTCCTCGACCCCAACGGTCAGCGGCGTTCCCCGGCCGAACTTGTGGTCGAGGACGCTGGAGCGAGGAGCGCTCTTGTCGGAGGACTGAGTCGGCATGTGCGGTTTCTACAGCATTGGGGCGAGGGCCGGGGACCGCGCCGGCAATCTCGACCGATACGATGCCCCAGAGCCGAAGTGGCGGAACGGTAGACGCAGCGGACTCAAAATCCGCCGGCCGCAAGGTCGTGTGGGTTCGACTCCCACCTTCGGCACTCCC
>JBQCGJ010000283.1:0-10413 GCA_051955775.1 Gaiellales bacterium | reverse complement strand
ACCAGCCGCCACAACCGCCGGCATCCAGCGCCTGTTCGCGAACCCCACCATCCCCGCCCACGCACCCAGCACTCGCACGATCCACCGCTGGCACCACGAACGCCGCTGGATCACCGCCCCGCGCCCCCCATGACCCGCAACCGTCAACCGTCAGCGCTTCAGGCGATCTAGGTCGTCTGCGTGACGGTGACCGTGATCGTCGTTCCGGGCTCGGTCTCGGTCACGGTCTCGGTCACGCTGCTCACCTGCGTCACGGTCTGAGTCGGCCCGGGCACGGTCACCGTGCTCGTCCTGCCCGTGCGCACGACGGTACGCCCGGGGGCCGTGGAGACCGACGTCTGGACCTGATTGTTCGTCAACGTGACCAGCTGCGCGGGCAGGTGGATGACGCGGCCGTTTCGGGTCACGGTGCTGGCGGGCAGCGCAACCTTTCGCACACCGCTCACGACCACCACGTGGCCCGACCGCACAACATGGATGGTGTCGGTGACCGTCGAGCTCGAACCGTTGCCCAGCGTGATGCCCGCCCAAGCGCCACCGGCCAGCAGTGCTATACATGCCAGCACGCCGGGGATGATCGCCCAACGGGGCACCTGCTCCATGCGAGGCACCCACCTGCGGTCGCGTATGTCGTGAACCCAACCGTTCATCGCTCTGGCAACCCTCTTCTCAGTGCGATTCGCCGCGATAGCCCTAGCTCATTCCCTGCGGGGGACGTAGTAAACCAGTTGTTCACCGTTCTAGCAACGTCGGCCCGAACGACGAACGGCCGGCCGGGTGTGACCCGGCCGGCCGTCGCGCTCCGATGATCGGAGGAGGGAAGATGTGGTGCTAGAGGATGCCGGCCACGTTTGCGAGCTGCTTCGAGATCGCTGACGACAGCAGGCCTATGGCGACGACGATGGCGATCGTGATGATGGTGATATTGACGGCGTACTCCGCCATCGTCTGACCGGCCTGGCCATGCAGCCCTTCAAGGCGTACGTCCAAGAACGGTGCCTCCTTTCGGTTCGACCCACTCACCGCGCATAACGGCTTGTGATCTGTATCGGCCGAACGGACAACACTCGAACCCCCTCTTCGGGTCATGTGCCCTGCAGCACGAGCCCGGCTGAGGTGACCCTCAGGCCAATCGACTCAAGAACCGCGGCAACGGAACGCCGTCGGACGCCTCACGTCGCTCGACCCACCTGCCCTGGCGCGGCGGACGTGGCCGCACAGGCCCGGTGGAGAGCGTCATCTGCCACGGCACCAGAGCGCCGTCCTCGATGTGCGCGTACACGACGCGATCGCCGGTGGGAAGCGTGTACAGACGGTCGTCTCCGCCGCTCGATACCGCGACCATCCGGGCGCCGCTGCCCGCGAGCTGCAGGTCTACCTGGCCGCCTGGCATGACGTTCTACTACCCAGGCGACCGGCCGCCCAATCAATTCATGCGGGCAGGAGCCAGGCGGGCGGCTGGTCTACCGCTCCGGTGTCTCGACGGCCACGGGATCGCTGGCCGGGAAGGTGCCCTCGAGCGCATCGTCCAGGCACCGCTCCTGATCGTCGGCAGCGATGACGCGGTCGGAAGGCGCGTGGTCCTCGTGCGGGGGTCTCTGCGGTTGCTGCATGGACGCATCTTGGCAGGTTTCGCGGTCGGAGACGCCGCCTGGAAGGGCGGCCGCCCGCGGGACTGCCCGTATGGGGTATCGCCCGGCGGCCATTCCGCCCGTACGTTGAGATCACCCCATCGAAGCCGTTCCCCGACCCCCGGAGCGACATGGAGGACCCCGAGAGCAAGCTGCTAGTCGAGACGCTGGTGGCCGAATCGGTCGGCAAATTCGAGTCCGACGGATCGGTCAGCTCGATCGTGCGCCGATTGCTGCACAGCCCGGTGTCGGATGCCGACCGGGCCGGCGAGCGGTTGCTCGTGTTCGGCTGGCAGCGCGCGGCGCGCGCCCGGGGCGTGTGCTGGACGTACCGTGTCGTCGGCCAGCGCAGCGGTCGTGAGTACCTGCGGTTTGCCCTCTCGCTGCGCCACGGTCCCGACGTCCTCATGTCCATGTTCGGGCTCCAGCTGCAGATCGCGCTGAACGGCGTCGACCGGGCCAGCCCGCAGGAGCTGGCGTGCTTCCTGGAGCTGATGGAGCTGTCCCCCCCGCACCGCCCGCGGGCCTGACCGCATCTGCAAGCCGCCGCTGAGGGTCTCCGCGCCCGCCCGGTGGGGGACGTCCAGCCGGGGGGGCGATTTCTCAGGAGAACCAACGACGGGGAGACCGTCGTCAGCGTTCCTCCACTGTGCTTGAGGACGGCCGTCGTGCCTAGCCCCTCACTTGGGTGGTCGCCCGGGGGGACATTGGCGGCCGGGCCGCCTGCTAGCCTGCGTTGTATGGGTGGCAATGGGCCACCCTGTGAGGTGCACGCTTTCTCGGCTGACCGCCTGGGGTGGACGTGGGACCTCAGCAGCGCCGGCTTGATTTCGCCGGCAAACAGCCGAAAGAGAGAGTATGCAAGACGAAACCTTCGTTGGCCTGGGCGTGTCCGCGCCGGTTGCCGACGCACTGGCCGCCAAGGGCATCGAGCGGCCGTTCCCGATTCAGACCATGGTCATCCCCGATGCCATGGCCGGCATGGACGTGCTGGCCAAGTCGCCCACCGGCTCCGGCAAGACGCTCGCCTTCGGCATCCCGCTGGTCGAGCGCCTGGCGGCCGGCGGCGCCCGGCCGGCGGCCGTGGTGCTTGTGCCCACCCGCGAACTGGCGGCCCAGGTGGCCGAAGAGCTGTCCGAGATCGCCACGGCCCGCGGCATCAGCGTGGCCGCCGTGTACGGTGGTGTGCCGATCTCGCGCCAGATCAAGAAGGCGGCCTCCGCCGATCTCCTGGTCGCCACTCCCGGCCGCCTCGAGGATCTGTGCCAGCGCCGCGCCGTGCGGCTCGACAAGGTCACCGCGCTGGTGCTGGACGAGGCCGACCGGATGCTCGACATGGGCTTTCAGCCGCAGGTCGACCGCATCGTCGGGCGCGTCCCCGAGGCTCGGCAGACGATGTTCTTCTCGGCCACGCTGGACGGCGAGGTCGGCCGGCTGGCGCGCTCGTACACCAGCCACGCCTGCCGCCACGACCTGGATACCGGGAGCGAGACGGTGCAGGACATCGACCATCGCTTCGTGCCCGTCACCCACGACACCAAGCTGTCCACCCTGATCGGACTGCTGGAGCAGAGCGACGGCCCCTCGCTGGTGTTCGTGCGCACCAAGCAGGGGGCAGACCGGCTGGTCAGCAAGCTGCTCCGGCAGGGTGTTGACGCGGTCGCCATGCACGGCGACATGCAGCAGCGGGCGCGCGAGAAGGCGCTGTCCCGGTTCGAGTCCGGCAGTGTGCCGACGCTGGTCGCCACCGACGTGGCCGCCCGCGGGCTCGACCTGGAGCGGATCGCGACGGTCGTCAACTACGACCCGCCGGAGGACGGCAAGGGCTACCTGCATCGCGTCGGGCTCACCGGCCGGGCAGGTCGCAGCGGGACCGGGGTGACCCTGGTGCTGGGCGAGCAGCAGGCCGACGTCAGCCGCATCGCCGCCCGCCTCGAGCTGGGAGACGAGTTCACGGAGCAGGGCATGACCATCGCCCCGCCGCGGCTCGTGTACCGCTCCAAGCGCGGCCGCAACTCGCGCTGGTAGCGTCGCGGCGGGTGCACGCCGTTGGGTAGCGTGGGCGGAGATGCGCATCGTCTCCGCCTACCCCCGCCGCGTGCGCACGATCGAGCAGACCTGGATCACGCTGGCCGACGGCTGCCGCATCTCGGCCCGCATCTGGCTGCCCGAGGATGCGGAGTCCGACCCTGTGCCGGCCATCTTCGAATGGCTGCCCTACCGCCTCAACGACGGCACCGCCGTGCGCGACTCACGCCACTACCCGTACCTGGCCGGCCACGGCTACGCATGCATCCGGGCCGACCAGCGGGGCACCGGGGAGTCGGACGGAGTGCTGCTCGACGAGTATCTGCCGCAGGAGCAGCTGGACGCCTGCGAGGTGATCGCGTGGATCGCCGAGCAGCCCTGGTGCACCGGTGCGGTGGGCATGACCGGCATCTCCTGGAGCGGCTTCAACGCGCTTCAGGTGGCGGCCCGCCGGCCGCCCGCCCTGAAGGCGATCGTCACGCTGTGCTCCACCGATGACCGCTACGCCGACGACGTGCACTACGACGGCGGCTGTATCGGCTCGGACGCGCTGCAGTGGGCGGCCTCCATGTTCGCCTGGAACGCCCGCCCGCCGGATCCCGCCATCGTCGGCGAGCGCTGGCGCGAGATGTGGCTGGAGCGGATGCGCGAGGCGCCGCCGTTCATCGAGACGTGGCTGGGCCACCAGCGCCGGGACGACTACTGGAAGCAGGGCTCGGTGTGCGAGAACTACGCCGACATCGAGGCCGCGGTGTATGCCGTGGGCGGCTGGGCAGACGGCTATACCAACGCCATCCCACGCCTGTTGCAAGGGCTGCCCGGCCCACGCAAGGGGCTGATCGGGCCGTGGGCCCACGCGTGGCCCCAGGCCGGCCCGCCGGAGCCCACCATCGGCTTCCTGCAGGAGACGCTGCGCTGGTGGGACCACTGGCTGCGCGGCGTGGACACCGGGATCATGGACGAGCCGATGCTGCGCTCCTTCATCCACGAGCCGGCCCGCCCCCGCGTGCAGTACACGGAGCGCTCAGGGCGGTGGGTGGCCGACCCGTCCTGGCCGTCGCCCAACGTGGCCGCCCGCTCGATGGCTCTGCATCCCGACGGCGGCCTGCGCGACGGTGATGCCGCAGCGGCCGCTGCAATCCCGTTCTCCGGGCTGCAGACCGCCGGCCTGGACGCCGGGTCGTGGTGCCCGTACGGCGAGATCGCGGACTGGCCCGGCGACCAGCGGGCGATGGACGGCATGAGCCTCATCTTCACCTCGGAGCCGCTGGCCGAGCGGCTGGAGATCCTCGGATACCCCGATGTGGAGCTGGAGCTGGAGAGCGACAAGCCGCTGGCGCTGGTCATCGTGCGGCTGTGCGAGGTGTTTCCCGACGGCACCTCGACCCTGATCACGCGGGCGCTCCAGAACCTCACCCACCGGGACTCGGACGAGCATCCCGAGCCGCTCGAGCCCGGCCGCCGCTACCGCATCACGGTTCGGCTGGACGCCACCGGCCACGCGTTCGGCGCAGGCAACCGGCTCCGCGTGGGCGTGTCGCCGACCTACTGGCCGTGGGCCTGGCCGTCGCCCGAGCCGGTCACCCTGACCCTGCACACGGGCTCCAGCCGGCTGCTGCTTCCGGTGCGTTCGCCGAGCCCGCAGGACGCGACGCTGGCCGGCTTCGGGCCGCCTGAGGAGGCGCCGCCGATGGAGACCGAGCTGATCTACCCGGGCCGCGCCGGCCGCACCATCGCCCAGGACCTGGCCGCCGGCCGCGTCGAGCTGACGTTCAACTGGGACGTCGGCGGCCTGGTGCGGCTGCCCAATGGGTTGGAGATGGAGGACATCAACGGCACCACCTTCTCGATCGTGGAGGGCGACCCGCTGTCGGCGGCTGTGCGGTGCCGGATGGGCGGCCGGTTCGGGCGCGGCGACTGGCTGACCCGGTGCGAGACCGAGAGCATCCTCACCTGCGACGCGACGGCGTTCCACGTGCGCAGCGAGCTGCGGGCCTGGGAGGGCGACGAGCTTGCCTTCGAGCGCACGTGGGAGACCGACATCCCGCGCGACCTCGTGTAGTCATCGCCGGAGGCAGAGCTGCGTGAGGTCAATTCCGAACACGGGCTGGTAGACCTGGCAGCCGACCCGAGACGAGAAGTAGTCGGTCTGGTTGGGAATGGCGTAGGCGGCGAGAGGTGCGTATCGACGTGCCACGAGGAGATCAAACGCCTCGAACGATCGCGCGCGATTTGGCGGGATAGTGCGATCAACACTCACCATCGCTGGCTGGTACGGGCCGAGGCGGACGAACCCGTACCCCGCCGTGAAGAGGAATCCCGGGTCCTCGATCACGAACGTCACGCCTTCATCGGCGATGTCGAAACCGCGCCCCGTGTTGTCGCGTTGGAACTGCACTGGGCGCACGAATGAGCGCACGGTGAGCGTGATGCCGATACGGGCCAGCTCCCGGCGAAGGAGTGTCGCCCGAGCGCGACATCCGGAGTTGTCGCTGCAGGTATACAGGATCGCGTGCGCAGGCAGGCGGACGCCGGATCGTCGCATCAGAGCGCGCGCGAGACGCAGATCGGGCACGGCTGGATACGCACGGCCATTACCTGGGAACCCGGGCATGTTCGAGGGGAGATACTGGTCGGTCGGCGTGGCGCCGGGCGCCCCGGTGGTGGCGGCAAGCGCCACTCGATTGATGGCGTAGTTCACCGCGCGCCGAACATCGGTGTGCCGGAAGAGTGGTCGTGTCGTATTCAGCGCGAAGAAGTCCACCGCGGGGGCGGTCGACGGATTGACGAATGCTTGCTGGTGGCCGTTCCGCTCGCCGACGGAGCCTGGGCCGACCCGAGCTAGCACCGAGGGTGGCGGCGGCGGGTCGCCGGGGTCGTAATCAGCCCTCCCGGATGCGACACTTTGCCAGGAGGAGTGCGGGCTGATCACGTAGGTGATGGTCTTCAGATGTGCGGAACGGGGGCCGGGGTAGTAGCGATTCCGGGCCAGGATCACCTCACGGTTGGGCACGTAACTCTTGATGTAATAAGGGCCGGCACTCGGGATAGGCCGACTGCCGTTCGTGCGTGGAGAGGTATTCGGCGGAACGGCGCTGAAGAGTGGCAGCGCAACCTCCGCGAGGAACTCGGGGTTCACATCGGTGGTCGTAAATGAGATGCGCTGTCCGTGGGCCCGGATGCCGGCCACGTGTCTCGTTCTGTCGGCTTGGTAGGCCCTGGCCCCGGCAATGTCAGCCAGAATGAAGGTCCCCACGGGACTCGGGACAATCTTCAGCGCGCGCTCAATGGCGGTTCGGAAGTCGCCTGCCGTTACTGGTTGCCCGGACGGCGCGAAGCGGTAGCCGCGCCGGATGACGAATGTGTATGTGTGGCCGTGATCGCTGATCTTGGGCATGGTGGCGGCGGCGCTCGGAACGAGCGTCAGCCCCGCTGCGCCCGGCGCGTCGGCGAATGCAAGCAGGTTGAGGTCGGTGGCGTAAAGCATCTGCCATGACCCGGCCTGGAACGCAAACGCGGGATCCGGAGAATCGATCGGGCCCACCGGGGTGGTGACCCGGAGTCCACCCCCAGTTTGCACCGGTGTCGCAGGTTGGTCGATCACCCACAGCATGCCGTTCGACAGCGCAATATCCGCCGGTCGCCCGGCAATACGAATCCGTGAGGCGATCTGACCGTTTCGCGGGTTGAGTCGCACGAGCAGGCCGTCGCTGCTCGAGGCCCAAACAGCCGTCCGGTTGCCCGCGATGGCATCGACGCCGGCGATATGCGTCGTATGCAGGACGGCTCCGGTCGTAGGATCGATCTGGCGCACCGTGCCGGCCGACGCATCCACCGTCCAGACTCCGCCCACCCCCACGGCGAGCGCATCCACGGGCCCACTCGGAACATGGGCCACGGACTTCCCTGACCCGGGATCGATTCGCTCCAGCGTCTGCGAGGACCCGAAGAGCCCGTATCCGCCGCCAAGCCAGACGGCACTCGAGGTGGCGGCGATCGGGCCGTGCGGCACGCCACGGATCAGGCTGCGAGGTGCTCCGCTGAGCGAGTACCCAGCCAAGCCAGCTCCGGAGGACACCCACACGGCGTGGGATGAGGCCGCGATGTCGGGGTTCCCGGCGTCGAGGAGATCCGGCGCGCCCCTGAGGGCCAGCCGCTGCAAGACCGCCAACCCTGGCCCACCGAGGATTGTGATCGTCCGCGGTCCGCCGTTTACGACCCAGACGTCCCCGCGGCTGACCGCGAGGTCACTCGGGGGTTCAGCCAACCCGACGGTCGTGACTCCGTGCGTCGCCGCGTTGATTCGGGTAAGAGTCTGCCCGGACTGGTTCAGCACCCAGATCCGTCCGCCGGCCGCGAGGATCCGGCTTGGCGTCGGACCGAGCTGGAGATCCCAGGTTGCGGCCCCGCCCTGCGGGTCGACTTCGACCACCGAGTCCGGCACCACGGTTACATGGTGGGGGCGAGTCAGGAATGCCGCGGCGGCGATGCCGACGGGTACAAGGAGCGCCCCGGCTATCAGCCCGAGCCGACGTCGCTCCCGCCGCCGCGTGGCCTTTACGATCGACTCGACCGCGGCTGCGGCCAACTCCTCCTCCCGCCCCGCGAACGCACTCGGGCCGGACCTCGCGGTTCGCGGCGGCGGGAACTCGTCGTGCATGTCCGGCGTCCTGACCTGGAACAGGTGCTGTGGCAGGTCGAAGTCCTTCAGCGGGTGCTCCCCCAGGTCGCGAACCTCGATGCCGTCCAGGATGTCGTTCAGCGCTGAATGGGTTGCCTCCGACATGAGAATCTGGCCGCCGGACGCGGCGGCGGCGATGCGCGCGCCGAGATGGACGTCCAATCCGAGATAGCGACCCTCGGACCACTCCGGCTGCCCGGTATGCACGCCCATCCGCAATCGAACCTGGGCCCCGCCAGGCCAGCCGTGTGCGCACATTGCGTGCTGTACGGCAAGCGCAGCGCCCACCGCGTCCGCGGCCGCTCCGAACGCCGCAAAGAACGCATCGCCCTGCGTATCGACCACGTGTCCACCCGACGCGGCGACTGCTTCGCGGACGAGTCGATCATGCTCCACGAGAATCCGTCCGAACACTCCCGCGCCCACCTCACGCAACAGGCGCGTCGACCCCTCGATGTCGGTGAAGAGAAACGTCACCGGCCCGGTGTCTCCATACGCCGAGGCCCGTAGAGCGCTCTCCACATGCGTGTCATCTGGCACGATCTGAGCAGTTTATTGCTCAGACAGTGTCGAGTCTGAGTCACGGCCCCCCGCGCGCCAGTACGCTCGGCGGGTGCGCATCCTGCTCGTGTCGAACATGTATCCCAGCCGGCGGCGACCCGATTTCGGGGTGTTCGTCGCGGGCATCGCCGCCGAGCTTCGGCGGCGCGGGCACACCGTGGACGAGGCGGTGCTGCGCGCGGAGGGCAGCGGGCCGCTACGCACGCCTGCCAAGTACGCGCTGCTGGGAGCACGGGCTCTGTCACACGCGCGCGCGAAGCCGGACGTCGTGTACGCGCACTATCTGGTGCCGACCGGGCTGGTGGGCATCGCGGCGGCGGCCGCCGCGCACGCCCCGCTGGTGGTCACGGCACATGGCGGCGATGTGGCGAACGCCCGCTCGAACCCGCTGCTGGGCCTGCTCACGCGGCGGGTCGTGCGCCGCTCGGCGGCGGTGGTGGCGGTGTCGGGGTATGTAGCCGGCCGGCTGCCGCCGGGGGGCTCGCGGGTGGAGGTGATCGACTGCGGCGTCGACACGCGGCTGTTCGCGCCGTCCCCGCGGGCGGCCGATGGTCCGCCCCGCTACCTGTTCGTGGGGTCGCTGGACGAGCGCAAGAACCCGCGGCGGCTGCTGCGAGCGTTCTCCCAGCTCGAGGACGGATCGCTGGCGGTTGTGGGCGGCGGCCCGCTCGAGGCCGAGCTGCGGGCCGCGGCGCCGCCCGGCGTGGAGTTCGCGGGCCGGCTGACCCCGGAGGGCGTGCGCGACCGGCTGGCCGCGTCCGACGTCCTGGTTGCGCCGTCGCTGGTGGAACCGCAGGGCCAGCAGGTGCTGGAGGCCCTGGCCAGCGGGCGGCCGGTGGTCGCCACTCGGATCGGCGGGCCGGCCGAGGTGGTCGACGAGCGGTGCGGCATGCTGGTGGATCCACTGGACGTGGATTCGATCGCCGACGGCATGCGGCGGGCGGCGCAGCTTCCCATTCCGTGCCCGGCCGCGGTGGAGGCGGCGGCGGCCCATTCGCGTGAGGTGCAGGTTGGCCGGATCGACGCGCTGCTGAGCGAGGTGGCGGAACGTCGGTGAGCTTCCCGCCTCGCGCCGCCGGGGCGGTTACGCTTCGGTCGGAGATGGGCGTGCACGACCTGATCTCAGCGGTGCGGAGCCGGCGGGCGGCTGACGGTCCGTTGCGGCTTCGGGCGCGGGATGTGGGGCTCGACCAGCTGCCGGAAGTGGCGCTGCTGGTGCAGTTCTCGTCGATCGGCAGCCGCACCAGCCGCGACTCGCTGAACCGGCTGTCGTCAGCTGCCGCGCACAGCGGCGGCCGGGTGCTGGTGGTCGAGCAGGCGGTGCGCCGCGGCTCGGCGCTGCAGGCCCGGCTGGGCGTCCGTTTCACGCCGTCGGTGTACGTGGTGTCGGCCGACGGGCTGGTCACGCATCACTGGGCGCGCCCGCCCGAGCACGACGAGCTGGCCCGGGCGCTGGCGGAGCTCGACGCCGGTCAGCCGGCGCTGGCCGGCGTGTAAGCGCGAACTACCAGT
>JBQCGJ010000282.1:0-10361 GCA_051955775.1 Gaiellales bacterium | reverse complement strand
CGCATTTCACCGCGTTTCACGAGGCTCCGGTGGCTCAGGGTTGGGGCACGCTGGGGGACTACCACGTGACGTCCCAGTCCATCCCGCCCGGCATCCTGCTCCCGCGCGGCGATGTCGTCACGCTGACCGTCGACGACGCCGTCTTCCGCGGGCCGATCGGATCGATCGTGACCCCCAGACACCACCCGACGTACGCAACCGTGCCGCACCTGATCGGCATGGACTACCGGCGGGCGATGGCTGCCGGGGACGGCTACGCCGGATCGGGCGTGTTCACTCGAGTGGGGACGACGAGGCCGCTCTCAGCACGTGCGAGCGCGTGCGGCCTGGATGCGTTCGTCGTCGCGGCTCAGTCGCCCGCGCCCGGCACCCGCGTCCGCTGGGGAGGGATCAGGCTCGACGGCCGAGGGGTCGAGCCAGGAGTGGCGGCGGTCACGATCGACCTTGCCATCCGGCCGCCGGGCTGACCCCCACCCGCGTTACGATGATCGCTCCGGCGGAGGCGCGGACGAAGCGATGAGTTTCCGGCGCGCGGGCGGTCTGTGTCTGGAAACCGCATCGGCGAGGAGGGATCGGACGATGGCGCGACGAGTGATGGTACTGGTGGGAACGCGGAAGGGCTGCTTCGTGCTCGAGAGCGACCCGGACCGGCGTGACTGGGACGTGCGCGGCCCGTACTGTGAGGGCTGGCCCATCTACCACGCGGTGTTCGACGGCGATTCGGGCACCATCTTTGCGGCGGCCGCCAGCGAGTGGCACGGCGCGGGGGTGTGGCGCAGCCCGGACATGGGCGAGACCTGGGAGATGTCGAGCGAGGGCCTGAACTACGGTGACGGCGGCGACCTGAAGCTGTCCAAGGTGTCCGGACTGGCCGTCGGCCACGGCAACGTGTTCGCAGGCGCCGAATCCGCGGGTGTGTTCCAGAGCCGGGACGGCGGCCGGACATGGAAGCTGGTCTCGACCCTGGACGACCAGCCGGGCCGCGAGGCCTGGAACATCGCGGACAACCAGCCGCCCGGCCACCTGGGCATGCCGGCCATCATCACCCACCCCACCGATCCGGAGCGGCTGTGGGTGATCGTGCAGGGATTCGGGGCGTTCGAGAGCTCGGACGGCGGCCACACCTGGGAGCCGCGCAACCGGGGCCTGCGGGCCGAGTGGCCGCGCGAGCACGAGGAGGTGGGCTTCTGCGTCCACAAGCTCGTGCACTCACCCGTCGACCGCGACCGCGTGTACCAGCAGAACCACTGCGGGATGCACCGAAGCGACGACGGCGGGCACACGTGGAGTGAGATCACGGACGGCCTGCCGACCGACTTCGGGTTCGCCGCGGCCGCCCACCCGCACGACCGCGAGAGCTTCTATGTGATCCCGCTCGATCCCGGCCACGGTCGCTGCATGCCCGACGGCCAGGCCGCCGTCTGGCGTACGGGCGACGGCGGGTCGACCTGGCGCAAGCTGACGTCGGGGCTGCCGCAACGGCACGCCTATCTGGGTGTCCTGCGCGAGGGCATGGCGATCGACAGCCTGGACACACCGGGGCTGTACTTCGGCACGTCGACCGGCCAGGTGTTCGCCAGCGCCGACGAGGGGGACAGCTGGTCGGAGATCGCCGGCTACCTGCCCGGCATCTCGTCGGTCGAAGTGGCGGTGGTGGAGTAGGCCATGGCCGACCTTCACCTGCCACCGACGCTTCCGCGGCTGTTCCCCGACCTGCCCCGCAGGCTGGACGTTGAGGCCGCGACCGTGCTCGACGCCGTCGATCACCTCGACCAGCGGTGGCCCGGCCTGCGCGACCGCCTGGTCGAGCCGGGCCCGGTGCTGCGCCAGCACATCAACGTGTTCGTCGACCTCGAACGGGCCGACCTGGGGACGACGCTCGAGCCGGGCTCGCGGGTCGACTTCGTGGCCGCGATCAGCGGGGGGTGAACGCCAGCGGCCGTTGGCGAGGACCGCCCTACGCGCGCACTGCGGTCAGCTCGTGGGCGTGCCGCTGCACCTTCGCGATCGCCTCGGCGACGTCCTCGACGCCCTCCCGGCCCGCCCTGAACACGGCCTCGTTCAGGTACACGGCCTGACGCTCACCGGCCGCCTCGGCCACCGGGAAGTGCATCCGCGCGGGGTCGAGCCGGTCGGCGTGCTCGACGCACACCGGCAGCCGTGACAGCGCCGGCTGGAACAGCTCGTAGCGGCTCATCGGCGGGTACTGCACCTCCGCCCCGATGCCCTCCGCCTCCAGCGCCTCGGCCACCGTCTCGTTGGACGCCCCGGCGAACGCCTGCTCGTCGATGGCGAAGATGTAGCGGTAGAAGCTCCAGCGGGTGATCCGAGGATCTCGCTCGAGCACGCGCACGCCCGGGATCTCCGACAGCAGCGACTCGAAATACTCGCCCAGCTCCGCGCGCTGCTCCTGCTGCGCGGTGAACCTGGCCAGGCCGCGCACCAGCAGGGCGCAGTTCAGCTCGCCCAGCCGGTAGTTGGCGCCGAACGTGAACTCCTGCTCGGCCTCGTCCTTGGGCCGGCCGCAGTCGATCAGCGAGTGGGCCAGCCGAGCCAGCCGGTCGTCCTGCGTGGTCAGCGTGCCGCCCTCTCCGGAGGTCAGGATCTTCGTGCTCTGATGGCTGAACGAGCCGAAGTCGCCGATGCCGCCGGCGCCCTGGTCGCGCCATCGCTGCCCGTGCGCGTGCGCGCAGTCCTCGACCACCCGCAGGCCGTGGCGCTGCGCGATCTGCATGACCCGGTCCATGTCGCACATCTGCTGGCCCAGGTGCACCGGCATGATGGCCTTCGTACGTGGGCCGACTGCGGCCTCGACGGCGTCGCAGTCGATGGTGAACCGCTCGGGTTCGACGTCCACGAACACCGGCAGCGCGCCGGCCGCGATGGCCGCGTAGGGAGTCGCCGCGAAGGTCAGCGCCGGCACGATCACCTCGTCGCCCCAGCCGATGCCGAGCGCCTTCAACGCCACCTCCATGGTGACGGTGCCGTTGGCCATGACGACCGCGTGGCGCGCGCCCTGATACCGGGCGAAGCCGGCCGCGAACTCGGCCGCCCTGGGCCCGGGCTCGGGGAAGCCCCCGACCTGGCCGTGGCGCACGACCTCGGCCACTGCCTCGACGTCGGTCTCGTCCAGCGCCGGCCATGCCGGCCAGCCCTGGGAGCGCACAGGCGTGCCACCCGCGATAGCCAGCTCACTCATGCTCTTTGACTCCTCCCGACCCTTGACTTCCGTCCGACTGTGAGCATATCCTCACAGTACTTTCAGGAAACTTTCCTTACTATACGGGGTTACGCAGACGACGGCCACCACCTTCTCCCCTGGCACGCCCAGCCTTCTTCGTGCCATGAACGAGCGCACGATCCTGGAGCTGATCCAGGCCGAGGGCTCGCTCACGCGCGCCCAGGTGGCCCGCCGCAGCGGGCTGTCCAAACCCACTGTGTCGCAGGCTCTGGCCGGGCTGGAGGAGGCCGGACTGGTGCACGAGGTGGGCCGTTCGACCGGCCGTAAGGGGCCGGGCGCCGCCCTGTATGAGCTGAATCCCCGCAGCGGGTTCGTGGTCGGGGTTGATATCGGCCGCCACTGGCTGCGAGCTGCGCTGGCGGACATCACCGGCACCATCGTCGCCCGGCGGCAGCAGCGGGCCGCGCGCAGCGCACGCGCGCTGGTGCCGCAGATCGCCGAGCTGGCGCATCAGGTGGCAGCCGACGGCGGCCTGGGCTGGGGGCAGGTGACCTACGCCACGGTCGGCAACCCGGGCGTGCTCGATCCCTCCAGGCGCACCGTGCAACTGGCCCCGAACCTGCCGGGGTGGGGCCGGCCGGGGCTGGTGGAGGCGCTGGCCGACCAGCTGGGCGGGGCTGTGAGCTTCGAGAACGACGTCAACCTGGCGGCGCTCGGCGAGCAGTGGCGGGGGGCCGGCCGCGGAGTGTCGGACTTCGTCTTTCTGTGGGTCGGCACCGGGGTCGGCCTGGGCATCGTGATCGGCGATCGGCTGCACCGCGGCGCGGGCGGCGCGGCGGGCGAGATCGGCTACCTGCCGCTGGGCCTGGACGATCCGCACGAGCCGGCCAGTCGCAGACGCGGCGCCCTGGAAGAGGCCGCGGGCGCGGCCGGCGTGGTGCGGGCAGCGCGAGCGCTCGGCATGAGGCCCCCGCTGTCCGCGAAGGCCGTCTTCGCCGCTGCGCGCGCGGGCGATCCGCTGGCGGAGCGGGTGGTGGCATCCGAGGCAGCCCGGATCGCGCTTGCCGTGGCCGCGGTGGCGCCCGTGCTCGACCCCGAGCTGGTGATCCTGGGCGGCGGCATCGCCGCCGGCGCGGGCGACCTGCTGACCGGCATGGTGGCCCGCGAGCTCGAGCAGCTGTCGCCCTTCCGTCCCCGCCTCGCCGAGTCCCAGCTGGGGGACGAGGCGGTGGTCAGCGGAGCCGTGGCGACGGCGCTTGCAGCCGCACGGGCAGAGGTGTTCAATCGAAATCGGGATCTCGATCGAAGGGAGATCGTTGTATGACCACGCTTGCTGAACGCGAGTCCTCGCGCCCACCCTCGAAGAGCCGCATGCTGCGCGTGGCGCTCGTGCTGGCAGGCACAGTGGCGTTCGCCGCCGGCTGTGGCAGCAGCGGCTCGTCGTCCTCGACCAACCCCCCGTCGTCCGTCGACAAGACGCCCGTCACCCTGACCATGTGGGACCTGTGGGCGGGGCGCGAGAAGAAGCTGTTCGACGGCCAGATCGCGCGGTTCGAGAAGAAGTACCCCTGGATCACCGTCAAGCAGATCCCGCAGCCAAACACCCCCAACGACACCTTCGACCCCAACCTGGTGAACGCCATCAAGGGCGGCAACGCGCCGGACGTGGCGATGCCGTTCGGCCCTGACTACGTCGGCCAGTACTGCTCGAGCGGCCTGTGGCAGGACCTCACCCCGTACATGAAGGCGGACCACATCTCGATCTCGGACTTCGCGCCGGCCGCGATCAGCTACACCAACGCCGGCGGCCACCAGTGTGCGCTGCCGTCGCTGACCGACGCGTACGGCCTCTACTACAACAAGGACCTCCTGCAGAAGGCCGGCATCACGCCCCCCAAGACGATGGACGAGCTGATGGCCGACGCCAAGAAGCTCACCGTGCGCAATCCCGACGGTTCGATCAAGATCGCCGGGTTCGTGCCCCTGAACTTCTGGGAGGAGCTTGGCCCGTATGACCTCGCTCATGCGTGGGGCGCCAAGTGGTTCAACGCGCAGAACCAGCCGCAGCTGGCCACAGATCCCGGCTGGGCCAAGGCGTTCGAGTGGCAGAAGCAGCTGGTCGACTGGTACGGCTACGACAACATCCAGAAGTTCTTCGCCACCTACTCCCCGGCCGAGTTCAGCGCCACCAACGCCTTCGAGAACGGCAAGGTGGCCCTGATGTTCGACGGTGAGTGGCGCACGGCCTTCATCAAGGCCGAGCATCCCGAGCTGAACTACGGCACCACGTTCTTTCCCGCCGCGGTGTCGAGCGCGTACGGCTCGGGCCGTGTGGGGGGCACCATCATCGGCATCCCCAAGGGATCCAAGCACCCGGATCAGGCGTGGCTGCTGGTGAAGTTCCTGTCCACCGACACCAAGTACCTCGTGACCATGGCGAACGATCTCGGCAACGTGCCGACGACCGCGGCGTCCGGCAATTCGCCCGATCTCAAGCTGCCGCCGCAGTTCAAGACGTTCGTGCACGTGTGGGCGAATCCGCAGTCGGGATTCTCGCCCCCGCTGCAGCCGTCGGGCGGCGGCTACGCTGACCTGGTCAACACCTTCGACGACAAGTGGGTGAAGGGGCAGGTCCCCGACCTCCACGCGGCACTGGTGCAGCTCGACCAGCAGATCCAGAACCAGCTCAGCCAGGGGACGGCGCCATAGCGATTGCGGATCAGCCGCTCGTCTCGGGATCGATTCCGACGCGCACGCCGGCCGAGCGCCGGCGTGCGCGCCGCCGCCTGACCGTCCGCCGCTACGGCGTGGTGCTGGTGTTCCTGTCGCCGTGGATCATCGGCTTCTGCCTGTTCACCGCCGGGCCGATGCTGCTGTCCTTCTACTACTCGTTCACCCACTACGACCTGCTGAACCCGCCGCGCTGGATCGGCCTGGACAACTACCGGTACATGTTCGGCCATCTGACGCTCAACGGACGTCCCAACCAGGGCGACCCGTTCTTCTGGCAGGCGGTCCGCAACACGCTCTGGATCATCGTGTTCGGGGTGCCGCTGCGGATCATCGTGGCCATGGCGACCGCCATGCTGCTGACCCGGCCGAAGCGGGGGGTGAACGTCTATCGCACGCTCTTCTTCATGCCCTCCCTTGCGCCCACGGTGGCCGCCACCCTGGTGTTCGTGTATCTGCTCAACCCCACCACCGGCCCGGTGGCCCAGGGGCTGGGCAAGATCGGCGTCAGCGCGCCGCTGTGGTTCTACGACTCGACATGGGCCAAGCCGGCGCTGCTGGTGCTCGGGCTGTGGGGGGTTGGCGACGCCATCGTGATCTTCCTGGCCGGGCTCCTCAACGTACCGCGCGAGCTGTACGAGGCCATCGCCATCGAGGGCGCGAACGCCTGGCAGCGGTTCCGCCACGTGACGCTCCCGATGCTGACCCCGGTCATCTTCTTCTCCCTGGTGATCGGGATCATCTACGGCTTCCAGTACTTCGACCAGGCCTACGTTGCCTCGACGACCTCGAACAGCGAGGTGGGTGCACCGCAGGGCTCGCTCCTGTTCTACACCGTGTGGCTCTACCAGCAGGCGTTCACCTACTTCAACATGGGCTACGCCTCGGCCATGGCGTGGATGCTGTTCCTGATCACCATGGTGTTCACGGCCATCCTGCTGGTCACGTCCAAGCGCTGGGTGCACTACGGAGGGGGCTTCTCATAGCCGTCGCCGAACAGATCCCGCCCGGCTATCAGCGCCAGCGCCCGGTTGCCGTGCGCCGGCGGCGGTTCCTGATGGCTGTGGCCAACCACTCCCTGCTGATCGCGGTCTCGCTGGCCTTCGTGCTGCCGGTCGTGTTCATGTTCTTCACCGCGCTCATGACCGACAGGCAGACGCTCTCGCCCAAGCTGATCCCGTCGCCGTTCGTGTGGAAGAACTTCGTCACGGTGTTCCATGACGTCGACGTCCTCAAGTACACGTGGAACACCTTCCTCTACGCCGGCCTCAGCACGGTGGGCGTCGTGATCTCCTGCATCCCGGTTGCGTATGCCTTCGCGCGGCTGCGCTGGCGGGGCCGAAACGTGGTCTTCCTGCTCGTCCTCAGCACGCTGATGTTGCCCACTCAGGTGACGTCGATCCCGCTCTACATCCTGTGGGCCAAGCAGTACCACGACTGGACGGGGATCCAGTTCATCGGCACCCTGAAGCCGCTGATCCTGCCCAACTTCTTCGGCGACGCGTTCTCGATCTTCCTGTTGCGCCAGTTCTTCATGACCATCCCCTCGGAGCTCACGGATGCGATGCGTGTGGACGGGGCGAACGAGTTCCAGATCATGATGCGTGTGGTCGTGCCCCTGGCCAAGCCGGCCATCGCCGCGGTTGCGCTGTTCAACTTCATCTACGCCTGGAACGACTTCTACGGCCCGCTTGTCTATCTGACGTCGAACCCCGACGCACAGACGCTCTCGATAGCGCTGTCCGCGTTCCGCGGGCTGCACCACGTGAACTGGAACCTGACCATGGCAGCCGCCATGATCTTTATGTTGCCTGTGGTGGTGATCTTCTTCCTCGCCCAGCGTGTGTTCATCGAAGGTGTCAACCTGACCGGGGTCAAGGGGTGACGGACGCTCGGGCCGTCCCGGGGCTCCGGGTCGGGCTCGTTGGCGCAGGATGGGCGGCGGAGCGCCACGCACGCGCCGTGCTCGCGCACCCGGCAGCCGAGCTGACGGTTGCGGCGAACTGGCGGAAACCGTCGCTGGATCGCCTGGCCGAGAGGTTCGGCATCCCGCGTACGACCACCGACTGGGAGGAGTTGGCGGCCGCGGGCGACGTGGACGCGGTGGTGGTGGCGACGCCCAACGCCCTGCATGCCCCGCAGGCCGTGGCGCTCCTGGAGGCGGGCAAGCACGTGCTGGTGGAAAAGCCGATGGCCGCGTCCCTGGCCCAGGCCGGCGAGATGCTGGAGGCCGCCGACCGTTCGGCGGCATACCTGATGGTGGCGCATTGCTGGCGGTTTCACCCCGAGGTGCGGCGGCTCCGCGACAGCATCGCCTCCGGCCGGCTGGGCGAGGTCGTGAAGACGCGCGGGTACGGCGTGCACGCCGGCTGGGGGCCTGACGGCTGGTTCACGCAACCGGATCTCGCGGGCGGAGGCGCGCTGGCCGATATGGGGGTGCATGCAATCGATACGGCACGGTTTCTGATGGGCGATCCGCAGCCCACCCGGGTGTGCGCCGCCCTCTCCACCCGGTACGGCGACTACCAGGTGGATGACGACGGCATCCTCCTCATCTCCTGGTCGAACGGCGCCAACTCGATCGTCGAATGCGGCTGGTGGCAGCCGCATCTGGCCGGGCTGGAGGCCGACACGGAGGTGTACGGCACGGCCGGGTATGCCCGCGTGTGGGATCCGCCCGAGGCGTCGTCGTCGGGCGACGACCACTGCGCGCAGGAGATGTACGACGCCCAGATGGCCGAGTTCGTCGATGCCATCGCCGAGCATCGCCAGCCGCGGCCGGACGCGCGCGACGGAGCTGTCGTGATGGAGATCGTCGACCAGGCCTACCGTTCGGCGGGGGAGACGGCGTGACCCTGGTCGTGGGAGTTGACGGGGGCGGCACCAAGACACACGCGGTGGTGGCCGACGAGACCGGGGCGATGCTCGGATTCGCGACCCACGGACCGTCTAACTGGGAGTCGGTCGGCCTGCGCGGGGCGCTCGATGCGCTGCGCGAGGCGATCTCGAACGCTCTGCATCAGGCGGGCGCGTCGAGCGCCGATGTTGCCGGCGCGGCGTTCGGGCTGGCCGGCGTGGACTGGGAGTCGGACATGCCCCGCATGCGTGGCGTGATCGACCAGCTGCGGCTGCCCTGCATGTACGAGCTCGTGAACGACTCGTTCATCGCCCTGCGCGCCGGCACCGATTCGCCGATGGGGGTCGTGCTGGTGGCCGGCACCGGCGCGGTCGCCGCGGGCCGGAACCGCGACGGGCGGACGTTCCGTACGCTCGGGGAGGGGCCGGTGCTGGGCGACGTGGGCGCGGCCAGCGACGTCTCCGACGCCGCGGTGCGCGCCGTGGCGGACGCGTACACCGGCCGTGGACCGGGGACGGTGCTGACCGAGGAGCTGTGCGGCCTGACCGGCTGCGAGACGGCGGCCGAATTCCTGGAGTGGTACAGCCGAGGCGTGGAGCCGATCCGAAACGCCGCGCCGGCGGTCGTGCGCGCCGCGCAGGAGGGCGACCCGGTGGCCCAGGGCATCATGCGCTGGGCGGGATCCGCGCTGGGCGCGTCGGCGGCGCTTGTCGCCCGGCAGCTGGAGATGACGGACGAGGAGTTCGACGTCGTGCTGTCCGGCGGCCTGTTCAGGGCCGGCAGCGCCATCCTCAACTCCTCGCTGGAGGGAGTCCTGCATCCGGTCGTGCCCCGCGCCAGGCTTGTGCAGCTCGACCCGCCGCCGGCGGTTGGAGCCGTCCTGCTGGCGCTGGACGGTCTGGGTGAGCGGCTGGACGGCGCGGCCCGCCGTCGCCTCGAGGACTCGGCCAAGAACGCCGTTGTACAGCGCCCCTGGCTCCGACCGGCATAACCCGGTACCGGGTACCGGTTCCCCGTCTTAACGATTCCCACCGGGTCAGGCCAAGGGTCGGGGTCTTTACATCTGGGAAACGGGCTTCCGGAAATGCACGCGGGCGAAGCCGTGCTCGACGTTGCGTCCCGCCTCGACGTATCCCAGCCGCGGGTACATGGCGAGGTTCTCGGTCATCGCCTGGTTCGTGTACAGCCGCAGCTCCGGCAGGCCCAGCTCGCGCGCCTGCGCCTCGGCGTGGTCGAGCAGCAGCCGACCGAGCCCGTGGCCCTGGCATCGCGGCGCCACGGCCACGTTCTCGACCAGCAGGTGATCCGGTTCCGGGTGGGTCACCAGCACCCCCACGACATCGCCGTCCATCTCGGCCACCGTGACCGCTCCGGCCGCGATCAGCGCTCCATGGTCCGCGGTCATCGGCGCCGGCTTGCGTCCGATCCGCGGCACGTACACCGCGTACGCCTCGTCCACCAGCCGTCTGATGCCGTCCGTGTCGGCGGATGTGGCGGGACGCAGCCGCGTGTGCATGGGCTCATCCTATGACGAGCCGCCATCCCCGCCCGGGGGACGAGGCCTTCCGCCCCGGCGCCGATGATTGAAGCATG
>JBQCGJ010000281.1:0-10324 GCA_051955775.1 Gaiellales bacterium | reverse complement strand
ACCCGGCCCGTCATCGTGAACGTGTGCCCCGCCGGCACCGGCTTGTGCGGCACCGACAGCGTCACCTGGAGCACGCGGAAGTAGGTCGAGCGCAACCCGAGGCGCGACTGGATCGACCCGGCGCTGAGCAGGCGGTCGCCGGCCAGGGTGTGGAAGGTGACGGTCTGCTCGCGCAGCGACGGCGGGTCGTACACCTGGTCGATCGACGCCACAGCGCTGGACAGCCCCAGCGACCCGGCCAGGCCTGCCGGCGTCCACGGCCCGAGCCTCCAGGTGTGGTAGGGGTTTCGTCCCAGCGCCTTGTCGAACGGGTCGTTCACGGGCACCAGATACGGCTGGCCGGTGGAGCTCCCCCAGGACGCCTGCTCCGACGACGTACGGCCGCCCGAGCTGGACGAGAAGAAGGTGGTAGCGATGGTCGACCCGTACCACACGACGGTGTGCGCGGTGTCCTGCTCCGCCCGGTTGGTGGACGTGACCTCGCGCTCGATCGGCCCGTACACCTGGCTTCGGGTGTCGGCGTAGGCGTCGAAGTCCCCACCGGGATTCCTCGTCGCGAAGGCGTACGAGCGGGTGGCCACCGCCTGCGTGCGCAGAGCCGCGGTGGGCCAGCTGGACGGCATCTCGTTGGGTATCACGCCGGCCACGTAGTACTCCATCTTGACCGCGTTCACGCACTCCAGCGTATGACCCGATTCGATGACCCGGAACCAGCCGCGCCAGTGATCGCCGGTGAAACCGATCCCGGCCGAGTCGTCCAGCTCCAGTGGCGTGCTGGTGGGGAGCACGTCGACCGGCCCGACGAGGTTCTCGACCACCCTGTGCCCGGTGTTGCGGTCGACCACCTGCAGGTGACCGGGAGTCGTCCCGAACTGCACGCGGTAGGAGCCGGCCGGCAGCGTCTTCCTGATCGACGAGCCCTCGTCCTTGATCGCGATGGCCGCCGACGCGGACACGTTGACGGTGGTGTGCCCCGACTCCAGCAGCACGCGCTCCGTGACAGGGCTGGGAGCCGGCGCCAGGTGCGTGTGGCTGTAGTAGTGCGGCAGGATCTGGGTGTACGAGTAGCCGTGCAGCGCATAGCCCAGGGTCCCGTACTGGGACATGCCGATGCCGTGGCCGTAGCCGTGGCCGACCACCGTGAACAACGTCGAGCCCTGCGCGGGGGCGGTGGCGACGAGCGTGGCGGCGAGCACGGCCAGTCCGGATACCAGCCGTCGGAACATCTCTACGGGCATCGGCATCAGCCTCCCTACGCCGAATCGTAGCCGCCGGCCCCCGCCACTCACGATTCCCTAACAGTGCTCCCGCCCGAACGGGGACCGGCCGATAACCTGCGACAGATGAGCCGGCTGCTGAACAAACTGCCCTCGCCCTGGCGCGGCATCGTGGAGACGGTGCTGACGCTGGCGGTCGCAGCCGTCATCGCCTGGACCGCGCAGGCCTACGTGGTCAAGCCGTACACCGTGCCCAGCGCGAGCATGGAGCCGACGCTGGAGCCGGGCGACTACGTGCTGGCCGACCGCATCAGCCTGGACTTCACCAATCCCTCCAGGTATCAGATCGTGGTGTTTCATCCGCCCCACTGCACGCCCGGCCACGACGGCGAGAAGGACGTGTGCAACACCACCAGCCTCAAGTACCGCGACGGCGCCGCGGGCACCACGTTCATCAAGCGGGTGATCGGGCTGCCCGGCGACACGGTGTACCCGCAGAACGGCCACCTGTGGGTAAAGCCGGCCGGCGGCAAGGCGTTCCAGCTTCACGAGCCGTACGTCGCAAACGGCAACGAGCTGGCCGGATTGCCTCTGCACAGGATGACCATCCCCAAGGGGTACTACCTGATGCTGGGCGACAACAGGCTGCTGTCGGATGACTCCAGGGGATGGGGCCTCGAGCCCCGCGGAGACATCATCGGCGTGGCCCGCGTGCGGTACTGGCCACTGGGCCGGCTGGGCGGGTTGTAGGCGCGCCGCGAGTGCCCCGCTGGGTAGACTGACTCTCCGGTCAAACGGTCCCGGGGGTGGTCAACGGTGAGGTTGCGGCGTTCGTGCCTGGCGGTGCCGGGCTCGTCCGAGAAGATGCTCGCGAAGGCGGCCACGCTGGAGGCTGACCAGGTGTTCCTCGACCTCGAGGACGCGGTCTCGCCTCTCGAGAAGGAGGCGGCTCGGGGGACCGTGGTGGACGCGCTGCGGACGCACGACTACTCGGGCAAGACCCGTGTCGTGCGGATCAACGGGATCACCACCGAGTGGTGCCTGAACGACATCCTGGAGGTCGTGTCCGGGGCCGGCGCGCAGCTCGACTGCCTGATGGTGCCGAAGGTCGAGGACGCCGCCACGCTGCACTTCGTCGACCACGTCCTGACCCAGCTCGAACGCGAGCACGGCATCCCCCACCGGATCGGCATCGAGGCCCAGATCGAGTCGCCGCTGGGGGCGATCAACCTGCGCGAGATCGCGACCGCCACCGACCGGGTGGAGACGATCATCTTCGGCCCGGGCGACTACGCGGCGTCGGTGGGCGTGGCCCAGCTGGTGATCGGCTCGGTCGACCCCGACTACCCGGGCGACCAGTGGCACTACGTGCTGTCAGCCATCGTCACCACCGCCCGCGCGTTCGGCCTGCAGGCCATCGACGGCCCCTACACCGACATCAAGAACACCGACGAGTATCGCCGCCTGTGCCATCGCGCCCGGCTGGTGGGGTTCGACGGCAAGTGGGTGCTGCACCCGGCCCAGGTCGACATCGCCAACGAGGTGTTCACGCCCACTCAGGATCAGTTCGACGCCGCCAGCCGGCTGCTGGACGCCTACCACCACGCAACCACCGTGGAGCGCAAGGGCGCCGTCATGCACGAGGGGCAGATGATCGACGAGGCGTCGCGGAAGATCGCCACCGAGGTGGTCGCCCGCGGCCGGGCGGCCGGCATGCAGCCGAGCTCCCCGAGGGAGGTACCGGCGTGACGACCGCGCTGGCGGGGCTGAGCGAGGATCAACGCGAGGTGGTGGGCCTGGTGCGGCAGTTCACCGACGAGCAGATCCTGCCGGTGGCGTCGCAGCTCGAGCACGACGACGTGTTCCCCGACGAGATCGTGCAGGGCCTGCGCGAGCTGGGCATGTTCGGGTTCACGATCCCCGAGGAGTACGGCGGGCTGGGCCTCGATCTGACCACCTACGCGCTGGCGGTGAGCGAGCTGTCCCGCGGCTGGATGAGCATCTCCGGCATCGTCAACACCCACTTCATCGTGGCAAACATGCTGATGCGCGACGGCACCGACGAGCAGAAACAGCGGTTCCTGCCGCGGATGGCCACGGGCGAGATCCGGTGCGCGTTCTCCATGACCGAGCCGGAGTGCGGCTCCGACGTGCAGGCGATTCGCTCGACGGCCGTCCGCGACGGCGACGACTACGTGGTCAACGGGCAGAAGATGTGGGTCACCAACGGGCTGCGATCCGGACTGGTGGCGCTGCTTGTGAAGACCGACCCCACGGCCGACCCGCCGCATCGCGGGATGAGCTGCCTGCTGGTCGAGAAGACACCCGGAGCGACCACGGAGGGCGGGCTGACGATCCCACCGCAGCTCGAGAAGCTGGGCTACAAGGGGGTCGAGACGACCGAGCTGGTGTTCGCCGACCACCGCGTGCCGGCCGCCAACCTGCTCGGCGGCGAGGAGGGCCGCGGGTTCTCGCAGATGATGTCCGGCGTGGAGGTGGGACGGGTCAACGTGGCCGCCCGCGGCGTGGGAGTCGCCCAGCGGGCGTTCGAGATCGCCATCCGCTACGCCCAGGAGCGAGAGGCGTTCGGGCGGCCGATCGCCCGCCACCAGGGCATCCAGTTCAAGCTGGCGGAGATGGCGACCAAGATCGAGGCCGCCCGGCTGCTGATGCTGTCCGCTGCCCGCAAGAAGGACGCCGGGGAGCGCTCCGACGTGGAGGCCGGCATGGCCAAGCTGTACGCCTCCGAGATCTGCCACGAGGTGGTGGAGGACGCGTTCCGCATCCACGGCGGATACGCGTACTCGAAGGAGTACGAGATCGAGCGCCTGTACCGCGACGCCCCGATGCTCCTGATCGGCGAGGGCACGTCCGAGATCCAGAAGCTGATCATCGCCCGCGGCCTGCTGGCGAGGCACCCGCTGTGAGCCGCGAGATCGACGCCCGCGAGACGCGGTTCGGCCGCTACTTCGAGGACTTCGAGGTGGGCGACACGTACCGCCACTGGCCCGGCAAGACGGTCACCGAGTACGACGACCACCTGTTCTGCATGATCACCATGAACCACCACCCGCTGCACACCGACGCCCACTACGCCGAGACCGAGACACAGTTCGGCAGGAACGTGGTGGTCGGCAACCTCGTGTACTCACTGGTGCTCGGGATGAGCGTGCCGGACGTGTCGGGCAAGGCCATCGCGAATCTCGAGGTGGAGTCGCTCAAGCACGCCAAGCCGACCTTTCACGGCGACACCATCTACGCGCACACCACCGTGCTGGACAAGGTCGAGTCGCGCTCCAAGCCCGACCGCGGCGTGGTCTCGGTGGAGACGTTCGGCACCAACCAGCGCGGCGAGGTCGTGTGCGAGTTCCGCCGCAAGGTGCTGGTGCCAAAGCGACCCGCAGGCTGATCCCCGCCGCTACGCTTGATCTGATGGACCCGGCCATCTCGGTCACCGGCCTGACCAAGCGCTACGGCGATTCGGCCGCCGTGGACGGCGTCGGCTTCCAGGTCCTGAGGGGCGAGGTGTTCGGCATCCTCGGCCCCAACGGCGCCGGCAAGACGACCACCCTGGAGATGATCGAGGGGCTGCGCAAGCCCGACGGCGGTGAGATCCAGGTGCTGGGAGAGCAGGTGTGGCCGGACCCCCGCCGGATCCAGCGCAAGATCGGCGTGCAGCTCCAGTCCACGACGCTGTTCGACCTGCTCACGGCCCGCGAGCTGCTGGTTCTGTTCGCCACGTTCTACAACCGGCCGGACGCCGAGCAGCGCGCCGACGCGGTGCTCACGCAGGTCGGCCTGGAGGGCAAGTCGCACGACTACGCCGAGACGCTGTCCGGCGGCCAGCAGCAGCGCCTGGCGATCGCGCTGGCGCTGGTGCACGACCCCGAGATCGTGTTCCTGGACGAGCCCACCACCGGCCTCGACCCGCAGGCCCGGCGCAATCTGTGGGATGTGATCCGGGCGATCAACGTCGATCAGCGCAAGACGGTCGTCCTGACCACGCACTACCTGGAGGAGGCCGAGGAGCTGTGCGACCGGGTGGCCATCATGGACTCGGCCCGGATCGTCGCGCTGGACACCCCTGCCGGGCTGATCGCGTCGCTCAACGCCGATGCCCGGATCTCCTACACCGACGACGAGGGTGAGCACGCGCTGATGGTGCGCGACACCCAGTCGGCGGTGCTGGAGGTGCTCGAGCAGGCACGCGAGCGGGGCGCCACCGTGAGCGACCTGTCGGTCAAGGGCGCCGACCTCGAGGATGTGTTTCTCAGCCTCACCGGACGGGAGTACCGGGAGTGAACTTCCACCGGTTCCTGACGGCCACCGGAGCCCAGCTCAAGATGACCTTCCGGCGGCGGATCACGCTGTTCTGGTCGCTGGTCTTCCCGATGATCCTGATGACGCTGCTGGGCCTGCTGTTCGGGCGCTCGATCAGCGCCGGCACCATCGCGGTCGTCCCGGTGCACGCACCCGCCCCGCAGGCTGTCGTGCGGGTGCTCGAGAACACCAAGGGCGTGACGGTAAAGACGGCGCCCACCGCCGCCAAGGCGATGCAGCAGGTAAGAAACGGCGACCGGGATGCAGCCATTGTGTTCGTGCCCACCTCGAACGGCTCGTACCGGGTCAGACTGTTCACGTCGAACACCTCGGCCGACCAGGCCGGGATCATCAAGGGCATCGTGTCGGGCGCCACGGACGGCGTGTCGGTGGCCGCCACCGGGAAGCCGCCGGCGCTGCTGTTCCAGCCCGAGTCGGTCGACTCGGCGTCCCTCACCTACATCGACTTCCTGCTGCCGGGCATCGTCGCGCTGTCGATCATGATCTCGGCGGTGATCGGCCTGTCGACGGTGATGGTCAACTGGCGCCAGCGCGGCATCCTGCGGCGGCTCAAGCTGACGCCGATCCCGCTGGCGGAGTTCTTCGCCGCACGGGTCACCGCCTCGCTGGTGGTGGCCATCATGCAGGTGGCGGTGCTGCTGCTGTTCGGGCGGGTCGTCTTCGGGGTGCACATCTCGGCCACCGCATGGGCGGCCATTCCGGTGGCGCTGGCCGGCTGCCTGTGCTTCCTGGCCATGGGGTTCGCGATCGGCTCGATCGTGTCCGACCCCGAGACCGGGGACGCCGTGGCCAACGTGGTCACGAACCCCATGATGTTCCTGTCGGGCACGTTCTTCCCGGTGGCCGCGATGCCGGTGTTCATCCAGCAGATCGCGAGGGTACTGCCGCTGTACTACATGACCAACGGCCTGCGCGACACCACCGTTCGCGGGCTCCCGCTGAGCCACGTGATGAGCGACATCGCGGTGCTGCTGGGGATGACCCTGGTGCTGTCGCTGGTCGCCCTGCGTACCTTCCGCTGGGAGCCCAAGACCAAGCCGAGCCGTACACGGTCGCGGCGGCGGCGATCGACTAGCGTCCAGGCCGAATCGACAATCCGGCGGGAGGGCGAGCGTGCGCTATGACAACGTGATCGTGGGCGGCGGGCTGGCGGGTGGCATGATCGCCCAGGAGTTCCGCAACGAGGGCGGCGAGGGCTCGATCGTGGTGCTCGCCCGCGAGCCGCACCAGCCGTACCACCGGCCGCCGCTGACCAAGGAGTTCCTGCGCGGTGAGCAGCAGGCCGCCGAGACGCTGATGAACCCGCCCGAGTGGTGGGCGGAGCACGACGTCGAGATCCGCACGGAGACGGAGGTGGCGAAACTCGACCTCGGCGCCCACACGCTCACCCTGGCCGGCGGCGAGCAGATCGAGTACGGTCGGCTTGCCCTGGCCACGGGATCGACGCCGAAACTGCTGCCCGGCACGAGCTCGATCCGCACGATCGAGGACTCGCAGGCCGTGGCCGAGCTGCTGAACCGCGGCAGCGGCCACCTGGGCGTGATCGGCGGCGGCTTCATCGGCGTGGAAACCGCGGCCAGCGCACGTATGAAGGGCTTCGACGTGACCATGGCAGTGCCGGAGGCGGTGGTATGGGAGCACCTGTTCGGGCCCGAGGTGGCCGCCTACTTCCAGCGCCACCTGGAGAGCCACGGCGTGCGCGTGCTGGTGGGGCGAACGGAGCTGCCGCCGGATTCGTATGACCTGGTGGTGGCGGGGATCGGTGTGCGCCCGAACGTCGAGCTGGCCGAGGCGGCGGGGCTCGAGGTCGGCAACGGCGTCGCCGTCGACGAGCGGCTGCAGGCGGCCGACGACGTGTGGGCGGTGGGCGACATCGCGAACTACCAGAGCGTCATCCACCGCAAGCGCCTGCGCATCGAGCACTGGGATGTGGCGCTGAACCAGGGCTCGTACGTTGGCCGCACATGGGCCGGAAAGGAATCCGAGCCATATCAGGTTGTGCCGTACTTCTTCTCCGACCTGGGCGACTGGACGTGGTTCGAGTACGTGGGCCCGGGATCCGGCAACGTCGAGGTGCGCGGCTCGATGGACGACGACGATTTCGTCGCCTACTACACGGGCGACGACGGCGCGCTCACAGCCTGCCTGGCGGTCAACCGCTCGGACGACCTGAACGCCGCCCGCGAGCTGATCGCCGAGCACAAGAGCCTGCCGGCCGCCTGACGCCCGTACCCGGCTGCCGGCTCAGGCGGTCGAGAAGACGGGCTGCGTCGTCCGCATGTAGGCGGCGACGTCCTCCACCGTGACCAGCGGCAGCGAGTGGCGGCGGCAGAACGCCGACAGCTGCGGGCCGCGGGCCATGGTGCCGTCGTCGTTCATGACCTCGCACAGGACGCCGCCAGGGCGGAGGCCGGCCAGTCGGGTCAGGTCGACGGAGGCCTCGGTCTGCCCGCGGCGCTCGAGCACGCCGCGCGGACGCGCCCGCAGCGGGAACACGTGGCCGGGCCGGCGCAGGTCGGCGGGGCCCGATGTGGGCGATACCGCGACCTGGATGGTGCGCGCCCGATCGGCCGCGGAGATGCCGGTCGTGACCCCCGAGGCGGCCTCGATGGACACAGTGAATCCGGTCGCGTCCGAGCCCGCGTTCGCGGGCACCATCAGCGGCAGCTCGAGCTCGTCGCACCTGGCCGGCGGCAGCGACAGGCAGATCAGCCCACGCGCCTGACAGGCCATGAACGCGATCTTCTCGGCGGTCACGAACTCGGCTGCCATACACAGATCGCCCTCGTTCTCGCGGTCCGGGTCGTCACACACGACGATCATCCCACCGGCGCGAAGCTGGCGGAGCGCACGCTCCAACTGCTCTGGGAGTTCGGGCACGGCGCTCAAGGCGGTGGACTATACCGCACCCCCATTGGGCGAAACCCCACTTGTTCACCGCCGCGGCTCTAGTCGGACTCGGCTTCGACCGATACATTGAGGACACAGGCCCCGAGGGAGGACACGTGCATCGCCGCTTGACCGCAACCACTGCCCTTGCCGTTGTACTGGCAATCTCCGCCGCCGGCTGCGGCGGGGCCTCCGCGGGCGCCGGCGACCAGGCGTTCGGCGCCGCGGCCAAGGCGATCCCGGCTCATCCGCTGGTGTTCGTGGACGTCAACCTCGACCACGGGTCGGCCGCCTGGCAGCAGGCGATGGCGCTGGGCAAGAAGTTCCCCGGCTGGAACAGGATGGTCAAGAGCCTGCAGCACCAGATCAACTCGCCCGCCGGCGACGGTACGACGTTCGCGAAGGACGTCGAGCCCTGGTTGGGCAACGAGGCGGCGATCGCCGTCACCGGCGTCAACGTGCTCGACCAGCGCAATCCGGTTGACGTCGCCGGCTACGTGGCCGTGCGCGACGAGGGCAAGCTGAAGGACGCCCTCGCCGCCTCCCACGCCCGGCCGGCGGGGAGCTACCAGGGATTCGCCGTGTACCGCGACCGCAAGTCGCACGCGACCATCGCGATCGGCAAGGGCGCGCTGCTCATCTCCAATGACCCTGCCACCCTGCACCACGAGGTGGCGGCCTGGCAGGGCGGCTCGAGCCTGGCGTCGCAGCCCGGATTCGCCGCCGCGATGGCGACGTTGCCCCAGAACAGCCTGGTGCGCGCGTACGCCGACGGCACCCAGCTCGGCCGTCTGATGACGATGGCGTCTGCGGCGGCCGCGGCAGGCGCGCCCGGCGCCCCGCCTCCTGCCCAGCTCGCCCAGCTCACCAAGGGTCTGCAGTCGATCGGCACCATCACTGCGGCGTTCGGGGCCGACGCCCACGGGCTGCGGCTGGCGTTCAACGTGGCGCCGGCGCCCGGGCACCACCTCCCGACCGAGGTGTCCGGCACGGGCAACGCCGCGCAGACGCTGCTGGCGAACGTGCCGGCCGACGCCTTCGCGTACATCGGCGGCGGATCGCCGAACCCCGGCAAGCTGGCCGACCCGCAGCTGACGATGATGCTGCGAAAGATGGCCGGGCTGTCCTGGACGCGGGACGTGGCGCCGCTGCTCACGGGGCCGGTCGCCGGCTACGCCGGGCCGGGCGCTCCGTACTCGGTCGCGCTGATGCTGAAGCCCGCCGACCCCGCCAGGGCCACGGCCGCCATGAGCCGCATCACCGCTGCCATCACCCGCCGCGACCCCAGGGTCAAGTTCCACTGGCTTCCCGGTCATCGCGGACAGGTGACCGTCGTGCAGCCGGGCATGACGGTGGGCTGGCATCGGGTGGGCGACGTGATCGCAATCTCCAACGATCCGGCGGCCGGGGCGGCGCAGTCGTCGCCGCTGTCGGCGGCGCCCGCGTTCCAGACGATGATGCGCGAGGCTGGAGCGCCCGCGGACGTGTCGTCGCTCGCGTACCTCGACGTGCACAGCGTGTTCGCACTGGTGCCCGCCGGCTCCATGGACGCCAACCTGGCGCATCTGGGCGGGCTGGCCATGTGGTCGAGCAGCGACGCGTCGGGCGCGCACTTCACCGCGTACCTGCAGGTCAGGTAGCGACCGCGGAGAGGCGGCCCTCCTAAATTTGGGCCGCGGAGGCGGGCCGGTACTCGCCGTATACGGCCCGCAGCGCGCCGCAGATCTCGCCCAGCGTCGCATCCGCCCGTACCGCGGCGAGGATGGCGGGCATCGTCGATCCCGGAGCGCGGGCCGCCTCCTCGAGGGCCGCCAGCGCACTCGCCACAGCCGTCCCGTCCCTGCCGCCGCGCAGCTCGGTCAGCGCCCGCACCTGAC
>JBQCGJ010000280.1:0-4246 GCA_051955775.1 Gaiellales bacterium | reverse complement strand
GGTCACGAACGTGACCTGGGCCGCCATCCCCCGCTGCGTGACCGGGATGCCCGCGTAGGCGGGGACGGCGTAGGCCGACGAGACCCCCGGCACGACCTCGAACCCGACCCCCGCGGCCTCCAGCGCGAGAGCCTCCTCGCCCCCGCGCCCGAACACGAACGGATCCCCGCCCTTCAGCCTCACAACGCAGTCGTGGCGCCCGGCCAGCTCGAGCAGCAGATCGTTGATCTCGGCCTGCGACATGACGTGCGCACCGGCCCGCTTGCCGGCATCGATGCGCTCGGCCTGCGGGCCGGCCATGTCCAGCACCCTGCGGTCGGCCAGCGCGTCGTACACCACCACGTCGCAGCGCTCCAGAAGCGACCGCGCGCGCAGCGTGACCAGCCCGGGGTCGCCGGGGCCGGCGCCGACCAGGTAGACCGTCACGCGGCCGTCCATTCACGCAGGCGGACGGCGTCGCCCTCGTGCCAGGCGTAGGCCGCCACCGGCACGCTGCAGCCACCGCCCAGCTCCGACACCCGGGCACGCTCGGCCTCCAGCACACGGCGGCTGGGCGGGTGCTCGGCTGCGGCCACGCGGTGCTCCTCGCCCGCGCGCACCTGCACCGCCAGCGCGCCCTGTCCGGCCTCGGGCACGAACACGTGGGGGTCGAGACAGAAGGCGATCCGGTGCGCCAGTCCCAGCCGCCGCAGACCCGCTGCGGCCAGCACGATGGCGTCGGCCTCGCCGGCGTCCAGCTTGCGCAGCCGGGTGTCCACGTTGCCGCGCAGGGGTACAACGCGAAGGTCCGGTCGCAGCTCCGCCAGCAGGCCGGCGCGGCGGGCCGAGGAGGTGCCGATGCGCGCGCCCGCGGGGATCTCGTCCAGCGACGGGTACGGCCCGCAGCACGCGTCACGCGGGTCTTCACGCTCGGTCACCGCGCCGATCACGAGTCCCGGCGGCATGTCCCCAGTCAGGTCCTTGGCGCTGTGCACGGCGGCGTCGATGTGGCCGTCCAGGAGCGCCCGCTCGATGTCCCTCGTGAACACCCCGCGGCCGCTCGCGATCTGCTCGTAGCGGCGGGCCTGGTCGCGGTCGCCGGCGGTCGAGATGACGACGATCTCGCCGCCCCCCAGAAGCTCTGAGACGTGTCTCGCCTGGGCCAGAGCGAGCGCGCTTCCGCGCGTCCCGAGGCGCAAGGTCACAGGCCGAACAGGTCGGCCATCGCCTCCGCGTAGGGGCCCGAGTCGCTCTGCGCGGCCAGCTCCTTCAGCCGCACCGTCGGCCGGTGCAGGAGCTTCTGGAGCATGCCCCTGGTGAGCGCGTCGAGGCGAGCCCGGTCGGCATCGCTGAGGTTCTCCCAGCGGCCCTCCGCGCGCTCCAGTTCGGCCAGCCGGATCTGCTCCGCCAATGCCCGCAGCGACGTGATCGCCGGCACCACCTCGAGCGCGGCCATCCAGCCCCGGAACTCCACGGCCTGCTCGGCGGCGATCGCGCGCCCGCGCTGCGCCTCACCCTCCCGGCGGGCGATGGTGCGCCGCACCGTGTCCTCCAGGTCGTCGATGTGCACCAGCGACACGCCCTCGATGTGCTGCACCGCCGGATCCACGTCGAACGGGATCGCCAGGTCGATCAGCACGCGCCGCCCGGGGGGCACGTCGGCGGCCTGCAGCACCGGCTCCGCCGACGAGGTGGACGACACCACGACGTCCGACTCGGCCACCGCCCATCCGAGCCGCTCGAACGGCACCGCCTCGCCGCCCACCCGCCGGGCCAGCTCACCCGCGCGCTGGGGGCTGCGGTTGGCGACAAGGATCCGGCCCGCGCCGCGGGCGGCCAGGTTGGCGGCTGCCAGCTCTGCGATCTTGCCGGCGCCGATCACCAGCACCGTTGCCGATTCCAGCGAGCCCAGCCGCTCCCGGGCCAGCTCCGCCGCCACGGACGCCACCGAGGCGCCGCCGGCCCCGATCGCCGTCTCGTGCCGGATCCGCTTGCCGGCCTCGATGGCTGAGTGGAACAGCCGGCTCGACACCGGGCCGGTCGAGCCGGCCTCGGCCGCCCCCACGTACGCCTCGCGGATCTGCGACAGAATCTGGGCCTCACCTGGAACCAGCGAGTCAAGTCCGCCGGCGACCGCAAACAGGTGCTCGGCCACGTCGCCCCCGTGGCGCACATAGAGCAGCGGATCGAGCTCGGTGACCCCATGCCGCGAATACACCGAGAGCCGTTGGACGGCCGCCGCGCGCATGGCGTCGGTGTCCGAGCCGACGAGATACAGCTCGCACCGGTTGCAGGTCGACAGGCCGACGGCCTCGGCCACCGAGTCGTGCAGCATCAGGTCGTCGACAAGCTCGCGTCCATGGTCGCGGGCCGCCAGCCGTTCGCGCACGTCGATCGGCGCGTGGCGGTGGTTGGTGCCGACCAGCAGCAGGCTGACCGGGGCCGGCTCAGCCATCCCCGCCTCGCTGCTCGAGGATCCCCACGATCTCGTCCAGCTGGCGCTCCAGCCGGCCGAGCTTGGAGTTCAGGATGACGACGTACGCGAGGGTCACGATCCACGCAACACCGTACACCGCGGCGACATACCGCACCATCGTCACGCTGACCTCGGAAGTCAGGATCACGCGCTGCCCCGGGCCAGGCGGCGGATCCTGGCGACGCGCTCGTCAAGCCGCTTGCCGCGCATCTCCACCTCGTACATGGCGTACGCCAGGGTCAGCATCGCCGCCAGCGACACCAGGAAGGTGAGCAGCATCGAGTTGTCCATGTTGGCGCCGTGACGGGTGAAGGTGATGGGGTGGATGATGTCCTGACCGAGGTGCACGGCCAGCACCGAGACCGGGATCAGCCCCACGCCGAGCAGGGCGTACACCGCCGAGAAGCGGGCCCGCCGCTCGCCCGGCTCGACCGAGTAGCGGAGCATGAAATACGCGCAGTAGAAGAGGAAGATGATGAGGAAGGTGTTCAGCTCGGTGGAGCTCCAATCCCACCACACCCCCCACGAGTAGTTGGCCCAGATCGAGCCGGTGATCAGGGTCAGCGTGCCGAACACCGTGCCCAGATGCAGTGGCACATAGCTGCGCAGGTCGTAGCTCATGTTCCCCGTCCACAGCAGCCGCGCGGCGTTGAACGCGCCCCACCCGAAGCAGGTGTACGTGGTCAGGGCGATCGGCACGTGGAAGTAGAAGATGCGCTGCGAGAAGCCCTGATCGGCGTCGTTGGGGACGTAGAAGAAGATGAGCGCGAGTGCCGCGGTCATCAGCACGGCGGCCGCCACGGCCGCCGCTGTCGCGCGGTCGACTCGGGCCCCGTTCGCACTGCTCACTCTCTCACTCCTCCACGACGTACTCGAACAGAGCCCACCCCAAGAGGGCGAAGATCGTATCATAGAGGGCCAGGAAGGCCAGCCGCTGCGCCACATGAAACCCGCTTGTTTGCGGGGAAATCGTGCCCGTAGTGAGGCTCACGCAGACCAGCACAAGCGGCACCGCGAAGGGCAGGAAGAGCACCGGCAGGAGCACCTCCCGGGTGCGCACGCCGGAGGCCAGTCCGGCCACCATCGCCCCCAGCGCGGCCATGCCCACATCGCACAAGACGAGCGCTGCGATCAGCACCGGATACGAGGGCGCCGGGCCCTCCTGGAGGAAGAACAGCCAGAACAGCGGCAGCGCCACCACCTGCACCGCGATCAGAAACACGAGCAGCGACAGTGCACGCGACAGCCACAGCCATGCGCGGTCGATGGGCGCCCCCAGCAGGCCGTCCCACAGCCTGCTCTCGCGCTCGGCGGCGAACGCCCGCAGCAGCCCCAGCATGGCGGTGAACACCGTGGCCACCCACAGCAGGCCGACTGCCGCGCGCGTCCCGCCGGCCAGCGTGCGGCCGCCCAGGCCGAACCGGAACAGCGCGAAGGCGGCCAGCGCGAACGCCGCCATGGCGGGTACGACCTCGCGCCCGCGAAGCTCCAGCACCAGATCCTTGCGCACCAGCGCGCGCACGGCGCGGGCGCCGCCGCTCACGCGCTCACCCGGCCGGCGTCGAGCCGCACCGCCCGGTCGGCGGTCGCGAACCTGGAGGGCTCATGGGTCGAGATCACGACAGTCCGCCCGTTCTCGGCCAGCAGCCGGTCGAGCACCTCGAGCCCGTCGGCGTCCAGGCTGGCGGTGGGCTCGTCCAGCAGCAGCAGCTGCGGCCGGTGCAGGGTGGCGCGGGCCAGCGACAGCCGCTGCAGCATCCCCCGCGAAAGCTCGCCGGCCAGGTCGCCGGC
>JBQCGJ010000279.1:0-13294 GCA_051955775.1 Gaiellales bacterium | reverse complement strand
GCAGGACCAGGTCACCCAGCTCCAGCTGAACCTGCTGCGCAGCCACGCCTGCGGGGTGGGCGAGCCGTTCCCCGACGAGGTGGTGCGGGCGGCCGTGCTGCTGCGGGCCAACACCCTGGCCAAGGGCAGCTCCGGGGTGCGCCGGGAGACGGTGCAGCTGCTCGTCGACCTGCTCGACACGGCGGTGCGGCCGGTCGTGCCCTCGCGGGGCTCGCTCGGCGCCTCAGGCGACCTGGCGCCACTGGCCCACCTGGGGCTGGTGCTGGTGGGCGAGGGCCGGGCATGGATGGACGGCGAGGAGATGGACGGCGGCGAGGCCATGCGCAGGGCCGGGCTGGAGCCGCTGGTGCCGGCCGCGAAGGAGGGCCTGGCCCTGGTCAACGGCACGCAGTTCATGGCTGCGGTGGGCGCGCTGGTGGTGGCCCGTGCCCGGCGCATGGTGCGGATCGCCGACCTGGCCGCCGCGCAGACCATCGAGTGCGTGCGCGGGTCGCGCACCCCGTTCGCGCCGGAGCTGCAGGCGCTGCGTCCGCACCCCGGTCAGGCGGATTCTGCGGCCAACCTGTTCAGGCTGCTGGACGACTCCCAGATCGTGGCCTCGCACCGCTGGTGCGGGCGCGTGCAGGACGCCTACTCGCTGCGCTGCTCGCCTCAGGTGCACGGCGCCGTGCGCGACGCGCTGGACTACGCGCAGCGGGTGATCGCGATCGAGCTCAACTCGTCGACCGACAACCCGCTGGTGCTGGCCGAGCAGCAGGAGGTGATGTCGAACGGGAACTTCCACGGCGAGCCGGTGGCGTTCGCCCTGGACATGCTGAAGATCGCGCTGGCGGAGCTGGGCGGTATCTCGGAGCGGCGCACCGAGCGCATGCTGAACCCGACGATGTCGGAGGGCCAACCCGCCTTCCTGACCCGCGACGGCGGGCTCAACAGCGGCTTCATGATCGCCCAGTATGTGGCGGCCAGCCTGGTGTCCGAGAACAAGGTGCTGGCCCACCCGGCCAGCGTCGACTCGATCCCCACCTCGGCCGGCCAGGAGGATCACGTGTCGATGGGGGCAACGGCGGCGGTGCACCTGTGGCGGGTTGCGGCGAACGTCGAGCGTGTGCTGGCGGTGGAGCTCCTGTGCGGCGCGCAGGGCCTGGATTTCCTGGCCCCGTTGCGGCCCGGGCCGGGGGTGGCGGCTCTGCACGCCGAGGTGCGCAGGCTGTCCGCCCACCTGGATTCCGACCGCTCTCTGAGCACCGATATCGAGGCGGTGGCCGCCGAGCTAGCCGAAGGGCGGATGCTTCAGGCAGTGGAAGGCGCGGTCGGCGACCTGCGCTGAGGGCGGGCCGGTGCCGCCGCCGCGAGTCCCCGCCACCAGCTTGTAGATGCTGCCCGACAACGAGATCACGTACAGCCCGCCGGCGTTGCCCTCGCCGAACGAGGAGATCTGGGTGACCTGGCGGCTGGCCGACATCTCGACGGGTCGCCCGTGGGGAGGCCGCAGCCGCCACATCCGGCCCGAGCAGAAGTCGGCGAAGATGTAGTAGCCGTCGAGCGTCGGCACGTCCCGGCCGTGGTACACGTAGCCGCCGGTGACCGCGCAGTTGGCGGGCGAGGCGTTGTGCGGATACTCGGCGACCGGGAAGGCCAGCCGGCGGCGGTTGATCGGCTGCCGCTTGAACACGTGATCGCCCTCGTAGTAGCTCCAGCCGAGGTTGACGCCGGCCGCGGTGCGCCGGCCGATGTGGTCGATCTCCTCCCAGCTGTTCTGGCCCACATCGCCGATCCACAGCCCGCCGGTGACCGAGTCGAAGCTGAACCGCCACGGGTTTCGCAGGCCGTAGGCGTACATGCTTGGGTGCGGGTGGGGGACGTTTACGTGCATGCGCAGGATCTTGGACAGGAAGCCCGTGCGCCGTTGCCCGTACAGATGCGGGTCGCCCTCGCTGCCGCCGTCGCCGAAGCCCATGAACAGGTTGCCGCCGGGGCCGAAGGCGATGTCCCCACCGTTGTGGTTGGAGTAGGGCTGGTGAAATGCCACCAGGATCCGGCGGGAGTAGGGATTGGCGAGGTTGGGGTGGTTCGGCAGCACCCGGTACTGGGCGATCCGGCTGTTGCCGTCGCGGTTCGTGTACGAGACGAAGAACCGGCCGGTGGTGGCGTACGCCGGATCGAAGGCCAGCCCCAGCAGGCCCTGCTCCCCGCCGGTGGACACGAGCTTCGAGATGTTCAGAAACGCCGTCGATCGCAAGTGCCCGCTGTCGTCGATCACGATCCGGCCGCCCTTCTCGACGATGAACAGGCGGTGCGTGTCGCCCGGAGGAGCGGTCAGGTAGAGCGGCTGGTCGAGGCCGCTCAGGATGCGCTGCAGGCGGCCCGTCACGGCGCCGGCGGGCGAGGCCGTCGCCCATGTGGCCGATATGGCGACCGCGCACACCAGGGCCAGACGCCGCAGCATGAGCCCAGCCTACCCCGGAGGGGCTGTGACCATGCGGTGTTTAACCCCACGTCTTGGTACGGTGGGGTCATGGCCACAAGCTCGCTCACATCCGACGTCGAGGCGCTGGTTGGCGATCTCACCGAGATCCACGCGCCGCACGGCACCGAGCGCCGCTGCAAGGGCTGGCATCAGGAGGCCGCCCTGCGCATGCTGCTCAACAACCTCGACCCGGACGTGGCCGAGGATCCATCCCGGCTGATCGTCTACGGCGGCTCGGGCAAGGCTGCCCGCGATCCCGACGCGCTGCGCGCAATCGTACGCACGCTGCTGACGCTGGAGAACGACGAGACGCTGCTGGTGCAGAGCGGCAAGCCGGTGGCGGTGTTCCGCACGCATCCCGGCGCGCCCCGTGTGCTGCTGGCCAACTCCATGCTGGTGCCCCGGTTCGCCACCTGGGACGAGTTCCGGCTGCTGGAGGCGCAGGGACTCACCATGTACGGCCAGATGACGGCGGGGTCGTGGATCTCCATCGGCAGTCAGGGCATCCTGCAGGGCACGTTTCAGACCTTTGCCGCTGCAGGCGAGAAGCACTGGGGCAGTCCCGACCTGGCCGGCCGCACGGTGCTCACGGCCGGTCTCGGCGGCATGGGCGGCGCCCAGCCGCTGGCCGCGTCGCTGGCCGGCGCCGCGTCGCTGAACGTCGAGATCGACCCGCACCGCATCCAGCGCCGGCTGGAGACCCGGTATCTGGACGAGGTGGCCGACGACCTGGACGACGCCCTGGCGCGCGTGCGGGGGCACGCCGAGGCCGGTCGCGGCGTGTCGGTGGGCCTGCTGGGCAACGCCGCGGACGTGTTCGGGGAGATCGCCGCCCGCGGCGTCGCGTTCGACCTGGTCACCGATCAGACCTCGGCGCACGACATGCTGAACGGCTACGTGCCGAATGAGATAACGCTGGAACAGGCGCTGGAGCTGCGAACAGCCGACCCGGACCGGTACGTGCAGGAGGCTCGGCGCACCGCGGTCGCCCACGTGCAGGCCATGCTCGACCTGCTCGAGGCGGGCAGCCACGTCTTCGACTACGGAAACAATCTGCGCACGGAGGCGCTGGATGCGGGCCTGGAGCGGGCGTTCGACTTCCCGGGGTTCGTGCCCGCCTACGTGCGGCCGCTGTTCTGCCGCGGAGCCGGGCCGTTCCGGTGGGCGGCGCTGTCCGGCGACCCGGCCGACATCCACCGCATCGACCGGGCGCTGCTGGAGGCCTTCCCCGACGACGCCCTGCTCCAGCGCTGGCTGCGGCTGGCGCCCGAGCGGGTGGCGTTCCAGGGCCTGCCCTCCCGCATCTGCTGGCTGGGCTACGGCGACCGGGCCAGGGCCGGGCTGATCTTCAACGACCTGGTGCGGCGGGGCGAGGTGTCGGCGCCGGTGGTGATCGGCCGCGACCACCTGGACACGGGATCGGTGGCGTCGCCGTTCCGGGAGACGGAGGCCATGCGAGACGGGTCGGACGCGATCGCCGACTGGCCGATCCTGAACGCGTTGCTGTCGACCGCGTCCGGCGCCTCGTGGGTGTCGGTGCATCATGGTGGCGGCGTCGGCATCGGCAACTCCATCCACGCGGGACTGGTGATCGTCGCCGACGGCACCCGCGAGATGGACGAGCGGCTCGAGCGGGCGCTCACGAACGACCCGGGGATCGGCGTCGCCAGGCACGCCGACGCGGGCTATCCGGAGGCGCTGGAGACCGCCCACGAGCGCGGCGTCCGGCTGCCCATGGAGGGGTAGCGGGTGGCGGCCGGCAGGACGGCCATCCTCACGGGGGTGACCGGAGGATGGGGCAGAGCGGTGCTCGACCGGTTCGTGGAGCAGGGCTGGCAGGTGGCCGCGTGCCACCGCTCCGGCTCGTCGATCGCCGGCCTCCCGGACGGTGTGCTTCCGGTGGAGGCCGATGTGGCCGATCCGGAGCAGGCGCAGGCCGCTGTTGCGGCCGCGCTGGAGCGGTTCGGCTCGGTCGAGGCGCTGGCCAACATCGCGGGCGGCTTCGCCATGGCCGGCGCGCTCGAGGACACGCCGGCCGACGTGTGGCGGGCCCAGTTCGAGGTCAACCTGGAGACTGCGCACAACATGACCAGCGCGGTGCTGCCGGCCATGAAGTCGGCGGGACGCGGATCGATCGTGTACATCGGGACGTCCGCGGCCGCCGCGCCGTTTCCGGGCGCATCGGCCTACCTGGTGTCCAAGTTCGCGCTGCGCGGCCTGATGCAGGTGGTCAACGCGGAGGTGCGCACCGCCGGCATCCGGGCCAACGAGGTGGTCGTGAAGATCGTGGACACGCCGCGCAACCGGGCCGAGAACCCGGACGCCGACTTCTCCCGGTGGACGACCGGAGCGGAGTTGGCAGAGGTCATCGAGTGGCTGTGCTCGGATGCCTCTGCGCCGCTGTCCGGTGGAAGCATCCCTGCCTATGGGCGCGCGTAGGGCTCGCCGGTGAATCGCGTCCCCGCGCCCGAGCCGCCGTCCTACCTGATGGTCAACCTGACCGCCGCCGTGTCCCCGGCGGGAGCGGGCGCGCCGCTTCGGGGCGGCGACCCGGCGCGGGTCGAGGTGCACGAGCCGGCGGCCATCGCCGTGGTGGACGGGCGGATCGCGGCCGTCGGGCCGCCGGACGAGGTCAAGGTCGGATACGCCGAGTTGCCGGCGCTGGACTGTCAGCGGCGGATCGCCATCCCCGGCCTGGTCGACTGCCATACCCACCCGGCGTTCGGCGGCAACCGCGCGGGCGAGTTCGACCTGCGTGCGCAGGGCGCCGACTACGAGCGGATCCACGCCGAGGGCGGCGGCATCATGTCCACCGTGCGGGCCACCCGCGAGGCCGGCCCGAGCGGCATCGCGCGGGCGGTGCGCCGGCACCTGTCCTGGATGCGGGCGTCCGGCACCACCACCGCCGAGGGCAAGTCGGGATACGGGCTCGACCGCGACACCGAGCTGGCCAGCCTGCAGGCGGTGGCCGGTCAGCACCCCATCGAGACCACCGCCACCTTCCTTGGCGCCCATGCCGTGCCGCCCGAGTTCGGGAACGGCGATGAGTACCTCGACCATGTGATCGCGGACGTGCTGCCGGACGCGGCCGAGGTGGCCGAGGCCGCGGACGTGTTCCTGGAGCGCGGTGCGTTCACCGCCGAGCAGGCCGACCGCTACCTGCGGGCTGCCGGAGGCCACGGCCTGACGCTGCGTATCCACGGCGACCAGTTCACCGAGAGCGGCGCCATCGAGCTGGCCGTGGCGCTGGGCGCGCGCTCGGTCGACCACCTCGAGCAGACCGGGCCGGACGGCGTCGCCAGGTTGGCCGCAAGCGACGTGGCGGGCGTGGTGCTGCCGGTGGCCGCGCTCCAGCTGCGGCGCACCCTGCCTCCTGCGCGGGCGCTCATCGACGCCGGCGGGATCGTCGCCCTGGCCACGGATTTCAACCCCGGAAGCGCGTTCTGCCACTCGCTGCCGACAGTGATGTGGATGGCCTGCACCCAGCTCGGCCTGTCCGTGGCCGAGGCGCTGGCCGCATGCACGGTGAACGCCGCCTGGGTGCTTGGACGATCGGATCGGATCGGCCGGCTGGCGGTCGGCTACGACGCCGACATCACGCTCGTCAACGCCCCCGACTGGCGGTTCGTGGCATACCATCTGCCGGCCGGCGACGTGGACGCCGTGATCAAACGGGGACGATGGTTGTGAAGCTGCATCGGCTGGAGTCGCTGCCTGCGGGTGAGGCGGCGGCGGTGGCCGGGCTGGGACTGGTTGCGGCGGGCCTGGCCGTGGTCGCCGATGCGCTCGTCGAGGCGGCGCCGTCCAGCACGCTGGGCACCGCCGACCGGCTGGTGTACGGGCTGTGGACGGTGCGCCTGGAGCACGGGCTGGTGTTCACGGTGGGGCTTGGCCTGACCCTGTGGGGCGTGGCTCGGGGAGCGTCTCTGCGCGGGTGGCGCGAGCCTGTGCTGCGGCTGACCGCGGGGCTGGCGTACGGGCTGGCGGCGCTGGCGGTGGCCGTGCTGGCCGCGTCCACCTACCTGGCCCTGCGCGGGCACGTGGGCTCGGGGTTCGTGGAGGTGCAGGTGACGGGGCGGGCGCGGGGCTTCACGTGGCTTCGACAGGCGGTGACCGCGTGCGGCTTCGGGATCGCATGGACCCTGGCCGGCGCCCAGCTGGGCCGGCTGGCCCGGCAGCCGATCGCCGAGCTGGAGGAGGAGGCCGAGGAGACGCCGCCACGGCCGGTTCCGCCGCCTCAGCCGGTGCCGGCGGCGCTGGCACCGGCCGTCGCGCCGACCCCGGCTGAATCCGCGCACATCCGTCGCGAACCACCAACACCGGTCGTAACCGGACCAGCTACTGAACCGATGGCCGCGACACTTTCGGGACGGGCGCGTCACACGTATCGGGAGCGGCTGGCGTACTCCCCCCGCGGCCCTCAGGCACGTGAGCTGGCCGACCAGATCGAGCAGTTGGAGCGGGCCGGCAAGACCGACGAGGCGGCCCGCCTGCTGGCCCGCCTGGAAGCGCTCTGAACGACCGTCCGCTCGGTACACTGCGTGGATGGCCACGAAGAAGCAGCAGCGTCGCCGCTACCAGCGCGCCCGGGCCCACGGCAGGGGCGTCGACACGCAGATCGAGCGGGACGACGAGGAGGCCAAACCCAAGGGCCGTTCGAGCGCCAAGAGCGCACCCCCACGTGGCCGGGGCGTCCCCCAGCCGCCGTCGCTGAGCCGGGCGATCAAGCGCTCCGGCATCCTCTGCGTGGTGTTCCTCGGGCTGCTGCTGTACACCCCGCTGGGCGGGAAGCAGTCTCCCGCGCAGAAGGTCCTGTTCGCGCTGTGGATGTTCTGCATGTTCGCGGGTGTCACGCTGCTCACCGAGCGGTGGGCGTACAAGCGCTACCTGAAGCAGCAGGGGAAGCTCTGACCTCGCCACCCCTCGAGGTGGTGCGGCTACCGCTCGGCCCTTACCAGACGAACTGCTACCTGGTCGCCCGCGAGGGCGCGTCCGACGCGGTCGTCGTCGATCCCGGCGACGAGCCGCAGCGGGTCATCGAGCGGCTGGCAGAGCACGGCTGGACGGCCCGCGCGATCCTCGTCACGCACGGCCACCTCGACCATATCGGCGCCGTCAGCAGGGTCGCCGAGGCCACGTCGGCGCCCGTGTACATGCCGGCCGGGGAGGCCGACGACCTGCGCACGTTCGGGCCGGCGCCCTACGAGCCCGACGTGCTGGTGGAGGAGGGCGACACGGTGGCTGCGGCGGGAATCGAGTTCTCGACCTATGCGGTGCCCGGTCACACCCGGGCCTCGATCGCCTACGCCGCCGAGGGGCTCCTGTTCTCGGGCGACGTGCTGTTCGACGGCGGGGTGGGTCGCAGCGATCTGGCAGGCGGCGACCACGACACCCTCATCGCGAGCATCCGAAAGCTGATCGAGGCGCTGCCGCCGCAGACGGTCGTGCTGTCCGGACACGGGCCGGCCACGACGCTCGGCCGCGAGCAGGCCGTGAACCCGTTCCTGGCCGGACTGCGGACGTGAGCGGCGCGTTCCAGCGCCCGCCCGGGACGCGCGACTGGTTCCGGGAGGAGGCGGCGCGCCGGCGGTGGGTGGTCGATCACGCGATCGGCGTCTTCGAGCGGGCCGGGTTCACGGAGATCGTCACGCCCACGTTCGAAGACACCGGCGTGTACGCGCGCACCTCCGGCGAGACGTCCGATGTCGTGCGCAAGGAGATGTACACGTTCACGGACCGCGGCGACCGTTCGCTGACATTGCGCCCGTTGGGCACGGCGGGTGTCATGCGGGCGTATATCGAAAACGGCATGAGCCGGCTGCCGCAGCCGGTCAAGCAGTACTACCTGGCCGGCATGTTCCGGTACAACAAGGTGCAGCGCGGGCGCTACCGCGAGCACTACCAGTTCGGGGTGGAGGCGATCGGCTCGGACGACCCGGCGGTGGACGCCGAGGTGATCGCCCTGCAGGGGCGGTGGTACGACGCGATCGGCGCCCGCTCGGTGCTGGAGCTGAACTCGATCGGCGACGCCAACTGCCGCCCGGCCTACGTCGAGCTGCTGGTGGCCTACCTCGACCAGCACCTGGACGAGCTGTGCGAGGAGTGCCGCGAGCGCCGCCGCAGCAACCCGCTGCGCGTGCTCGACTGCAAGAACCCGGGCTGCCAGGACGTGCTGCGGGGGGCGCCGCGCATCACCGACCACCTGTGCGAGGAGTGCGCCGCCCACTTCGCGGCGGTGCGCGAGCACCTGGACGCCCGCGGCGTCGCGTACGAGCTGGTGCCCAGCCTCGTGCGCGGCCTCGACTACTACATGCGTACGACCTGGGAGTTCACCTCGGACGAGCTGGGCGCGCAGGCGGCGATCGGAGCCGGCGGGCGCTACGACGGCCTGTCCGAGCAGCTCGGCGGCCCGCCCGCGCCGGGCGTCGGCTTTGGGGCCGGCGTGGAGCGGATCCTGGAGATCGTGGGCGAGTCAGCCCCCGCAGGCAGGCAGCCGTGGATCTGCTTCGCCGTACCGCACGCCCCGGCCAGGCCGCGGGTGTTCGCGATCATGGACGCAGTCCGCGCCGCGGGCAGACGGGCCGAGCCGGTGTTCGGGAACCGCTCGCTTCGCCGAATGCTCGAGCACGCCGGCCGGCAGGGCGCCCACACGACGGTGATCGTCGGCGAGGACGAGTGGTCGCGCGGCGCCGCCGCCGTCCGAGATATGAATACCGGCCAGCAGCGCGAGGTGGCGCTGGACGAGCTGGCGGCAGAGCTTTCGTGAGCTATCGAACACATCTGGGCGGAGACCTGCGCGGCGGCGACCAGGGCACGCGGGTGCGGCTGGCCGGCTGGGTCGCCCGCCGCCGCGACCACGGCGGGCTGGTGTTCGTGGATCTGCGCGACCCCGCGGGGCTGGCGCAGCTGGTGTTTCATCCCGACCTTAACCCCGAGGTGCACGAGGGCGCCCACGAGCTGCGAAACGAGTTCGTGATCGAGATCGACGGCGAGGTGCGGCTGCGTTCGCCGGAGACGGTCAACCCCAAGCTGGCCACCGGCGAGGTGGAGGTGTGGGTGGAGCGGATGATGATCCTGTCGCGGGCGGCGGTGCTGCCGTTCCAGCTCGACGAGGACAACGTCGACGAGCCGCTGCGCCTGCGCCACCGTTACCTCGACCTGCGCCGCGACCAGATGCGGCACAACCTGTGGGTGCGCTTCCGGCTCACCCAGACCATCCGCCGCTACCTCGAGGAGCACGGCTTCTGGGAGCTGGAGACGCCGATCCTGTACAAGTCGACGCCGGAGGGTGCGCGCGAGTTCGTCGTGCCCACCAGCACCCACCCCGGCAAGTTCTACGCGCTGCCGCAGTCGCCGCAGACGTTCAAGCAGATGTACGTGATCGCGGGCTATGAGCGCTACTACCAGATCGCCCGCTGCTTCCGCGATGAGGCGACGCGGGCCGACCGCACCGCCGAGTTCTCGCAGCTCGACCTGGAGATGGGATTCGTTACCCGCGATGAGCTGTTCGAGCTGATGGAGGGCCTGTGGGCGCTGGTGTGGCGAAACGTGCTGGGGGTCGAGATCCCCACGCCGTTCCGGCGCATGACCTGGGACGAGGCCCAGCTTCGCTACGCGATGGACAAGCCGGATCTGCGCTTCGGATGCGAGATCTCGGACGTCACCGAGGTGCTCAGCCAGACCGAGTTCCGGGCCTTCCGGTCGACGATCGACGAGGGCGGCGTCGTGCGCGGCTTCGCGGCGCCGGGCGCGCAGGGCTTCTCGCGCAAGGACTTCGACGATCTGGTCGCGTTCGCAAAGACCTGGGGCGGCAAGGGCGTGGCCTGGCTGAGGGTGGCCGAGGACGGCGCCGTGGAGTCGCCGATCGCCAAGTTCCTGAGCCCGGGCGAGGTGGACGCGATCGTGCAGGCGTGCAGCGCAGGGCCGAGCGACACGGTATTTCTGGTGGCCGACCAGGCGGAGGCCGCGGTGCGCGTGCTGGGGCCGCTGCGCCTGCATCTGGGGCAGAAGCTGGGATTGATCGACGAGTCGCGGTACGAGTTCCTGTGGGTGACCGGGTTCCCGATGTTCGAGTGGCTGCCCGACGAGAATCGCTGGAAGGCGGCCCACCACCCCTTCACGTCGCCCATGCCGGAGTACGAGGAGACGTTTGACTCCGACCCGGTGGCGGCGCGTTCACAGCAGTACGACATGGTGCTGAACGGCAACGAGGTGGGGGGCGGCTCGATCCGGATCCACCGCCAGGACGTGCAGCGGCGGGTGTTCGGGCTGCTGGGGATCTCCGAGCAGGAGGCCGAGGAGAAGTTCTCGTTCCTGCTGCGGGCGCTCAGCATGGGAGCGCCGCCGCACGGCGGGATCGCCTACGGTATCGAGCGGATGGCGATGATCCTGGCCGGGGCCGAGTCGCTGCGCGACGTGACCGCGTTCCCCAAGGGACAGGGCGGCGTCGACCCGCTGACCGGGTCGCCCAGCGAGATCCCGGCGCCAGTGCTGGCCGAATATGGGCGGAGGGTGGCAAAACCGCGGGAATGATCTACCCTGTGAGAGCCGGCGCCAGTTTCCAAAGCGCACTTCTCTCAAACGTCGTGCGACATATATCCCGCGCCGAGGCGGAGGTCGTTGCGGTCGAAGCATCCTGAAAGTGGCCGCAAGCCCAGCCTCAGGCGCCGGCCTGGTCCCGCAGGTCTAGCCTAGAGCTCGTGAACTACGTGTACCTCGACCACGCGGCCACGACCGCGCTGGATGCGCAGGCGTTCGACGCGATGCGGCCGTACCTGGACGAGCGCTTCGGAAACGCCTCGGAGCCACACGCCGCGGGCCGGGCGGCCCGCGTGGGGCTGGAGGACGCCCGTCGCACGGTGGCGGAGCTGACCGGCGCCGAGCCGGAGCAGGTGGTGTTCACGTCGGGCGGCACCGAGGCTGACAATCAGGCCGTGATGGGGCTGGCGGGTGAACCGCCGGGCCGGCTCGTGGCCTCCGCCGTCGAGCACCCCGCGGTGCGCGAGCCCGCGCTGGCGCTGGAGCGGCGCGGGTTCGAGGTGGCATGGGCCCCGGTGGACGCGTCCGGCGTGGTGGATGTGGACGCCCTCGAGCAGCTGGTGCGGCCCGGCGACCGGTTGTGCGCGGTGATGTGGGCGAACAACGTGACCGGCGTCATCCAGCCGGTGGCCGAGGCGGCCGAGGTGTGCGCGGCGGCGGACGTGCCGCTGCACGTGGATGCGGTGCAGGCGGCGGCGTCGCTCGTGGTCGACTTCGGCTCGTCGGGGGCGGACACGATGGCGTTCTCGGCACACAAGCTGCACGGCCCGAAGGGCGTGGGCTGCCTGCTCACCCGTGACCCGGGCCGCACGCCGCCGCTGATCCTGGGCGGCGGTCAGGAGCATGGCCTGCGCTCCGGCACCGAGAACGTCGCAGGCGTGGTCGGGTTCGCCGCGGCGCTGGAGGCCGGGCGGTCGGCGCACGACGAGCGGAGGGCGAACCGGGAGCTTCTGGAGCGCTCGCTGCCGCCCGGTGTGCGGGTGGTGTCAGCCGAGGCGGGGCGGCTGCCCGGACATGCGCTCCTGCTGGTGGAGGGGATCCGCGCGGAGTTGCTCGTGCTGGCGCTCGACCGGGCCGGGTTCGGCGTCGCGGCCGGATCGGCGTGCGCCAGCGGCGAGGCCGAGCCGAGCTACGTGCTGCTGGCGCAGGGCATGTCGAAGCAGGACGCGCGCAGCGTGATCCGGGTGTCGCTCGGGCTCAGCACGACCTCCGAGGACGTACGGGGGTTCGTGGCGGCGCTGACGGGCTGCCTCGAGCAGCTTCGGGCCGGCGCGCTGGCGCTCTGAGCATCAGCTCCGCCGTCTCGCGGTCGATCTCGAGCAGCCGCCGACCGCCCGGAGCCGTATCAGACCGGCGCCCCGGGCGGTCGTTGTGGTGGTCAGGCGGTGGCCGGCCAGCCGGGCCGTTGCCGGAACAGCATCGTGCCCAGCGCCCCCACGAGCACGATGATGGCGGCCCCTCCGGCGATTTGCATCCCGTTCAGGCTGTGCCCGGGCGATCCCGCGACCTGGCGGGATACCGCGGCCGGCGAAGCGGGAATTCCGCCCCTCAGCTTGGCGACCAGCGGGGACGCGTTCCGCGCCTCCCACTGCGACCGCGCTGTGTCGCGGTTTGCGGCCGCAACCGCGGCCCCCAACGGCCCGCGGTTGGTCAGTGGCGCCTGATGCGCCGGCGCTGACGGCTGTTCATCGGGTCCACCCGGCGACATCCCGATCGGACGAGCCTGCGCGGCCTGCGCCATCAGCCCGAGGGCGACTGCAGCCGCCCCGATCGTTCGCGCCACCTGCTTCCTCCGAGTCATGGCACTGCTCCTTTCCCTGCGACCCGAAACCTGAGCCGAGGGTAGGCGCCGCGCGCACCCGGTACCGCTTCACCCGATACCCAGCGTACGTATCGTTTGATACATAGGCCGCAGAGCTGGCACGCCATGGAGGCAACTACAGTCCAGCCGTGTACTCCAAGGCCGTCATCGACCGCTCGCTGAGCGGCGCCCGGGCCGGATCGGCCGGCCCCAGCGCGGCCGTCGGCCAGGCCGGCAACCCATCCTGCGGGGACGCCCTGCGCATCGAGCTGGCCGTCACCGACGGCCGGATCAGCGGGGCGCGGCACCGCGCCTTCGGCTGTCCGCACGCCGTGGCCGCGGCCGACCTGGCATGCGAGCTGGCGGAGGGGCGCGAGCTGCTGGACGCTGCCCGCATCGGCATGGCCGATCTGGAAACCCCGCTTCAGCCGCACGGCCACAACCGTGAATGTGTTGCCCTCGCGGCTGACGCCCTGCACGCCGCCCTG
>JBQCGJ010000278.1:0-13514 GCA_051955775.1 Gaiellales bacterium | reverse complement strand
ATCTTCTCGGACTTCGCGTCAGCCGTGTTCGGGACGGGTGCGAGCTGGCTCGACTGGACGATCGCGATCATGCTGATAATCGCGCTCTGCCTGAGCGTGCTGAATGCCATCATGGGTTCCGCTCGGGCGCTGCACCAGATGTCCATCGACGGCGACTTCCCGCGCATCTTCGCCAACGTCAACCGCCACGGCGTGCCCGGATTCTCGATGGGCTTCAACGTGGTGTGCTCGATCCTGCTCGTGTTCACGGGCGGCGCGGTGGAGATCTACTCGCTGTCGAACGTGGGCTATCTGGCCTCGTTCATCCCGGTGCTGGTCGGCTACTACCTGCTGCGTAACTTCAGGCCCGACATGCGCCGGCCGGTGCGGCTGCCGGAGTGGATGAAGTACATCGCGGTCGCCATGGCGATCCTCTACTTCATCATCTGGAGCTTCGGCGGACTCGTCTACACGTCGCTGCCGAACGCGGCGCTGGGAGGCAACGACACGCGGATCTACTTCTTCATCGGCTGGGCGATCCTGCTCAGCTACCTGCCGCTGTACTGGTACCGGAAGCGAGTCGAGGACCCGAAGCACCAGGCCGAGGGCCGAGGCGAGCTGTCGGCACCTGCAACGGGCGACTGACCAACGCGGGATAAGGTGGGGGCGATGCTGAGACCGGCAGCGCCCCCACCGGACCCCGACACGCTGACCATCAACAGAGTGATGGTTGCGTCCGAGGGCCGCCCATTCACCCACGACGTGCTGGTGCGGGCGATGGAGCTCGCTCGCCCCCAGCACGCCAGGTTGTTCGTGATGACGGTCGCGCGCGTGTGGGGCACCGGCCTGGGATTCCCCAACCCGGGGCTGCAGCCCACCCGGCACGAGTGGGACGAGCAGCGCCTGAACGCCCGCCGGGCGGTCGAAACCCTGGAGAAAGCCGGGTTCGACGTGACCGCGATGGTGCTCTCGACCCGGCGGCCGCGCAAGCGGTTTCTGCAGGAGGCCAAGGCCCGCAAGATCGACGTGATCGTGATGGGCGCCGATCCGGACAAGGGCCTGCTGGGCGACTTCGCATGGTCGCAGGAGCCGCAGCGGACGGCGCGCCGGTCGCGCATCCCCGTCTACCTCGTGCCCGTCGCCAAGCGGCCATAGTAGACTCGGCGGCGTCCAATGCGCGTCCTTCTGATCGGATCGGGTGGTCGCGAGCATTCGCTCGCCTGGAAGCTGGCTCAGTCGCCCCGGCTGACCGAGCTGCACGCCGCCCCGGGGAACCCCGGGATCGCACAGCACGCGACCCTGCACGATGTGCCGACCTCCGATCTGGAGGGCCTGACGGCGCTTGCCGTGCGGCTGCACTGCGACCTGGTCGTGGTGGGACCCGAGGCGCCGCTGGTGGACGGACTGACCGACCGCCTGGAGGAGGCGGGGATCGCCGTGTTCGGGCCCTCGGCGGCCGCCGCCCGGCTGGAGGGCTCCAAGGCGTTCGCCAAGTCGGTGATGGAGGCCGTGGGCGTGCCCACCGGGCGGTTCGCCGTGTGCGACACGCCGGCCGCGGCCCAGGCCGCGATCGCCGAGGCCGGAGGCTCCGTGGTGATCAAGGCTGACGGGCTGGCCGCCGGAAAGGGCGTGTTCGTGTGCTCCTCGGCAGCCGAGGCCGAGCAGGCGGTACGCACCTGCCTGGTCGACCGCCGCTTCGGCGAGTCCGGCGCGCGGGTGCTGGTCGAGGAGCTGATGCAGGGGCCCGAGGTGTCGGTGCTGGCCCTGTGCGACGGCGAGCACGTGCGCGTGCTGCCCACGGCGCGCGACGCCAAGCGCGCGCTGGACGGCGACCGCGGCCCGAACACCGGCGGCATGGGGTGTGTGTCGCCCGCGCCCGGCATGGCCCCCGACACCGCCGCCGCGATCGTGGCGGCCGTGCACCAGCCTGTCGTGAACGAGCTGGCCCGTCGGGGCACGCCGTTTCGCGGGTGCCTGTATGCAGGCCTGATGCTGACCGACGCCGGGCCACGGGTGCTGGAGTTCAACGTGCGGTTCGGCGATCCCGAGGCGCAGGCGGTGCTTCCCCGGTTGCACGGCGACCTGCTGGAGCTGCTCGACCTGGCCGCGCGTGGCTCGCTGGAGTCGGCCGAGGCCGGCGCCGGGGACGACGTCGCCGTGTCTGTCGTGGTCGCAGCGGAGGGCTATCCGGACGCCCCTGTGGCGGGAGCCGCCATCGACGGTATCCACGCCGCCGAGGCGATCGACGGGGTGACCGTGTTCCACGCCGGGACGGCGTTGGAGGCGGGCCGGCTGGTGGCTTCCGGCGGGCGAGTGCTCAACGTGACCGCCGTGGCGAACGACCTGGCGAGCGCGCGCGAAAGGGCGTACGGCGCCGTCAGCCGGATCGCCATGAACGGCGCGCACCACCGCTCCGACATCGGGCTGGTGTCGGCCGACCGGGAGCATCTGCATGTCTGATCCGATACCCGCAGCCGAGGTCGAGCACCTGTGGCAGTCGCTGGAAGCGGACGGGCCGCTGGTCGGCATCCTGATGGGCTCGGAGTCCGACAAGGAGGTCATGCAGGCGGCCGCTGACGAGCTGCTGGAACGGGCGATCCAGTTCGAGATGCACGTGCTGTCGGCCCACCGCAACCCACGCGGCGTGGCCGAGTACGCGAGCACCGCCGCGCTGCGCGGGGTGCGCGTGATCATCGCCGGCGCCGGCAAGGCCGCGGCGCTGCCGGGGGTGGTCGCCGCCTACACGGAGCTGCCGGTGATCGGGGTGCCGATCCGCACGTCCGACCTCGGCGGGATGGACTCGCTGCTCTCGATCGTGCAGATGCCGCCCGGCGTGCCGGTGGCCTGCATGGCCATCAACGGCGCCCGCAACGCCGCCATCTTCGCGTCGAAGATCGTGGCCCAGTCACCCGCGCCGCCACCTGAGCTGTAAGCCGAGCGGTGTCAGACACCGTCACAGAACTGTGACGGATGCCAAACGCCCGGTCTTGCGGTGTCTGACACAGCTAACGGTTTTCCCAGGCTTGCAGCAGCTCGGCTTCGCGCGCCCGGTCGAGCGTCGGCGGGCCGATCTCGACACCGCGCCTCGCATGCCAGCGCATGAGGTCGGAAACCGTGTCCTCGAGCGGCCGGAACCGCAGCCCATCGTGCAGGGCGCGGCGGCAGTCGGCGTGAAACACCGCGCCGTCCTCCCCCGACTCGGGCAGCCAGAACGGCAGCTCCGACCACGGCTCGACGCCCTGCTCGAGCAGGAACGTCTCGTCCACCCACTCCAGCGGCGCGTCGCCGCACGCCTCCAGCATCCCCCTCATCGAGAGCCGCCCCTCGGGGCCGGTCGCCAGATACCTGCCGGTCGCTCCCCGCTCGATCATGGCCAGCATCCACTCGGCCAGATCGCGGACGTCGATCAGCTGCACCTCTCGGTCCGGATCGCCGGGCGCCAGCACCGGACCGGCGTCCTGCATCCGCGCCGGCCAGTACGTGAACCGGTCGGTGGGATCGTGCGGGCCCACGATCATGCCCGGCCGCACGATCAGCGACCTGGCGTCGAAGGCCGCCTCCACCTCGGCCTCACACAGCGCCTTGAGCGGACCATAGGTCTCGCCGGTGACGACCTCGTCGGCCCCCTCCGGCAGCTCCAGCAGCGGCGTCTGCTCGTCAATCCGGTCGTCGCCGTCAAGCCTGTGCACCGAGATCGAGGACACGAACGTGTAGTGGCCGGCCGTCTCGGAGAGCGCCGCCGTGGATCGCCCGACCACCGTCGGCGTGTATCCGCTGGTGTCGATCACGGCGTCGAACTCCCGGCCCGCCAGCACTCCCAGCTCGCCCGTGCGGTCGGCCTGCAACTGCTCGACGGGGCCGCCGAACTCGACGTCGTGGCTGCCGCGATTGAGCAGCGTCAAGGTGTGCCCGCGCTCGATCGCAGTGTCGGCCAGCGCGCGGCCCAGGAACACCGTTCCGCCCAGGATCAGGATCCGCACGCGGTTACCCTAGCCGCGCCCCGCGGCGCAGGTGAGTGGATGCGACGCCGGCTACGCGGCGCGGCGCGCGGGGATCTCGCCGTCGTGCGGCAGCACGGGAAGCTGGATCACAACCCCCGCGGCAGGCTCCCCTGAAGCCGGCTTGACGTCCCGCCAGGTGGGCACCAGCTCGACCTCGAAGCAGCCGCACACCCGCGACCAGTGCCACTCGTCGACCTCGCGCACCTGACCGGCGGGGCTGGTGATGACCGCCGGTCCGTGCACGCGCATTCGCTGCTGGCCGCAGCGCGCACAGGGCACATATTTGTCGCTCTTCGCCATCGGGTGTCGCCTCCGTGTCTCTGCCCATGTGTTCGGCCGCGGCGCGGCAAGTGTGAGCCTGGAGGCTGCTCGCGGCAGCGGCAGGTGGCGACTGAGGTGGTTGGTAGGATGATCGTGCGTCCTCCGTTCCCGGCAGAAAGGCAGCGACGCCGGTTTGATCTCTCGCTATACCCGCCCCGCAATGGGCGCCGTCTGGTCCGACGAGCGCCGGTTTCAGCGGTGGCTGGACGTGGAGATCGCCGTGATGGCGGCCTGGGCCGAGCTGGGCGTGGTGCCCGACGAGGCCGTTCACGCCGTGCGCACGCGGGCTGCCGTCGACGTCACCCGGATCGGCGAGATCGAGCGCCGCACCCACCACGACGTGCTGGCCTTCACCGAGTCGATCGCCGAACAGGTCGGCGACGAGGCGCGCTGGTTCCACTATGGGCTCACCTCGTCCGACGTCGTGGACACGGCCCTGGCCCTGCAGCTGCGCGACGCCGGTGAGCTGATCGCCGAGGGCGTCGACGCCCTCGAGCGCGCGGTCGTGGCCAGGGCGGAGGAGTTCCGGCACACGCCGACCATCGGCCGCACCCACGGGGTGCACGCCGAGCCGACCACGTTCGGGCTGAAGCTGCTCGGGTGGGTGACCGAGCTGCGACGCCAGCGCACCCGGCTGGACGCCGCATTCGCAGGCGTGGCCGTCGGCAAGCTGTCCGGCGCCGTTGGCAGCTATGCCAACTCGGACCCCAAGCTCGAGGAACTGGCCCTGGCCTCGCTCGGACTGGAGGCCGAGGCGGTCGCCACACAGGTCATCCCCCGCGACCGGCACGCCGCGCTGCTGTCCGCGATCGCCGGCGCCGGCGCCAGCCTGGAGCGGTTCGCGCTGGAGATCCGCCACCTCCAGCGCACCGAGGTGCAGGAGGCGTTCGAGCCCTTCGCAACCGGTCAGAAGGGGTCGTCGGCCATGCCGCACAAGCGTAACCCGATCGTGTGCGAACGGATCTGCGGCCTGGCCCGGGTACTGCGCGCGAACGCGGTCGTGGGCCTGGAGGACGTCGCGCTGTGGCACGAGCGGGACATCTCCCACTCATCGGCCGAGCGCGTGGTGCTGCCCGATTCGACGATCGCCCTCGACTACATGCTCGACCGCGCGCGCTGGCTCGTGGAAGGTTTGGTGGTCGACCCGGCGCGGATGTTGCGGAACCTGGAGGCCGGGCACGGCCTGGTGTTCTCGGGGCGCGCGCTGCTGCGACTGGTCGAATCAGGCATGAGCCGCGAAGCGGCATACGAGATCGTGCAGCGAAACGCCATGCGCGCCTGGGACGAGGGCGTGCCGCTGCGCAGCCTGCTGGAACACGACCCCGACGCGGCGGCACTGGACGCCGAGGCGCTCGACCAGGTGTTCGACCTGGAATCGTTCCTGCGCCACGTCGACCACATCTTCGACCGAACCCTCCACACCACCGAGGTGACGCATGCCTGACACGAACACCCTGGCCAGCCTGCACGAGACGTCGGGCAAGGTGCGCGAGATGTACGGGTTCGGCGACCGCCTGCTGATGGTCGCCTCGGACCGCATCTCGGCCTTCGACGTCGTGCTGCCCACCGCAATCCCGGACAAGGGCCGCGTGCTGAACGGCCTGTCGCTGCACTGGTTCGCCGAGACCGCCGGCATCGTCGCCAACCACCTGGTGACGGCGGACGTGCGCGAATATCCCGAAGCAGCTCGCGAAGCACCTGACCTGGCGGGCCGCTCGATGCTGGTGCAGCGCCTGGTCATGCTGCCGGTGGAGTGCGTGGTGCGCGGCTATCTGGCCGGCTCCGGCTGGAAGGACTACAGGGCCACCGGCGAGGTGTGCGGGCACCGCCTGCCGGCCGGCCTCGAGGAGGCGCAGCAGCTTCCCGAGCCGATCTTCACGCCGTCCACGAAGGCCACGGACGGCCACGACCAGAACATCAACCGCGAGACCGCGGCGCTGCTGATCGGCGAGGAGCGCTACGACCAGCTGGAGCAGGTGTCGCTGGCCCTGTATTCCTACGCCGCCGACTACGCACGGGCGCGCGGCATCATCATCGCCGACACCAAGTTCGAGTTCGGGCTCGACGAGGCGGGCAACCTGGTGCTGGGCGACGAGGTGCTGACGCCTGACTCGTCGCGGTTCTGGCCGGCCGATACGTACGCTCCCGGCCGCTCGCCGGCCAGCTTCGACAAGCAGTACGTGCGCGACTGGCTGGAGACGCAGGACTGGGACAAGACGCCGCCGGGGCCCGTGGTGCAATCCGTGGTGGTGGAGGGCACGCGGGCCCGCTACCGCGAGGCGTACGAGCGGCTGACCGGCAAGAGCTTCGACGACTACCTGAAGGAGGTCGGAGCATGACCACCCGGGTGACGGTCACCGTGCGTCCCAAGGCGGGCATCCTGGATCCCCAGGGCGAGGCGCTGCGGCGCTCGCTGGCGGGGCTCGGCTACCGAGTGGCGGATGTGCGGGCGGGCAAGCTGTTCGACCTCGAGCTGGAGGCGGCCGATCCCGGGGAGGCGCATCGGATCGCCGCCGAGGCCGCGGGCCGGGTGCTGGCCAACCCGCTGATCGAGGAATACGAGGTCGAGCTGCAGCCGGGGGTGCCTGCGTGAGCGCACGGGTCGGCGTGATCGTGTTCCCGGGCGCGTGCGACGACCGGGACGCGCTGCGGGCCGTGGAGCTGATGGGCGGCGAGGGCGTGCGCGTGTGGCACGCCCAGGACGACCTGGGCGGCGTGGATGCGGTGATCGTCCCTGGCGGGTTCAGCTATGGCGACTACCTGCGTCCGGGCGCGCTGGCCGCGCTGTCGCCCGCGATGCGGGCCGTGCGCGAGCACGCCGACCGCGGCGGGCCGGTGCTGGGGATCTGCAACGGCTTCCAGGTGCTGACCGAGGCAGGGCTGCTGCCGGGTGTGCTGCGGCCGAACGCCAGCCTGCTGTTCCGGTTCCAGGACGTCACGCTGGAGGTCGAACGGCAGTCGGACTGGTTGCCCGGCGCCGCGCCGGGCGATCTGCTGGAGATCCCGATCAAGCACCACGACGGCTGCTACTTCGCCCCATCCGAGACGCTGGCCGAGCTCGACGCCAACGGCCAGGTGCTGCTGCGCTACCGGGGAAACCCGAACGGATCGGTGGCCGACATCGCCTGCATCACCAACCGCGCCGGCAACGTGGCTGGGCTGATGCCGCATCCCGAGCATGCGGTGGACGCCCTGCTCGGCTCGACCGACGGACGGCTGCTGCTGTCCGGACTGCTGGGTCTGGCGTCGTCGCTAGGATTGAGCTCCCCGACGGGCAGCATCGCTTGAACGCCGTCACGCCACAGCCGCTGCACCGCTCACTCGGCCTCACCGACGGTGAGCTGGAGCGGATCCGAGAGCTCCTGGAGCGCGATCCGAACGACTTCGAGCTGGCCGTGTTCTCGCTCCTGTGGAGCGAGCACTGCGGCTACAAGCACTCGCGGCGGCTGCTGCGCCGGCTGCCCACGGGCGGGCCGCGGGTGATCCAGGGCCCGGGAGGCAACGCCGGCGTGATCGACGTGGGCGACGGCCTGGCGGTCGCGTTCAAGGTCGAGAGCCACAACCATCCCTCCGCGGTCGAGCCCTTCCAGGGCGCGGCCACCGGAGTCGGCGGGATCCTGCGGGACATCTTCGCGATGGGCGCGCGGCCGATCGCCGTGCTCGACTCGCTGCGGTTCGGGGAGCTCGAGTCGGACCGCCAGCGCCACCTGTTCGGCCGCGTCGTCGAGGGCGTCGGCCACTACGGCAACTGCGTGGGCGTGGCCAACGTCGGCGGGGAGGTCGAGTTCGAGCCGGCGTACGAGCACAACTGCCTGGTCAACGCGATGTGCGTGGGCGTGCTGCCCGCATCGCGGCTGCAGTCGGCGCGGGCCACCGAGCCCGGCCAGCTGGTGGTGCTGTACGGCTCGCGCACCGGCCGCGACGGCATCGGCGGCGCCTCCGTGCTGGCATCCCAGGGCTTCGACGAGGGCTCCGAGGCCAAACGCCCCAGCGTCCAGATCGGCGACCCGTTCACCGGCAAGAAGCTGATCGAGTGCACACTCGCCCTGCTGGACGCCGGGATCGTCGCGTCGCTGCAGGACCTGGGCGCGGCCGGGCTGGCATCCTCGACCGCCGAGATGGCCGCGGCGGGCGGGATGGGCATCGACCTCGACCTGTCGGCGGTGCCGCTGCGCGAGGCCGACCTGGAGCCGTTCGAGATCATGATCTCGGAGTCGCAGGAGCGGATGCTGGCGGTGGTCGCTCCCGCCGACTGGCCCGCCGCCCGCGATGTGTGCGCGCGGTGGGACCTGGACGCCACCGTGATCGGCACCGTCGAGGAGCACGGCCGGCTGCGCGCGCTCTACGACAGCGATCCGGTCGGGGACATCCCGGTGTCGGCGCTGACCGATGGCTGTCCCGCCTATGACGTCCCGCGATCGCGCCCGGCCCGGCTGGCCGACCATCCGCTGTCGCCTCCGCAGGTGGCCGATGCCACCTCCGCGCTGCGTGCCCTGCTCGGCTCGACGGGCATCGCCAGCCGGCGCTGGATCACCCGCCAGTACGACCAGCTCGTCGGCTCGGGCACCGTGATCCGGCCGGGAGGCGATGCCGGGGTCGTGCGGCTCACGCCGACCTCGCGGGCGATCGCGATCTCGCTGGACGGGAACGGCCGGCGGAGTTGGCTCGACCCCCGCCGCGGGGCTGCCGCCGCGGTGTGCGAGGCGGCCCGCAACGTGGCCTGCACGGGCGCCCGCCCGGCCGCGGTCACCAACTGCCTGAACTTCGGCAACCCCGAGACCGGCGAGGTCGGATACGAGCTCGCGGAGGCCGTCGAGGGCATGGCGGAGGCCTGCGAGGCGCTCGGCCTGCCGGTCGTGTCAGGCAACGTGTCGCTGTACAACGAGCACCTCGGCCGGCCCATCCATCCCACGCCGGTGGTGGGGGTGGTCGGACTGCTGGAGGACGCCGCGCTGGCGGTCGGCAGTGGGTTCCAGCGCGCCGGCGACGCGGTGCTGGTGGCCGGCGACGGCCCGGCCGGGTACGACGGCTCGGCCTACCAGAAGGTCGTGCTGGGCGAAGTGGCGGGTCGGATCCCCCAGCCGGACCTGGCCGGAGAGCGCGCCCTGCATGAGTTCCTGGCCGCGGCCGCCGAGCGACGGCTGCTGCGAAGCGCCCATGACGTCTCGTCAGGCGGCCTGGCCGTGTGCCTGGCCGAGGCTGCGATCGCCGGCGGGATCGGCGTCGCGGCGCCGGACGCGGGCGAGCTGTTCGCCGAGGGCGAGGGCCGCGCCGTGGTGTCCTGCGCACCCGAGCACGTCGACCGGCTGCGGGCGGTGGCAGGCCCGCTCCCGCTGCGCCTGATCGGCACCGTGGGCGGGGACCGGATCCGGGCCGGCCAGGCCGACCTGCCGCTGGCGGGGGCGGTCGAGCTGTACGAGACCGCCATCCCCCGCGCGATGGGGGAGACGGAGTAGGGACATGTGCGGCGTGTTCGGCATCTACGACCCCAGCGGTGCCCCCGACAGGGATGTCGCGCGGCTGACGTTCTTCGGCCTGTACGCGCTCCAGCACCGCGGCCAGGAGTCGGCCGGGATCGCCGTCTCGGACGGCCGCCGGGTGACCGCCATCAAGGACATGGGGCTGGTCAGCCAGGTGTTCGACGAGCCCAGCCTGTCGGCCCTCCCGGGCCGGATGGCGATCGGCCACGCGCGCTACTCGACCACCGGCTCGACGGTGTGGCAGAACGCCCAGCCCGTCGTCCGCCACGCCAACGGCCGCACGGTGGCGCTGGGACACAACGGCAACCTGACCAACACCGGCGAGCTGCGCGACCAGCTTCGCGAGGAGGGCGTGCAGCTCAGCTCCAGCTCCGACACCGAGGCCATCGCCGCCCTGATCGCGCGCGGCCCGGCCGATCTGGAGCAGGCCATCGCCGACGCCATGACCCGCATCCAGGGCGCGTTCGCGGCGGTCGTGCTGACCGAGACGGCGGTGGCGGGGTTCCGCGACCCAGACGGCATCCGGCCGCTGGTCGTGGGCCGCGTCGACGATGCCTGGGTGCTGGCGTCCGAGACGTGCGCGCTGGACATGGTGGGCGCCCGCCTGGAACGCGAGCTGGATCCGGGCGAGCTGGTCGTGATCGACGAGCGAGGCGCCCGTTACCGGCAGGCGGTCGGCCCCAACACCGGCTCACTGTGCATCTTCGAATTCATCTACTTCGCCCGCCCGGACTCGGTCATGCAGGGCGAGACGCTGCACGACGCGCGCCGCCGGATGGGGGCCCGCCTGGCCGAGGAGGCGCCGGCCGACGCGGACGTGGTGATCGGCGTGCCCGACTCCGGCACGCCGGCGGCGGTCGGATATGCCGAGCGCAGCGGCATCCCGTTCGGCGAAGGGCTGGTCAAGAACCGCTACGTGGGCCGCACCTTCATCCAGCCCGACCAGGGCCTGCGCGACCGCGGGATCAAGCTCAAGTTCAACGCCATGCGCTCGGTGCTCGAGGGGCGGCGGGTGGTGGTCGTCGACGACACGATCGTGCGCGGCTCGACCACCCGCAAGCTTGTGGCCATGCTGTTCGAGGCCGGGGCGCTCGAGGTGCACCTGCGCGTGTCGGCGCCGCCGGTCGTGTCGCCGTGCTTCTACGGCATCGACATGGCCGATCAGGGGCAGCTGATCGCGGCCGGCCGGTCGGTGGAGGAGGTGCGCGAACGGCTCGGCGCAACAAGCCTTGCCTACCTGTCCTTGGACGGCCTGCAGGACGCCACCGGCCAGCCGGCCGAGCGCTTCTGCCGGGCCTGCCTGACCGGGGACTACCCGACGCATATCCCCGACGACATGCGGATGGCGAAGCTCCGCTTCGAGGGGCGCACGGTACCGGTCGAGCTGCGGTGAGCGAGCGACCGCTGACCTACGCCGAGTCGGGCGTCAGCCTGGACGCGGCGGACGACGTCGTGCAGCGGATCCGGGCCTCCGTGCGGTCGACCCACGGGCGCGAGGTGATCGGCGGCCACGGCGGCTTCGCGGGCCTGTACGCCCCCAGCGTCGGCGATCCTCTGATCTCGGCCGGCTGCGACGGCGTGGGCACCAAGGTGCTGCTGGGCATGGCCGCCGGCCGGCTGCGCGGGCTCGGGATCGACCTGGTGGCGATGAGCGTGAACGACGTGCTGACCGCCGGCGGCCGGCCCGCGTTCTTCATGGACGTGATCACGTGCGGCAAGATCGTGCCTGAGCAGGTTGCGGAGCTTGTAGACGGCGTGGCGGAGGGCTGCCGGCTGGCCGGCTGCGCCCTGCTGGGCGGCGAGACGGCGGAGCACCCCGACATGATGGAGCCGGGCGAGGTCGACATGGCGGGGTTCTGCGTGGCCGTCTCGGAGCGCCGTGAGCTGGTCTCGGGCGCACGCGTCCAGGATGGCGACACCATTCTCGGGCTGCCCGCGAGCGGCCCGCACTCGAACGGCTTCTCGCTGATCAGGCGGCTGCTCGACCGATCGGGCGTGGCGCTCGACTCGACGCCGCCGGAGCTCGAGGGGCGCAGCGTGGCCGATGCCCTGCTCGAGCCGACCAGGATCTACGCCGGCGCCGTGGCGGAGGTCATGCGCACCGTGGACGTACGGGCCATGGCGCACATCACCGGGGGCGGCATTCCGGGCAACCTGACCCGCCAGTTCCCGGTTGGGCTCGGCGCCCGCATCTCGCTCACCGCCTGGCAGCGTCCGCCGGTGTTCGGCTGGCTGGCCGGACTCGGCGTCGAGGAGGCGGAGATGCGGCGGGTGTTCAACCTGGGGCTCGGGTACACGGTGGTGGTCGCCCCTGATGACGCGCCGGCGGCGCTGCGGGCGCTGGAGCGCGGCGGCTGCGCCGGCTTCGACGCCGGGCGAGTGACCGCCGGCGAGGGAGTGGAGCTGGCCGAGGATTGAAGGTCGGCGTCCTCATCTCCGGAGAGGGCACCAACCTGCAGGCGCTGATCGACGCTCCCGACATCGACCTGGCGTGCGTCGTGTCGAGCCGCGACGACGCGCCGGGGGTTCAGCGGGCGCGGCGGGCCCGGCTCCCGGTCGCGACCACCCGGGACGAGCCGGAGACGAACGAGTTCCTGGAGTCGCACGGCGTCGAGCTGGTCGTCCTGGCCGGGTACATGAGGATCCTGTCGGACGAGTTCGTGGGACGCTGGTCGGGGCGCATCCTGAACGTCCATCCATCGCTCCTGCCGGCATTTCCGGGTCTGGACGCGGTCGGACAGGCTGTCGCGCACGGGGTGCGGGTGACCGGCGTCACGGTGCATCTGGTCGACGCCGAGCACAGCCGCGCGGACAGCGGCCCGATCGTGCTGCAGGAGGCGATGGCGGTCTCGTATGATCAGCCTCCGGCGGAGGTGGCCGAGCGGCTGCACGAGCTCGAGCACCGGCTGCTTCCCGCCGCGGTTCGGCTGTTCGCGGCCGGGAGGATCGAGGTGCACGGAAGGCGGGTGCAGATCACGGGATGAAGATCGGACGGGCGTTGATCTCGGTATCGGACAAGGCCGGGCTGACCAAGCTCGCGCAGGGCCTGCATGAGATGGACGTGGAGCTCGTGTCCAGCTCCGGCACCGCAGGCTTCCTGCGCGATGCCGGGGTGCCGGTGACCACGGTGGAGGAGCTGACCGGCGCCGCCGAGCTGCTCGAGGGGCGAGTGAAGACCCTGCACCCGGCGCTGCATGCGGGCATCCTGGCCCGGCGCGACCGGCCGGACGACATGACGTCGATCGGCGAACAGGGCATCAAGCCGATCGATCTGGTGGTGTGCAACCTGTATCCGTTCCGTGCGGTGGCCAACCGCCGCGGCGTGTCCGAAGACGAGGTGATCGAGAACATCGACGTCGGCGGGCCGACGATGATCCGGTCGGCGGCCAAGAACTTCCACTCGGTGGGCGTGGTCACCGACCCCGAGCGGTACGGGTTCCTGCTGGACGAGCTGCGCGACCACGACGGTGAGCTGTCGCTGGACACCCGGCGCGAGCTGGCGGCAGAGGCGTTCGCCCACACCGCGTCGTACGACGCGTCGATCGCCGGCTGGTTCACCGACGTGGAGCCGTTCCCGGAACACCTCACGGTCGATTTGGTCAAGGTGACCGACCTGGCCTACGGCGAGAACCCGCACCAGGCGGCCGCCTACTACCGCGAGGCCGGGGCCCGGCGCCACCTGCTGTCGATGGTGGCGCAGCACGCCGGCAAGCCGCTCTCGTTCAACAACCTG
>JBQCGJ010000277.1:0-3867 GCA_051955775.1 Gaiellales bacterium | reverse complement strand
AGCTCACAAACGCTGTTGTAGCCGGCCATGGAGACAACCGCAGATGCCCCACGGATCCATGGCGCGGCGTCATCGAACGGAGCGGCCAGCCGCAATCCTCGGGGCAGTCGCCGGGCCAGCGTTTGACGCTCGTCGGCGCTCATGTTCGGGCCGGTCATCACCACGGCCTCCAGGCCGAGTTCGTGGTTCAGGGTCTTCAGCGCCTCGACGAACGCGCATGCGAGCGGGAACGCATCGCCTCCTCCCCCGCCGAGCATGAGCACGTACGGCCGTCGCTTGCCCGCCACCGCCGTCGGGCCGGGCCGCGTTGAGACGTAGTCACAGAAGGCGACGGTCCGTGCCATGCCGGCGAACCCGTACTCGGCGGAGGCGTCGAAGATGCTCCGAGTCCCGTACACCATCACGCTCTCGTAGGCCGGCAGGTAGTCGTACGCACCCAGCCCCCGCCAAACCCGACGGACAACGGGCGGTGCGTCGATGATGTCGCGCAGGCCGAGCAGCAGGCGCGGCCTCCTACGGCCGGTGGTCGCCGCGTCGAGCATTGGCTTCAGCTCTCCCATCGCGCCGACCGGCATGTGGTCGACCAGGATGACGTCGGGCCGAAACTCGACGGCCGCCTCCAGGATCAGCCGCTGCCGAAGCCGCAGAACCGGCCGGGTGGATCCCGACAGCGCCGCGTTGCGCCAGCTGTGCTCGCCGGTCTTGATAATCGTCGGCAGCTTCAGGACTTCGATCCGGGGGTGCAAGCCCATGATCGAGAGGGCCGGCGAATCCGCCACGATCAACACATCGCACGGCGGGCTGGAGCCCACAAGCTCCTGAGCGATGTTGAAGCTTCGCCTCAGATGCCCGAGGCCCCAGCCGTCCTGGCTGTACATCAAGACCCGCCTGACGCAGGCACCTCTGCCATTCGAGCTCGCGCCGTTTGCACGCATGCTGACGCCGTCCTCGTTCCGCCTCGCCCCCGCGACTCGTGGCCGAGGGCCCCCTTAGTGCTGGCTATGCATCCCCCCGGAGCGGACTTCAGGTAGCACCGGAAGTCCGTCCGTTTTGTTATCCAATCTTAAACCTTGACTCGTGTCAAGGACCACGAATATCTGAGAGATCCGTCACAATTGGAAGGTTCTCCCATCCGCCAGGATGCGCAATGGTGCTGCAAATACGGACTGACGGCATACTGGTCAGCTCGCCGAGAGGGATCGCACCCTCGCAGAAGTGTTCGGATAGTGTAAGCCTGTGCACAGTCCGATTGCGGACGCCGTGGCCTTCGGGGAACGTCGCGCGCAACAAACGGGGTGGAGATGTCTCGAGCTACTGCAACCCTCCTGGCCGCCGCCGCAATCCTTGCGGGGACAGCCGCGTACGCGGCTGCTCACCGTCAATCTGGCGGCGAATTCCGGCCGGATCCCGCATCCCCGTCGCAGCTGCACGGCGGAGCCGGAGCGACGTCGCGTGTGGACTCCGACGCGGATGAGCAACCCAACGCGAAGGAACGACCAGAGGCGATCGAGTCATCCGAAGCCGGCGAACCATCCGAAGCAAACGAGCAATCAGAAGCGCGCGACTCTGACTCGTGACACCCGGAGCACGGCCGGGCCTGGACCTGACCACCCCGGGAGGGTGAGATGACGCAGTCCCTCGTGCGAGAGTCAGGCCGAGGCCGGCCGGCCGAACAGCGAAGCCAGTCGGCGGTGGCGCTGCACCGGAGCGGCGACGACATCCTGCTCCAGCTGCTCATGACGCGCCTTGACGTCGCGAATCGCCTGCGCCTGGCGGGCGCGGGCGATGATCTCGGACTGTCGGTCCCGACCGAGCGAGTAACGCATGTGAGGATCGATACCCATGTCCTAAGGACGCTGCCCGGGCCGGGTTTCTTCCACGTCCACACCCCTGGTTAGACTCGCCCAAGATGACAACGCTGGTGGCATGGGTGCCGGGCTTCCTGCGGACGGCGTTCGAGGGCGGCCCGGCAGGCCAGCGGCGGGTCGTCCTGCTGGCGTTCGTGACCATCGGCCCGCTCGCGACGGTGGTGGCGGCCGTGCTGGCCGGCCACGCGTACCATCCCCAGCTCGCCGTGCGCAACGTGGCGCTGGCGCTGATCATCATCTGGCTCCTGGTGCGAAAGCCGCCCAGCGCAGCCGAATGGGTGATCCTGTGGACGCTGCTGGTGGCGGCGTGGGTGGTGGCGCAGCTGGCGGTCGGCCCGACCTACAGCGGGGTGTACGCACTCAACGGGCTGGCCATGCTGACGCTCGTCTCGCTGGTCTTCGACACCTGGCTGGTGGCCTATGCCGCGGTCATGGGCATCGCGGGGTACGCCTGGGTGCAGTTCGACTTCCACCCGGTGCCGCAGGCGATCGCGGCCATCGCCATGTTCACCGTCGCCGAGCTGCTGCTGACCATCGTCGTCCACGGCACCGCAGCCTTCCTGCGCGACTCGCTGCGCGACGTCGGCGTCCTGCACACCCGCATGGTGCAGGCGGCCGACACGGAGCGCTCACGAATCTCCGGCGAACTGCACGACGACACCGTGCAGGTGCTGACCGCCGTCGGCCTGCGTATGGACACGCTGATCCGGCGCATGGAACGCGGGCAGACCGCCGAGTCGATGACCGCCGCGCAGGAGGTGCGGCGGATGGTCGTCGACGCCACCGAGCGCACCCGCCGGCTCAGCTTCAACCTGTACCCGCCGCAGCTCGACCACCGCGGGCTGGGGCCGGCGCTGGACGCGCTGGGCAACGAGCTGTCACGCGACGAGGCGCTGGTCATCCACGTGTCCGCTCCCGACACCCGGTACGCACCCGAGGTGGAGCGGCTCGCCTACCGCACCATCCGCGAGCTGCTCCTGAACGCCCACAGGCACGCGTCCGCCAATCGCGTGCACGTGTCCATCGAGCCGGGGGCAACGACCGTGCGCTGCGAGGTACGGGACGACGGGCAGGGGTTCGACGCGGGCGCCGTGGCCGCCGCCCGGGCTGACTTCCACACCGGGCTGGACGCCGCCGCCAACCGCATCCGCGTGTGCGGCGGCAGGTTCGAGATCACCAGCGCCCCGATGGCGGGCACGCAGGCGTGGTTCACGATCCCGCTGGAGATCGCCCACCCAGCCGAACCGGCCGCCTGACTACCCCTCGTTGTGGTTGACCAGCTCGATGTTGTGGCCGTCGAGGGAGAACACCTTGGTATAACCACCCATCAGGCAACGGCATCTGATGGACTCCTCGCAGCCTCGTCAGGCCGAGGCAGTGCCCTCCTCCTGCTGCCCACACGCGTAGCATCCTGGCCATGCGTGAGCTTCGCCCTGGCGTCTGGCACTGGAAGTCACCGCATCCCGACTGGAACGAGGAGCAGTGGTGGCCTGAGCTCGTCTCCTCGTACGGGATCGAGGCGGGCGATGATTTCCTGCTGTTCGATCCGCTCTCCGTGCCGGACGAGCTGCGCGAGCGCGCGACCGTCGTCGTGCTGACCGCGCCCTACCACGAGCGTGGCGCCCGTGAGTTACGTCTCCCGATCCACACGCCCCCGGCGGATACGTGGCAGGACTGGGTCGCGAAGTTCGGCGTCGACGCCGATCGCGTCCGCGGCATGGAGAGTGATGACCTCGCCTGGCTGCGGGCGGGTGAGGGCGAGGGACACTTCCACGGGCCCGGAGCGTGGCCGTACGGCATCACGTCGTACGCCGGGCGTGAGGACAACGATCTCATCTTCTGGCTGCCGTGGGTCAACGGGATCGTCGCCGGCGACTCGCGCGCCGACTGCGGCGACGGACTGGACTTCCAGCTCGGGGGTCGCAAGCACGTGCCCCGCGACGAGGTGGTCGAGCGACTCTGCCCGCCGCTCGACCTGCCGATCGAGCTCGTCCTGCCT
>JBQCGJ010000276.1:0-12714 GCA_051955775.1 Gaiellales bacterium | reverse complement strand
TCGGCCACACCGCCGCCACGCGCCAACTGTAGCCAGAGCACCCCCGCGAACGCTCAACACCCGTGGCTGCGAGCTCAGGCAGGGCTTCGTGCAACAGCCAACCGATGACCGCCGATCAGGTCGGAGCGCTGTGGCGGCAGGGCCGCCGCGACGCCGCCTGACGTTACCGCGCCGACTGCGGCGGCTGCCTGAGCCCGCGCAGGAACTCGTCCACGTGCATCCGGCGACCACCGGCCGGCTGCAGCTCGAGCACCTCCAGGGCGCCTGTTCCACACCCGATCACGAGCGGCGGGCCGATCGCCGCGGGCGGCAGGCTGTGATCGACGGGCTGCGCCCGCCACACCACCACCGGTCGGCCGTCCACCTGCGCCCTGGCGCCCACGTGCGGCGACAGCGCCCGTATCACGCGGTGGAGCTCGGCCGCCGGTCTCGCCCAGTCCAGGACGCGGTCGGCGGCCGTCAGCTTGTGTGCGTAGGTGACGCCCTGCTCCGGCTGCGGCGTGCCCTGCGTGCGGCCCTCGAGGGCCGCGACCAGCAGCGGTACGCCCAGCTCGAGCGCCCGGCTCTGCACGACCCCCGCGTCGTCCTCAGGGCCGATCGGAAACCGCTGCAGCCCGTGCACCGGCCCCGCGTCCAGCGCCTCCACAAGCTCGATCACTGCCACTCCCGTGTCGGCGTCGCCGGCCATGATCGAGCGCTCCACCGGCGCCGCCCCGCGCCATCGCGGGAGCAGGGACGGATGCAGGTTGTACAGCGGATACGCGTGCAGGAGGGGATCGCGCACGAGCTGGCCGAATGCCACCACCGCCCCGGCGTCGGCCGCCGGCGGATCGCCGCTGGCGTCGTCCGTCTGCACCACCGGCAACCCCAGCTCGGCTGCCCGTGTTGCCACCGGCGGCGGCCGAAGGCGCCGGCCGCGGCCGGCCGGGCGGTCCGGCTGCGTGACCACGACGCCCACGTCGACGTTCGCTTCGACCAGCCCCGCCAGCGCCTCGGCGCCCAGCTCGGACGTGCCGAAGAAGGCGATGCTCACGCCCGCAGGCGAAGCTCGCGCATGGCGGTGCGGCGATCCTCCTTGGAGGCACGGTCGATGATCATCACGCCGTTCAGGTGATCGACCTCGTGCTGCAGCACGCGCGCCTCGAACCCCTCGGCCTCGACCCGCACCGGCTGGCCGCGCTCGTCCATGCCGGTCAGCACGAGCCGCAGCGAGCGCTCGACCGGCACCTGCAGCTCTCCGCCCAGGAGCGACAGGCAGCCCTCCGTGTCGACGTCGCTGTCGTCGGACAGATCCGCCAGCTCGGGATTCACCACCACCCGTGGCTCGTCCTCGGCGCTCAGCCGGTACACCAGCACCCGCAGCATCACGCCGAGCTGGGTGGCCGCCAGCCCCACGCCGTGCGAGCGCTCCATGATGTCTGCCATGCGCTCGGTCAGCCGGCGCAGCTCGTCGTCGATGCCCTCGACGGCCGCCGCCGGAGTGCGCAGCGCGGGGTCGGGGAACTGACGGACCAGCCGCATCGCCATCTCGTGGTGGGCTCGCCGCTCCTCGCTCGTGCCGGCTGTCTCGACCTGTCCTTGAGGCATGAGCAGGAGTCTACAGACGCCGGCTTTGGCTCAGGTCAACGTCTGGGGATCGACGTCCACCACGGCCGCGGCGTCGGCGCGGCGGAGGTCGGGCGCCAGATCGCGCAGCAGGCCCCTGAACACCGTCGCCGCCCGACGTGCATCGGAGGTCTTGAGCAGCAGATGGGCGCGCCCGCGGTCGCGCAGCCGGTGCAGCGGCGCAGGGCCGAGCAGCTCGGCGCCCCTTAGCGCAGGCGCGGCCGCGCCGGCCAGCACCGCCGCGGCCTCGGACGCCCCGGGCGCCGAGGGGGCAGACACCAGCAGCCGCACCAGCCGCCGGAAGGGCGGGTAGCCCAGCTCCCGGCGGCGCTCCAGCTCGCCCTCCAGGAACTCCTCCACCGCGTGCCGGGCGGCCAGCGCGATCGGACGCAGGTCCGGGTTCCAGGCCTGCACGAGCACACGGCCGCGGGGGTCCCCGGGCCGCCCGGGCCGGCCCGCGAGCTGGGTCAGCAGCGCGAACGTGCGCTCCTCGGCCCGGAAGTCGGCCGCGGCCAGCCCCACGTCCGCCTCCAGCACCGCGGCCAGCGAGACCCCCGGCACGTCGTGGCCCTTGGCCACCAGCTGGGTGCCCACGAGCACCGCCCTGGCGGCCTCCCGGAACCGCTCCAGCGTCGCCTCCGGCTCGCCCGGCGCGGCTGCCACGTCGGCATCCAGGCGGATCACCTCGATCCCCGGGAAGCGGCGGCGCAGCTCGGCCTCGGCGCCCGCCGTACCGGCTCCGATCAGGGTCAGGTCGACCGAGCCGCAGGTCGGGCAGGCGCGCGGCACGGGCTCGGCGTGCCCGCAGTGATGGCAGCGCAGGCTCCGGCCGTGGACGGACAGCGCCACATCGCAGCGCGGGCAGCGCCACGCCCTGGCGCAGGAGCGGCAGTGCAGAGCCGCCGCGGCGCCGCGCAGGTTCTGCAACACGATCGCGCGGCCGCCGCCGTCCTCGATCCCGGCCAGCGCGCCCAGCAGCGGCCGGCTGAATGGATAGGAGCCGTCCCGTCGCAGGTCGATGACCTCCACCGCCGGCAGCGCGCCGGATACCCGCGCGGGCAGCGTCATCCGGCGGCGGATCCCGTACCACGACTCCGGCCGCGGCGTGGCCGACCCGAACACCGCCACGGCGCCTTCCAGGCGGGCGCGTTTGGCGGCCACCCGGCGGGCGTCGTAGCGCGGGTCGGCCTCGTGCTTGTAGGAGGCGTCGTGCTCCTCGTCGATCACGATCACGCCCAGCCCGGGCACGGCGGCGAACACCGCCGAGCGCGCCCCTACCACCACCCTCGCCTCGCCGGCCGCGACCCGCCGGTGCTCGTCTCCCCGTCGGGCCGGGGTGAGCCCGGAGTGCAGCACGGCCACGGTCGGGCCGAAGCGGGCCTGGAACCGTCCGGCGGTCTGCGGGGTGAGCGCGATCTCGGGCACCAGCACGATCGCGCCCCGGCCCACGGCCAACGCGCGCTCGATCACCCGCAGGTACACCTCCGTCTTGCCCGATCCGGTCACACCGTGCAGCAGCACCTCGCCGCCGCCGCCGGCGTCCAGCACCTCCAGGCAGGCCGACACGGCGGCATCCTGCTCGGGCGTGAGCTTGACCGGACGCGCGCGGGGCGGCGCCGCGACCGGCCGCATCGGGCGCCGCGGAGGCTTGGGTGGGATGACGAGGCTGAGCGCCCGAGCCAGCGTCGAGGCGCACTCCGCGGCCACCCACTCGGCCAGCTCGAGCAGCGGGCCGGGGAGCTCTCCGGCCACCTGCTCGAGGTGCTTCAGCTCGGCATCGCCGCCGTCCTCCGACAGCTCCACAACGACGCCGCGCACCAGGCGGGCTCCGAACGGCACCTCAACCAGGCTGCCCCGCCTGACGTCGCCCACCAGCCCTTCGGGCACGGCGTAGTCGAACGGCCGGTCAACCGCTCGCGCGGACACGAGCGGGTGAACGCGGGCGATCACACGGTCGCGGTCCGGTCCGCTCCGCAGGCTGCCCGCAGCTCGTCGACCCGGGTGGTCTGCTCCCAGCTAAAGCCGTCGCCCTCACGGCCGAAATGGCCGTACGCCGCCGTATCGCGGTACACCGGGCGCAACAGGTCGAGGTCGCGGATGATGGCGGCCGGCCGCAGGTCGAACACCTCGGACACGGCGCGCTCGATGGCATGGCGGTCGACCGTCTCGGTGCCGAACGTCTCGACCGACACCGACACCGGGTGGGCGACGCCGATCGCGTAGGCGACCTGCACCTCGGCCCTCTGCGCGAGCCCGGCGGCGACGATGGTCTTGGCCACCCAGCGCATGGCGTACGCGGCGGAGCGGTCGACCTTGGACGGGTCCTTGCCCGAGAAGGCGCCTCCGCCGTGACGGGCCGCGCCGCCGTAGGTGTCGACGATGATCTTGCGCCCGGTCAGCCCCGTATCCCCCATGGGGCCGCCGGTGACGAATCGTCCTGTCGGGTTGACCAGCACGAAGTCGGGGTCATCCAGCCGGTCGTGCGCGCAGAACCCGTCGACCGCGGGAAGCAGAACGTGCTTGGTCACATCGGCCTTGATCTGCTCGATCGACACGTCGGGGTCGTGCTGCGTCGAGACCAGCAGCCGCTCGACGCCCTGCGGCACGAGCCGCCCGCCCTCCTGGCGATAGCGGATGGTGACCTGGGCCTTGCCGTCCGGGCGCAGATACCCCAGCACTCCGGACTTGCGGGTGCTGGCGAGCCGCCGGGTGATGCGCTGCGCGAGGGTGATCGGAAGCGGCATCAGCTCGGGCGTCTCGTCGGTCGCGTAGCCGAACATCATGCCCTGGTCGCCGGCGCCCTGCTGGTCGAGGTCGGCCTCCGCACGCGCGTGCTGCAGCTCGTACGAGGACTGCACGCCGCGGGCGATATCCGCCGACTGCTCGTCCAGCGCGACAACGACTCCGCAGGTCAGGTAGTCGAACCCGGTGGCGGCGCTGGTGTAGCCGATGTCCTTGATCACCTCGCGCACGACGCGCGGGATGTCGATGTAGGCCTCCGTCGTGATCTCCCCCGCCACCACCACCAGTCCGGTGGTGACAAGCACCTCGCAGGCCACCCGCCCGGCGGGGTCGCGCCGCAGCACCTCGTCGAGCACCCCGTCGGAGATCTGGTCGGCCACCTTGTCGGGGTGACCCTCGGTCACCGACTCCGACGTGAACAGGAACTCGTCGTCGCGCAGGTCGTTGAACATGCGCGGCATGCTACCAGTGAGGCCGAACGGCAGGACGCCGCAACCGGCTTTCCAATGCGGTGTCAGGCACCGTCACAAACCCCGTGACGGATGCCAGACACTCACTCTTCAGTTGGCTCGCGGGCCATCAGGTCGGCCAGCGCGTCCAGCGGGTCCTTGGCCTCGAACGCCACCTGGCAGACCGCGCTGGTGATCGGCAGGTCGAGCCCCTTCTCCGCGGCCACCTCGCGCAGCACCGGCGCCGTGGTCAGGCCCTCGGCCACCTGCCCGATCTCCGATTCGATCCACCCCGCGGGCACGCCCTGCGCGAGCAGCTCGCCGGCCCGCCGGTTGCGCGAGTGGCGCGAGGTGCAGGTGGCCACCAGGTCTCCCATCCCGGCCATCCCGGCGTACGTCCTGCCCTCGGCTCCGAAGGCCAGCCCCAGCCGGAACATCTCGGCCATGCCGCGGGTGATGATGGCCGCCTTGGCGTTGTCCCCGAAGCCCAGCCCGTCGGAGATGCCGGCCGCCAGCCCCATCACGTTCTTGGCCGCAGCGCACAGCTCCACCCCGATCACGTCCCGCGACGCGTACACGCGCAGGCCGCGGCTGGAGATCTCGCCCTGCAGCCGCCTGGCCAGCTCGATGGACGAGCTGGCAACGACCGATGCCGTGGGGAAGCCGCGGACCACCTCCTCGGCGTGGTTGGGGCCGGACAGCACCGCCACCCGCTCGGCCGGGAACCGCTCCAGGAGCAGCTCCGACAGCCGCCGGTGCGACGCCGGATCGAGTCCCTTCGTCATCGACAGCACCACGGCATCCGGTCCCAGCCTTTCGCCAAGGACGTCGACGACGCTTGCGAAGCTGCGGCTGGGCACGACCACGGCGGCCATGTCGGCCTCGTGCAGGGGCGCGCCGTCCAGCGTCTCAGCCGTCAGGTCGGGCGGCAGGGCGACGTCGTACAGGTAGCGCGGATTGCGGTGGTGGACGTTGATGGCCTCGGCCTGCGCGGCATCGCGGCACACCAGTTGCACCGTGTGCCCCTCCAGCGCCAGCATCCGCCCGAACGCCGTTCCCCAGCTCCCACAGCCGATCACCGCCACCCTCACGAGCGGCTCCGGAAGTCGATGATCACCGGGCACCCCTCCAGGCCGAGCCTGGCGCGCAGCTGGTTCTCCACGAAGTACGCGTAGTCGCGGGTGACGAGCTTGCGATCGGAGACGACGATCCGGAACCTCGGCGGGCGCGTCCGGTACTGGGTCGCGTACAGCATGTTGAGTCGCCGCCGTCCCGACCGCGGCGGCTCACGCAGGGCCCGGATGTCCGCCATCGCGCGGTTCAGCTCACCCGTCCCCACGCGCGAGGTGTACGCACCGAACAACGTCTCCACCGTGTCCAGCAGCCGATCGATGTTCCTGCCCGTGAGCGCCGAGGTGGTGACGATGGCCGGCCGCTGGCGGAGCTTTCCGGCCAGCCGCTCGGCCGCGGCTTCCACCGTCGTCGAGGTGATGTCCCACTTGGACAGCACGACCAGCGTCGCGCAGCCCGCCTTGCGGGCCTCGTCGGCCACCCCCAGATCGCCCTCCACCACGCCGTCCGAGCTGTCCACCAGCACCAGCGCCACGTCGGCCCGTGCGGCCGCCTGCAATGCCCGCACCTCGCTGTAGTACTCGATCCCCTGGCGGTGCCGGCGTTTGCGCCGCAGGCCCGCCGTGTCGATCAGCCGGAACCGCGTCTGGCCGCGCTCGAACACCGTGTCGATGGCATCCCGGGTCGTCCCCGGTGTGTCCGAGACGATCACCCGCGGCCGGCCCAGGATGGCGTTCAAGAGCGACGACTTGCCGACGTTCGGCCGGCCCAAGATGGCCACCCGAAGCTCATCCGCGTCCACCCGCTCGTGCTCGCCGCCCGCCTCCCGCAGCCGCTCCACCACCATGTCGAGCAGGTCACCCGTGCCGCGGCCGTGCAGGGCCGAGACCGTCACCGGGTCGCCCAGCCCGAGCGCGTGCAGCTCCAGCGCAGCGGCCTCGTGGGCGTCGTCGTCGACCTTGTTCGCCACCACCAGCACGGGTCGCTGCGAGCGGCGCAGGATGTGGGCGATCTCCTCGTCGCCGGCCGCCAGCCCGGCCCGGGCGTCGATCACCAGCACCACGAGGTCGGCCTCCTCCACCGCCTGCCGGGCCTGGGCCGCCACCTGCGCCTGCAGCGGCGAGAAGTCGGCCGAGTCCACGCCGCCGGTGTCGACCAGCACGAAGGCGTCGCGACCCCACTCGCACACCACCTCGTTGCGGTCGCGGGTCACCCCCGGCGTCTCGTCCACCACCGTCTGGCGGCTGGCGGTCAGCCGGTTCACGAGCGTCGACTTGCCGACGTTCGGATAGCCCACCACCGCCACCACGCCGAGCAGCGTGCGGGGCGCCTCGGGTTCGCTGACGGTGTTCATGCGCCCTCGTACAACTGGCGGATGTCGGCCATCAGCTCGTCAGCCGTCTCGCGGTAGGCCTGGGCCGGGCGGCGGCCGTCGCGGTGATACGTGCGCCGTTCCCCGAACACCACCTGCACCCGTTTTCCGAGTCGCCAGCCGCGCGTGCCCACGATCGCCACCGGCACCACCGGCACCTCCTCCACCCCCGCGCAGCGGCCGGCTCCGGCCTTGGCTCCGTCCAGCTCCATCTGCCGGTGGCCCTGGATGAAGATGCCGACCACTCCCCCCGCCTGCATCGTCTCGTGCACGGTGCGCAGCGCGTCTCGATCGGCCTCTCCGCGGCGCACCGGGAACCCGCCTCCGGCCAGGATGAGACGGCCGAACAGGCGGTGCCGGAACAGCTCCGCCTTGGCCATGAAACGGATCACGCGCGGCTGAGCGTAGCCGAGCACCGGGATGTCCCAGAACGACTGGTGGTTCGACACCAGCAGCACCGGCCCCGACCGCGGCAGGTGCTCACGCCCCTTGACGCGAGGTCGAAGCAGGATCCGGATCAGCACCCCGACGGTCAGCCGCAGCAGCCGCCAGGTGCGTTCGTGCTGCTCCGTCACGCCGCCTCCCCGGTCAGCTCCAGCACCGCGTCCACCACCTGCTCGGCCGACAGCGGGCCGGTGTCGATGACGTGCGCGTCGGGGGACGGCGGCAGCTGCTCGGCGTCCAGCCGGTCGCGCTCGGCGATCGTCCGCTCGACCTCTTCAGCCGGCAATCCCAGCTCGGGCGCGCGGCGCAGCGCGCGCACCTCCACCGGGGCCGTCAGATAGATCTTGACCGGCGCGTCCGGGCACACCCTGGTGCCGGTGTCCCGGCCCTCGAGCACCGCCGAGGAGCCCGCCTGCTCTCGCTGCCGCTGTCGCATCCGCTCGCGCACCATGGGGTGCCGGGAGACGGCGCTGACCGCGGCCGACACGCGCTCCGAGCGCAGGTCGACGCCGTCCGGCGGGGGGTCGCCGACCAGGCCCGCAAGCGACTCCTCATCGTCCACGGAGACGCCACGCTCCAGCGCCACCGCGGTCAGCTCGCGGTACATCGCGCCGGTGTCGATGTGCTGCACGCCCAGCCGGGCCGCGACCATCCTGGCCACAGTGCTCTTGCCCACGCCGGCGGGGCCGTCGATGGTGACGACCACGCGCCGCGGCGAGCTCATCCCGACACCGCCGCCAGCCGCTCCGCGAAATCCGGGAAGCTGACCGCCAGCGCATCCGAGCCGGTGATGGTCACGCCCTGCTGCGAGCACGCCCCGGCGATCGCGCCCAGCATCGCGATCCGGTGGTCGCCGGCCGCGTCGATCGAGCCTCCGCGCAGCCGGGCCGGCACCCCCCGTACCTGGAAGCCGTCGTCCAGCGCCTTCACGTGGGCGCCCACCGCGGTCAGCGCGTCGACCACCGTGGCGATGCGGTCGGACTCCTTGACGCGCAGCTCGCCGGCCCCGCGCACCGTCGTGGTGCCGTGGGCGAAGCTGGCCAGCAGCACCAGCAGCGGCAGCTCGTCGATCAGCGACGGCACCGCCTCGGGCTCGACGTCGGCGGCGACCAGCTCGGCGGGCCGCACCTCGATGTCCGCCACCGGCTCCCCGCCCGCCAGCCGCCGGCGGAACAGCCCGACCCGCGCACCCATCCGCTCCATCACGGCCAGGAGCCCTGTCCTGGTGGGGTTGATGCCGATCCCGCGCAGGGTCAGATTGGAGCCCTGCAGCACCGTCGCGGCGACGATGAACGGCGCGGCGGAGGAGAAGTCGCCCGGCACGTCGACCTGCGGCAGCAGCAGCTCACGCACGGGTGACACCGCCACCCTGCCGGGCCGCCGGTCGACCGGGACGCCCGCCCGCTGCAGCATCCGCTCGGTGTGGTCTCGGGTGGGGATCGGCTCGTCCACCACGGTCACCCCGCGCTCCGGGAACAGCCCCGCCAGCAGCACGGCCGACTTGACCTGGGCGGAGGCCACCGGCAGCCGGTAGGAGATCGCCGACACGTCGCCCGTGCAGCGCAGCGTGACCGGCGGCCGGCCGTCGGTGGTGGCCACGTCGACGCCCATCTCGCGCAGCGGCACCGCCACCCGCTCCATCGGCCGCGAGCGGATCGACGGGTCGCCGTCCAGCACGAACTCGCCCGACTGGCCGGCCAGGACGCCGGGCAGCAGGCGGATCAGCGTGCCGGCGTTGCGCACGTCGATGGCGGATCCGGGCGAGCGCAGGCCGCGCAGCCCGACGCCGTGGATGATCAGCCGGTCGGGCTCGGGATGGTCGATCTCGACCCCCATCGACCGGAAGGCATCGACCGTGGCCAGGGTGTCGGCGGATGCCCCGAACCCGGTCACGGTGACCGTCTCGTCGGCCAGCGACCCCAGGATGACCGAGCGGTGGCTGACCGACTTGTCGCCCGGGACCGTCAGCTCGCCGACCAGCGCACCGGCCGGGCCGACCCGCAGCGTGGCTGCCGCGTCGTCGCTCACGCGTCCACCGCCGGCGCCGCGATCGCCCCGTAGCCCTGCGCATCCAGCAGCTCCACCGCCCGCTCGGCCTGCTCCTGGCCGGCGACCAGGATGACCGCCGTGCCGCCGCGATCGGCCGACAGGTGGTGCAGCTCGAAATCCTCGATGTTGATGCCCTCGGCGCCGAGCGCCTGGGTGATGCCCGAGATCACGCCGGGCCGGTCGGAGATGTGCACGCGCACACGGTAGAGGTCCTCGGGCACCGCCTGGTAGGCCGTCTGCAGCAGCCGCCGGCGATGGCCCGAGGCCTCGCCGATCCAGCGCGCCAGGTAGCCCGCATCGTCGCGCTCCAGCGCCCGCACCAGCTCGTCGATGCGACGGCCGTGCTCGCGCAGGCCGTCGACCAGGGCACGCCGGTTGTCCAGGAAGATGTCCACCCAGATCCGCGGGTTGGCGCCCGCCACCCGCGTCATATCCCGGAACGACCCGCCGAACGCCGCCAGCGGATCGTGACCGTCCACCTTCCCCGTCCCGGCCTGATTCACGAGCGCGTTGGCGATGGCGTGCGGGAGGTGGCTGGTGACCGCCACCAGGCGATCGTGCGCCTCGGCGTCGATGGCCACCGGGCGCGCCCCCAGGCCGCTCACGAACCCGTGCACGCGGCGGTGGAACGAGGGGTCGGTGTCGGCGCCGGGGGTCAGGAACCAGGTCGCGCCGTCGAACAGGTCGGCCCGCGCACTGCCCACGCCGCGGGCCTCCGACCCGCACACGGGATGGCCGCCCACGAACCGCGGACTGGCGCCCGAAGCGCGTACCAGCCGCGCCTTGGTGGAGCCCACGTCGGACACCGCGCAGGTGTCCGGCGACGCCTGGAGCGTGCGCGCGACGAGGTCCGGGAGCTGCGCCACCGGCCCGCACACGAAGGCCAGCTCGGCGTCGCCGACGGCCTCCTCGATGGAGCCGGCGGCGGCGCTGGCGGCGCCCCGCTCCACACCCGTCTGCAGCGCGCCGGGGTCGGCGTCGTGCGCCGTCACGTGGTCGCCGCGAGCGGTCGCGGCCAGCCCGAGAGAGCCTCCGATCAGGCCCAGCCCCACAATCGCGACCTTCATCGCGAGGAGTCCGCTGCGCGCATCAGCTCGGCCACCCGGAACGCGAGGTCGAGCGACTGGCGCGCGTTGAGCCGCGGGTCGCACAGGGTCATGTAGTTGAGGTCGAGGTCGTCCTCGAGCACCGCCTGCGAGCCGCCCAGGCACTCCGTGACGTGCTCGCCGGTGAACTCCAGGTGCACGCCGCCCGGCCACGCGCCCTGCTCGCGGCAAGCCGAGAAGAAGCCCCGGATCTCGGCCATGATGTCCTCGAACCGGCGGGTCTTGTGGCCGCTCGGGGTGCGGAACGCGTTGGCGTGCATGGGATCGCACACCCAGACCACCGGGTGGCCGGCGTCGCGCACGGCCTCGAGCAGCGGCGGCAGGCTCTCCGTGACCCGGCCTGCGCCCATGCGGGCGATCAGCGTCAGCCTCCCCGGCAGCCGAGCGGGGTTCAGGGTCTCACACAGCGCCAGCACCTCGGCCGGCGTCGCCGAGGGCCCCAGCTTGACCCCGATCGGGTTGTTGACGCCGGCGAAGAACTGCACGTGCGCGCCGTCCACCTGGCGCGTGCGCTCGCCGATCCACAGCATGTGGGCCGAGCAGTCGTACCAGTCGCCGGTCAGCGAGTCGCGGCGGGTGAGGCCCTGTTCGTAGTCCAGCAGGAGTCCCTCGTGGCTCGTCCACACGTCCACCTCGTGCAGCCCGCGCTCGGCCTCCAGGTCGATGCCGCAGGCGGCCATGAACCGCAGCGCCCGCTCGATCTCGGTCGCGATCACGTCGTAGCGCACGCCCTCCGGCGAGGAGGCCACGAACTCCTGGTTCCACAGGTGCACCTTCGTCAGGTCGGCGAAGCCGCCCTTGGTGAACGCGCGCAGCAGGTTCAGGGTGCCGACCGACTGGTGGTAGCCGAGCAGCATGCGCTGCGGGTCGAACGCCCGCGCCTCGGCGGTCGGCGCGTCGCCGTGCACCATGTGCCCGCGGAAGGTGGGCAGCTCGACCCCGTCCACCACCTCGGTGGGGGCCGAGCGGGGCTTGGTGAACTGGCCCGCGATGCGGCCCAGCTTGACCACCGGGAGCATCGCGCCGTACGTCATCACGGCAGCCATCTGGAGGATGATCTTCAGCTTCTCGCGGATGCTGACCGCCGAGAAGTCGTCGAACGACTCGGCGCAGTCGCCGGCCTGGAGCAGAAACGCACGGCCCGCCGCCACCTCGGCCAGCGCCTCGCGCAGATTCCGTGCCTCGCCGGCGAACACCAGCGGCGGCATCGAGGCCAGGCCGGCCCGCACGGAGTCCACCTCGGCCTGGTCCGGCCAGTCGGGCTGGTGCAGCGCCGGGTAGTCGCGCCAGGACGCCGGAGACCAGGTGGAATCGGTGGTTGCCATGGGACGTCCAGTGTACCCAGCGGCAACCGGGCGGCCCGCAGCCCCGAGGCGCCGGCGTCAGCGGCGGAAGCCGCCCTCCGAGTTGATCACCTGGCCGCTGACCCAGGCGGCGTCGTCGGTGCACAGCCAGGCGATCAGCCGGGCCGCGTCGTCGGGCTCCCCCCACCGGCCGAGCGGCATGTCCGGCCGCGGATCGACGTCCGCCAGGCCCCACCCGGTGTCCGTCGGACCGGGGTTGACGGTGTTGACGGTGATCCCCCGCTCGATCAGGCCGTCGGACAGCGTTGCCGTGGCCTGGTGCAGGGCGCCCTTGGACACCGCATAGGCGACCTCGCTGCTCATGCCGCCGAGGTGCTGGCCGGACGTCATCAGCACGACGCGGCCGCCCGGCCGCCCGTCGTGGTGCGAGGCGAACTCCTTGACCAGCAGCAGCGCCGAGCGGACGTTCTCGTGCAGGAAGGCGTCGATCTCGCCGGCGGTCAGCTGATCGAGCGTGCCGTTCCCGCTGCGCGCATGGTTGACCACCAGGATGTCGACGTGGCCGAGCGCGG
>JBQCGJ010000275.1:0-2843 GCA_051955775.1 Gaiellales bacterium | reverse complement strand
AGGACCGCCCGCATCAGCTCGTTCGGCGTCATCGCCTCCTGCCGCACGCCCAGCGCAATGCGAGCCGCGGGGCTGAGCGGGACCGACTTCGCCGACCGCGGCCACACACCCCCGCCCTCCGAGATCAGCGAACGGTCGTAGTCGTCCCAGCTCGAGCCGGCCAGCGCGAACAGCCGCTGCCGCTCGGCCAGCCCGCCCTCGGCGTCCGGGTCGGGGTCGAGGAAGATGTGGCGGTGGTCGAACGCCGCCACCAGCCGCAGATGCGGTGACAGCAACATCGCGTTGCCGAACACGTCGCCCGACATGTCGCCGATCCCGACCACCGTGAAGGGCTGGCTCATGATGTCGCGGCCCATCTCCCGGAAATGCCGCTTGACGCTCTCCCAGCCGCCGCGGGCGGTGATGCCCAGCGCCTTGTGGTCATACCCGGCCGAGCCGCCGGAGGCGAAGGCGTCGCCCATCCAGAACCCGTACTCGGCGCTCACCTCGTTGGCCGTATCCGACAGATGGGCGGTGCCCTTGTCGGCTGCCACCACCATGTAGGCGTCCCCGATCTCGTCGAGCACCCGCACGTCGGCGGGATGCACGATCTCGCCCCCGACCATGTTGTCGGTGAGGTCGAGCATTCCGCGGATCAGGGTGATGTACTGGCGGCGCTCCTCCTCCCGCAGCTCCGCCTTGTCGACCGGCGGCCGCTTGAGGATGAACCCGCCCTTGGCTCCCACCGGCACGATCACGGCGTTCTTCACCATCTGCGCCTTCATCAGGCCGAGGATCTCGGTGCGGTAGTCCTCCAATCGGTCTGACCAGCGGATCCCGCCGCGGGCGACGTACCCTCCGCGCAGGTGCACGCCGGCCATCGCGGGCGAGAACACGAAGATCTCCCACATCGGGACCGGCTTCGGCATCCCGGGCACGTCGGAGCACCGGAACTTGAAGGAGATGTGCTCGCTCTGGCCGCCGCGCACGTATGCGTTGGTGCGCACCGTGGCCAGGATCAGGCCCAGGTAGCCGCGCAGGATGCGGTCGTCGTCCAGGCTTGCCACCTTGTCGAGGTCGGCCAGGATCGACTCCTCCAGCCCGGCGACAGCGTGCAGATCGTGTTCACGCGACGGGTTGAAGCGGCGGTCGAACAGCTCCAGCAGCTTCCGCGAGATGGCGGAGTTCCGCACCAGGCAGTCGTTCTGATAGCGGCTCGTGAACTGCGCGCCCAGCAGCTGGCGATACTCCCGGTACGCGCGCAGGATCGACACGGCGCGCCAGTCCAGCTCACCCGCCACGACCAGCCGGTTCAGCCAGTCCGACCCGGCCCGGCCGTCCCACACGGCGCTCACCGTGTCGGCCACCAGCGTGCCCAGTCTGTCGAGGTCGAGGGGCGCCCCGTCCGGCCCCACCACGCCGAAGTCGTGCAGGTAGCGGCCCTGCCCCTCGTCGCCCTGCAGCCGCGTCGGCACCTCCTCGATGACGGTCAGGCCGAGCTGCTCGAACAGCGGCAGCAGATCGGTCAGCGGCGCCTTGCCGCCGGTCTTGTACAGCTTCAGGCGGGTGGCCGGCTCGGCCACGTTGCGCTCGTTCTGAAGCGCGATTACGTACGGCCGGTCTGGTCCCAGGCGCTCGAACTGCGTGACGTCGAACAGCGCCTGGTAGACGGCCTGGCTGCTCTTGTAGTAGCCGGGAAAGAGCGCCGCGTAGCGGCGCGCCAGCCGGTGTCCCGCCACCGCCCCCAGCTCGTCCACGAGGGCATCCGACAGCAGGTCGTCCCAGGTCCGTGCAGCCTCGATCACCTCACGCTCGAGAGCGCCGAGATCGACATCGGGGATCTCGCCCTCGGGCACGTGGACGGTGAAGTGGAACCATGCCGGGTCGGTGTCGACAGACAGATGGTGGTCGACCGAGGTGCCGCGGAACCGCTCCTCCAGCAGGTGCTCGAGCCGGATCAGAAGCTCGGTCGAGACATGATCGGGCGGCAGTGCGACCAGCACCGAGACCGATCTGCCGCCCCGGTCGAGGCGCGCCAGCAGGCGCACGTCGCCGGCGCCCTGCATGGCCAGCAGGGCCATCACCACGACTCTCAGCTCCTGGGCCGTGGCCGCGAACAACTCGTCCTTGGGCAGGCCGTCGAAGATGCTGACGACCGCCTTGTAGTCGTGGGATCCGGCGAACAGGTCCTCCCAGCGCATGATCGCGTCCAGCTTGCGGCGCAGGAGCGGGATCGCCCGCGCGGACTCGGCGTAGGTCTTGGAGGTGAAGAGGCCGATCAGGCGCAGCTCGCCCACGATCCGACCGCCCTCCACCCGCTTGACGCCGATGTAGTCCATCTTGGCCAGCCGGTGGATCGACGTCTCGCGGTTGGTCTTCGAGATCAAGACCAGGGGGCCGTCCTCGACGCGCCGGCGCAGGCTCGGCCGCAGGTCGTCCATGCGAACGCCCTCGCTGTACGCGGACCCGCGCGGGTCGGACAGGATGCCCAGGCCCGAGTCCGGCACCACTCTGAGCACGGCGGCGTCGGCATCGCCGACGATCTCGTACTCGCGGTACCCCAGGTAGACGAAGTTGTCGTCGGTCCGCCACTGCAGGAACTCCACCGACTCGTGGATCTCGTCCCGCGAATACCGCCCGCCGGCGCCCGTGGCGGCCTCGATCATCCGCTCGACCCGCTCGACCATGGGCAGAAAGTCGCGCACCGCCAGCCCGAGCTCCCCGAGCACGCGGCGCAGACCCTCCTCGAGACGGGCGCTCTCGGCGTCCGTCATCAGCCGGTCGACCTCGAAGTGCATGAGCGACTCGCGATGCGGCGACCCGCGGGCCGGCGTGACTGCCGTGATGGCGCCCGACTCACCGCG
>JBQCGJ010000274.1:0-4810 GCA_051955775.1 Gaiellales bacterium | reverse complement strand
CTGCTGACCGGCCCTCTGTGCCAGCGCTGCGGTATGCCGACCGCGATCGAGGTGCGCGACTGCCGCCGTTGCCGCGGTGTGCGTCTGGGGTTCGAGACGGCCCGTTCTGCGCTGGCCTATGAGGGGCCGGCCCGGCGGCTGGTGCACGCGTTCAAGGACGGCGGCCAGCGCGGCCTGGCGGAGCATGCGACGGCGCTGATGGCGGTCGTCGTGCCGCCGCCCGACGTGGATGTGCTGACCTGGGTGCCCGCCGACCGCTGGCGCCTGATCGGTCGCGGGTACCACCCGCCCGAGCTGCTCGCGCAGGGACTGGCGGCCCACTGGGACATCGCCGCCAGTCCGTTGCTTGCGACCCACGGACGGCGCCGGCCGCAACGGGGACTCGACGTGGCCTCCCGCCGCTCGAACGTGCGCGACGCCTTCCGTGCGCGGGCCGCCGCGCCGTCCCGGATCGCGCTGATCGACGACGTACACACCACCGGCGCGACCCTCTCGGCGTGCGCCCGGGCGCTCTCCCGGGCGGGGGCGCAGCACGTGCACGCGGTCAGCCTGGCCCGCGCGCTGTCAGCTCCTCCCAGGCGCTGAGGGCGGCAGACTCGCGGGTTTCAGGAGCGAGTATGGTTCGACGGGCGAGAGGCCCCTCGAGCTGAAGGAGATGCCGATGAGGTTGCAGGTGAAGGGCCGTAACGTCGACGTCACCGATCCCCTGTTCGGGTACGCGGAGAAGAAGCTGGGCAAGCTCTCCCGCCATCTGTCCGACGAGAGCCGGTGTGAGCTGGAGCTGGCAGTCGAGCACAACCCGAGCATTGCGGATGCCCAGGTGGCCGAGGCCACGGTATGGACGAAGGGCCCGGTGCTGCGGGCCCGCGAGTCGTCCACGGACATGTACGCCGCGATCGATCTGGTGGCGCAGAAGCTCGAGCGCCAGGTCAAGCGCTACCGCGAGCGGCGCACCCGCAAGCAGGCCCAGCACATCGCAACCCACGTGGCGCATCCCGCCCCCGAGACCACGTCGTTGCCCGACGAGGAGACAGCCGTGATCGTCAAGCAAAAGCAGTTCAACATGAAGCCGATGACGCCGGAAGAGGCGATGTTGCAGCTGGAGCTGATCGGGCACGACTTCTTCGTGTTCACCAATGCGGACTCCGACGAGGTGAACGTGATCTACAAGCGGCGTGACGGCAATTACGGGCTGATCGAGCCCGCCCGCGAGTCCTGACGAGGCTGGCCTCCGCCGCGCAAGGTCGGTGCAGCCTGTTGGTAGCATCCGTCTCTGGAGATGAGTGTGTTCCAGAAGATCCTGCGGGCCGGTGAAGGCCGCACGCTGAAGCGGCTCGAGCAGCGCGTGCGCGAGGTCAACGCGCTGGAGCCTGAGATCGAGAAGCTGAGCGACGAGCAGCTGCGGGCCAAGACCGACGAGTTCCGGGAGCGGTTCGAGAACGGCGAGGAGCTCGACGACCTGCTGCCCGAGGCGTTCGCGTGCGTGCGCGAGGCGGCCAGGCGCACGCTCGGCATGCGCCATTTCGACGTCCAGCTGGTCGGCGGCATGGTGCTGCACGAGGGCCGCATCGCCGAGATGAAGACCGGCGAGGGCAAGACCCTGGTGGCCACCCTCCCGCTGTACCTGAACGCGCTGGCCGGGGTCAACGTGCACCTGGTCACGGTGAACGACTACCTGGCCCGCCGCGACGCCGGCTGGATGGGGCCCGTCTATCAGGCCCTGGGCGTGTCCGTGGGCGTGATTCAGGCCATGATGCCCGACGACGAGCGGCGCGCCGCCTACGCCTGCGACATCACCTACGGCACCAACTCCGAGTTCGGCTTCGACTACCTGCGCGACAACATGGCGCCGACCCTGGAGTGGACCGTGCAGCGCGGCCACTGGTTCGCGATCGTGGACGAGGTCGACTCGATCCTGATCGACGAGGCCCGCACCCCGCTGATCATCTCCGGCGAGCCGGAGGCGGCGGCCGAGACCTACTACGCCTTCGCCAGCGCCGTGCGCGACCTCCAGAACGAGGTCGACTACGAGGTGGACGAGAAGTTTCAGACCGCGGCGCCCACCGAGGAGGGTGTGACGAAGGTGGAGCGGGCGCTGGGCGTGCCCAACCTGTACGCGCCTGAGAACGGCCAGCTCGTCAACCATCTGATCCAGGCCATCAAGGCCAAGGAGCTGTACAACCGCGACGTCGAGTACGTGATCCACGAGGGCGAGGTCAAGATCGTCGACGAGTTCACCGGCCGCATCATGGAGGGCCGGCGGTGGTCGGAGGGCCTGCATCAGGCGGTGGAGGCCAAGGAGGGCGTGCGCATCCAGGACGAGAACGTCACGGTCGCCACGATCACCATCCAGAACTACTTCCGGATGTACGCCAAGCTGTCGGGGATGACCGGCACGGCGATGACCGAGGCCAACGAGTTCCACGAGATCTACGGGCTCGAGGTGGTGCCGATCCCCACCAACCGGCCCATGATCCGCGAGGACCGCAACGACCAGATCTTCCGCACCAAGGACGAGAAGTTCGCAGCCGTGGTGGACGACATCGTCGAACGCCACGCATCCGGCCAGCCGGTGCTCGTGGGCACCATCTCGGTGGAGGTGTGCGAGCACCTGTCGCGGCTGCTCGATCGCAAGGGCATCCCGCACGAGGTGCTGAACGCCAAGAACCACGAGCGCGAGGCCGCGATCATCGAGGACGCGGGCCAGCCGGGCGCGGTCACCATCGCCACCAACATGGCCGGCCGCGGGGTCGACATCAAGCTCGGCGAAGGCGTGCTCGATCTGGGCGGGCTGTACGTGCTGGGCACCGAGCGCCACGAGTCGCGGCGGATCGACAACCAGCTGCGCGGCCGCTCCGGGCGCCAGGGCGACCCGGGCGAGACGCGCTTCTACCTGTCCGCCCAGGACGAGGTGATCCGGCTGTTCGCCGGCGAGCGGATCTACAAGATCCTGGACTCCAAGATCGGGCCGGGCGAGGGCGAGCCGATCGAGCACGGCATGCTCACCCGCCGCATCGAGGGCGCCCAGAAGAAGGTCGAGGAGTTCCACTTCGTGAACCGCAAGCAGGTCGTCAAGTACGACGACGTGCTGAACGACCAGCGCTCGGAGCTGTACCGCAGGCGGCGCGAGATCCTGGAGGGGGAGGACCTGCGCGAGTCGGTGATGGGGTGGATCGAGGACGTGATCGACGTCGCCATCGAGACACACATGACGGAGTTCACCGAGGACTGGGACTGGGATGGCATGTGGGTCGCCCTGGGCTCGATCTACCCGATCCGCATCCCGCTGGCCTCGATCGATCGCGAGCACACAGATATCGAGGAGCTCAAGGACAGGGTGTTCGAGGACGCCGTCTCCTACTACGAGCAGCGCGAGCGCGAGTGGGCGGAGATGGATCCCGAGCTGCCGCGCAATGTCGAGCGGTGGATCGTGCTGCAGGTGCTGGACGTGCGCTGGCGCGAGCACCTCGACAACATGGACTACATGCGGCAGGGCATCGGATGGCGCGGGATGGCCCAGAAGGATCCGCTGGTCGAGTACCGCAGCGAGGGCACCCTGATGTTCGAGGAGATGAACGAGGCGATCAAGCAGGAGGTGGTGCGCGGCCTGATGCACGCGCAGCTCGAGATGTCGGAGCCTCAGGCGTTCGAGCAGCAGGCGTCACAGCCCGGGAACCTGCACTACACGCACGAGCAGGCGGCCTCGCTGGAGTCGATCGCGGCCGGCGCCGACCCGGCCATGAACGGTGACGACGGCTTCCCCGTGGTCGAGCAGCGGCACGTCGATCCCGAGAAGGACATCGGCCGCAACGACCCGTGCTGGTGCGGGTCGGGGAAGAAATACAAGAAGTGCCACGGGGCATGAAGCGGGCGGCGGTGCCCGAGCACCACGCCGCGATCTAGACTGAACGCTGGAATGGCTGAGGTAACCGAACAGCGCTCGCTGGACGACCTGCGCCAGGCGGTCGAGGAGATCAGAGCCCAGCTGCACTGGGTTCGTGATTACCTTTGACCCGGACGCCCTGGACACCCGTCGCGCTGATCTGGAAACGCAGACGCTCGAGCCCGGCTTCTGGGATGACGCCCGGCGGGCGGCGTCGGTCTCGTCCGAGCTGAACCGCGCCCAGCGGCGGCTCGACGGCTACCGCAAGCTGGAGGTGGACGCCGGCGAGCTGGACAGCATGCTGGAGATGGCCGCCGAGGACGACGAGTGGCGGGCGGAGCTCGAGGCCACCATTGACCGCCTGACGCGCGAGGTGGCGCGGCTCCGGGAGGAGGCGCTGTTCACCGGCGAGTACGACGCCGGTCCGGCCGTGGTCACGGTGCACGCCGGGGCCGGCGGCACGGACAGCCAGGACTGGGCCGAGATGCTGCTTCGCATGTACCTGCGCTGGGCCGAGCAGCGAGGGCTGAAGACGCAGCTCATGGAGGCGACGCCGGGGGAGGAGGCGGGACTGAAGTCGGCCACGTTCACGCTCAACGGGGACAACGCGTACGGGATCATGCAGGCGGAGAAGGGCGTGCACCGGCTCGTCCGCCTGTCGCCGTTCGACTCGGCGCACCGCCGCCACACCAGCTTCGCGCAGGTCGAGGCCTCGCCGCTGGTGGACGACGACGTGGACGTGGAGATCGACGACGCCGACCTGCGCATCGACACCTACCGTTCGCAGGGCGCCGGCGGCCAGCACGTCAACAAGACCGACTCGGCGGTGCGCATCACCCACCTGCCGACGGGCATCGTGGTGCAGTGCCAGAACGAGCGCTCCCAGCTCCAGAACAAGGCCCAGGCCATGCGCATCCTGAAGTCGAG
>JBQCGJ010000273.1:0-3203 GCA_051955775.1 Gaiellales bacterium | reverse complement strand
CAGTAAGGGGTACCATCCCGCCAACGCGATGAGGCTCGCGTCCAACCGCCGCTCCGGCTGATGGCCTCTACCACCCCGGTGGAGCCTGGCCAAAGGAGGAGCGGTGAGCGAACTTGGACTTGCAGCCGTACTCGCGATCACGATCCTGATCGCAAGCACGATCTCGGTCGAGATCGGGATCTCGGTGGCGCTGATCGAGCTTGCGGCCGGCGTCGCGGTGGGGAACATCTTCACGGTCACGGTTCCCGACTGGCTGTCGTTCGTGGGGACATTCGCCGGGGTGGTGCTGACCTTCCTGGCCGGTGCCGAGGTTGACGTGCCGCAGTTCCGGCGGGAGTGGCGGGCCAGCGTCTCCATCGGTGCAGCCTCATTCGCGGCGCCGTTCGTGGTCGCCATGTGCGTCGCCCACTGGCTGGCCGGGTGGAACCGCGACCAGGCTGAGATCGGCGGACTGGCGCTGTCCACGACCAGCCTGGCGGTGGTCTACGCCGTGCTGGTCGAGACCGGCCTCAACCGCTCGGTCACCGGCAAGCGGATCATGTCGGCGACCTTCGTCACCGACATCCTGACGGTGATCGGGCTGTCGGTGCTGTTCATCACCCCGAACGCGTGGATCATCCCGTTCGCCGCCGTCTCGGTGCTCCTGATCGCGGGATTCCCGAGGATCTCGCCGTGGTTCTTCGCCCGGTACGGCGACCGCGTCATCGAGCCCGAGATCAAACTCGTGTTCGCGGCGCTGTTCCTGCTCATGTACCTCGGCGATCGCGCGAACAGCCAGGCGGTGCTGCCGGCATTCGTGCTCGGGCTGGCAATGAGCGGCCACTACGCCGAGCACCGAACCGAGCAGGAGCGACTGCGCGTGGTGGCGTTCGCGTTCCTTACCCCGTTCTTCTTCATGAAGGGCGGCCTCAACGTGTCGCTCTCTGCCGTCGGAGCGAACCTCGGCGTGCTGGCACTGCTGGCGCTGGCGAAGATGGCGCCCAAGCTCGGCGCCGTGTATCCGCTGGCCCGCCGCCACTGCTCGCCTGACGCGCCGTTCACGACCCTGCTGATGTCGACCGGCCTCACGTTCGGCACCATCACCTCGCTGTACGGGCTACAGGCAGGGATCATCGACCGCACCCAGTTCTCGCTCCTGATCACAGTGGTCGTGCTGTCGGCGATCGTGCCCACCGCCATCGCGCAGCATCTGTTCCAGCCGCAGGGTCACCGTGGTTCGCTGCTGCGCGGCCGGACGGCGGAGGAGCAGGTGTAGCGACTGTCGAGGCGAAGCCGGATCGCTCACATGGCGGCGCTCGGCCGGGCCGGCTCACCCCCGGCCGCACGCAGCCGGTCGAGCGCCGGCCGGGCTCCCAGCCGCTCGTAGATCTCCTCTGCCTCCTGCGCGCGCTCCCGGGCGTCGTCGGCGCGTCCCCGCCCCCGCAGGCTGGCGGCATACGACTCCAGCACCTCGGCCAGCTCGTATGGACGCGGGATCGCCCGCGAAAACCGATTGCAACCCGCAAAGCGCTACAATTTGCAGGCGTAGAAGATCTGTACGCGGGTTGCCGCGGCTCCCTCCCCCCTTCGGGTCGCGGCAGCGGGGGCGCCGGTCTCGCGTGCCCGCGCTCAACGACCGGCGCCCCACCAATTCCTCGAAAACGTCCCCGGGAACTTAACCACGGGGCACTGTCCGAAGGCAATACCCAACCGCCGAATTTGTTGGGCTCGGCCCGCGTGCGCGGACGCGATGCCCGGCGCTATGCGGTGTCGTACTCGTCGTGCCGGCGAAACCAGTTGAGCGGGTCGTCCGGCCCGCGCGTCTCGTTTCGCCCTGCCGGTGTCCGGTCGAGCCACTGGTACATGCCCCACAGGCCGTCCAGGCCACGCGAGTAGGCCGAGTAGGTGTGGTAGACGACTCCGTCCTCGAGCGCGAACGCGCTCACGCCCGGCCGCTCGCGGGCGTAGGTCGCCCAGTCGGTGCCCGTTGTGGCAGCCCACGCGTCGAACCGGCCCCGGCCGTCCTCCGGCGGGGACCACACGGGCGACTCGCGGAAGTTGTACTCGAACGCGCCGGCGCGCTCCTGCTCGTCGGTCAGCACGACGTCGAAGTCGGAGTTGAAGTCGGTCCCCGACGAGGACGCCCAGGGGAAACTCCAGCCCATCCGCTGCCGGTAGCCCTGCAGCTTCTCGAGCGGCGCGCGTGAGACCGCCCACAGCATCACATCGTGATTCGCCAGGTGCACCGCGATCCCGTCGAAGCCGTCCGCGATCGCGGAGCACGCGGGGCAGCCCGCGGTGTAGTCAGGCCCGAACATGAAGTGGTAGACGAGCAGCTGGGAGCGGCCCCTGAACAGGTCTGCCAGCCGGGCTTCGCCGTCGTCGGTATCGAAGACGTACTCCTTCCCCACCCGCATCCAGGGCAGCTCCCGCCGGCGCTGCGCCAGCTCGTCGCCGCGACGCGTGCGCTCCTTCTCCGCTTCGAGCAGTTCCAGCCGGGCGGCCAGCCACTGCTCCCGTGTGCCTGTCGAGTGCTGTGTCATCGTTGTCCTTCCGTTGCGCGCTTGAGGTCTTCCAGGGCCTGCACGCGGCCGTGCTCGTAGCGCCCGATCCAGCGCTCGCTGATCTCGTGGATGGGCACCGGGTTCAGGTAGTGGTGCTTCTCCCGCCCGCGGCGGACAGTCGTCACCAGGTGTGCGTCCTCCAGCACGGCCAGGTGCTTGCTGACCGACTGACGTGCCATGTCCAGCCCCGAGCAGAGCTCTCGCAGCGTCTGGCCGTTCTCGGCGTTCAGGCTGTCCAGCAGCCGCCGCCGGCTGGGATCGGCCAGCGCCCTGAAGACGGCGTCCATTTCCGGATAGGCAGCCATTTGGCTGCGTATAATAGGCAGCCGGCGGGCTGCATGTCAAACCCGAGCCTCGCCCGGCGCACCGGCGGCGGCCGGCGCGCGCCGACTCTTTAGTTGGGCGTGAAGCTGGCGCGGGTCGCAGCGAACGCGATCGCGAGCTGTGTCCAGTTGGCCGCTGGGCCTTGTGTGAGGAGCGCGAATCCGTTCCCGGCCGCGTCCGTCACGAACGAATCGATCTTGTGTACGAGCACGCCATTCTCATCAATCGTGAACTCCCACGACAGAGCGGGGAGGCCACCGAACGTCGCATGGCGCAGAGAAATCAGGCGATACCCAGGCTCGCCCGCGAGGACGGCGCTGAGTTTCTGGTAGCTCT
>JBQCGJ010000272.1:0-3403 GCA_051955775.1 Gaiellales bacterium | reverse complement strand
CTGACGTGCTGCGCCGAGCGCACGGCGATGTTCTCGGCAGTGGCTGCGGGGCACAGGGAGTTCGAGGCGATCGCCGTGCATGGGGTGGCGGCGTCGGTGCCGCCCTGCGGGGCATGCCGGCAGGTGCTGGCCGAGTTCGCGCCCGACCTGGTGGTGGTGTTCCCCCGCGACGGCCGGCCCGTTGCGGCCACGCTGGACGAGTTGCTGCCCGTGCGCTTCGAGCTGTGAACGCGATCCACCGGTCCGGCTTCGTGGCGCTGGCCGGCCGCCCGAACGTCGGCAAGTCGACCCTGGTGAACCGGCTCGTGGGGGAGCATGTGGCCGCTGTTTCCGGCACGCCGCAGACCACCCGCCGGAGGGCGCTGGGGGTGGTCACGGGCGCGGCGCATCAGCTGGTGCTGGTCGATCTGCCGGGGTTCCAGAAGCCCTTCGACCGGCTGACCGAGCGCATGCAGCGGAGCGTCGACGAGGCTATCGCCGACGTGGACGCCGTGGTCTTCATGCTGAACGCCCGAGAGCGTGTGGGACGCGGTGATCGGCTGATCGCCGAGCGCGTGCTGCGCCCCGGCGGGCCGCCGTGCGTGATCGCGGTGAACAAGGTGGACGCGGTGGCCCCGGCGGCCATCGCGGAGACCATCGCGGCGGTGGCCGAGCTGGGGGAGTTCCACTCCCTGCACCCGATCAGCGCGCTCACCGGCGACGGCGTCGGGCCGCTGGTGGACGACCTGGTCTCGCTGCTTCCCGAGGGCCCCCGCTACTTCCCGGACGAGGTCACATCCGACCAGACCGTCGAACAGCGGATCGCCGAGGCGGTGCGCGAGGCGGCGCTTGCGCACACCAGGGAGGAGGTGCCGCACGCGGTGGCCGTGGTGGTCGACGAGCTCGAGCCCGGGCGGCGCACGACCCACGTGCGCGCACGCGTGATCTGCGAGACCGAATCGCAGAAGGGGATTCTGGTCGGAAAGCACGGGAGCATGGTCAAACAGATCGGCTCGGACGCCCGGCCCCACGTCGAGGCCATCCTGGGCGGCCCCGTGATGCTCGACCTGGTCGTCCGCGTGCGGCCGCACTGGCGCCGCGACACCGGCGAGCTCGACCGCCTGGGCGTATGACCAGCCGGGAACGGCGCCCGGCCGTCAGCTACGATCACCGCTACATGCCGTTACCGGTCGAGACGTTCGCGCCCGCCATCGATGCCGTCGCTTGAGCGCCTGATCTCCTCCTCCCGCAGGGCGGTGGAGGAGCGCCGCGGCCAACGCCCACTCTCCCAGCTCGAGGAGCAGGTGGATGCTCTGGGGCGGATACGCCCGTTCACGGAGGCCGTGATGGGGGAGGAGATCTCCTTCGTGTTGCGCTGCCCGAAACCCGATCGTGACCTGACTGAGGCCGTGGCGGCCGGCGTCGTCGGCCTGACCGCGGAGTCAGAGGACGAGCTGGCCAAGGCCACCGGCGAGACCCGGTTGCCGGCGCTCGACCGCTCGCTGTTCGTCGACCCGTACCAGCTGTACGAGGCGCGCCTGGCCGGCGCCAGCGGAGTGGTGCTGCTGGCGGCGGCGTTCGAGGACGACGACGACGGCTTCTCGGAGCTGCACCAGGTGGCCGGCGACATCGGGCTGGACGTGGTGGTCGAGGTGGCCCGCGAGGAGCACATCGAGCACGCGCTGGAGCTGCTCGACCCCGACTCGTTCCTCGTTCGCAACCGCGATGCCCAGCACGGCAAGGTCGACTTCGAGCGCACCTTCTCGATGCTGGAGGAGGTGCCGGCGGGCAAGGTCGTGCTGTCGCAGGGAGGCATCCGCACCCGCGAGCAGGCCGCGGCACTGGAGGGGGCCGGCGTGGATGCGGCGGTGCTGGGCCGCTGGATCTACAGCGAGGGAGTGCGCGACACGCTCGACCTGCTGCGCGGCGACACGCGCTGACAAAGATGGTTGATACCACGCCGCCGCGTGGCACCAACCATCTAACCGAAAAAGACCTGCGCCTGGTCGTACAGCTTCTGCGGCACGACCTTGAGCACCGACACGGCGTCGGAGATGGGGATGGAGACGATGTCGTCGCCGTGCAGGGCGGCCATGTTGCCGAACTCGCCGGCCGCCACCATGTCCCACGCCTTCAGCCCGTAGCGGGTGGCCAGCACGCGGTCGCGGGCCGTTGGCGAGCCGCCGCGCTGGATGTGCCCCAGCGTCGTCACCCGGGTCTCGTATCCGGTGCGGTGCTCGATCTCGCCGGCCAGCACGCTGCCGATCCCGCCCAGCCGGACGTGCCCGAAGGCGTCCGTGTCGGCGGCCGACGCCACGAGCTGCGGGCTGCCGTCCTCGTTGAGGATCGACCATCCCTCGCTGACCACCACGATCGAGAAGTCCTTGCCGCGGTTGTGGCGGCTCTTGATCAGCTCGCAGCAGTGCTCGATCGGCATCGGCAGCTCCGGGATCAGGATCACGTCCGCGCCGCCCGCCATGCCCGAGACCAGCGCGATCCACCCGGCGTGGCGGCCCATCACCTCGCACACCATCACCCGGTTGTGCGACTCGGCGGTGGAGTGCAGGCGGTCGATGGCCTCGGTGGCGATCGCGACGGCGGTGTCGAACCCGAACGTGTAGTCGGTCCCGGACAGGTCGTTGTCGATCGTCTTCGGCACGCCGACCACGGGCGACTGGTGATCCGCGTACAGGCGTCTGGCCACCCCCAGGGTGTCGTCGCCGCCGATCGCCACCAGCGCATCCAGCCGGCGCAGGTTCTCCAGCACCCGCTCGACCCCGCCGTCGACGCTGTAGGGGTTGGTGCGCGAGGTCTTGAGGATCGTCCCTCCGCGGGGCAGGATGCCGGAGATGTCGCGGTCGCCGAGCGGCAGGGTGATGTCGTCCACCAACCCTCGCCAGCCCTGCAGGATGCCCACCACCTCGTGGCCGCCGCGGAGGGCCTGCCGGGTGACCGCCCGGATCACGGCGTTCAGGCCGGGGCAGTCGCCGCCCCCGGTCAGGATGCCCACGCGCATGAGCGTGTTCTAGCTCAACTCAAGCTCCCGGGGCAGCGCGCCGATGAGGTTCTGGTGGAGCAGGATCGTCGTCACGCACCGCGCACGCCCGCTGTGGGCCACGCCGCTCTGACTGCCGTCGACTGCCGGCACGTCGCGTCCGGAAGCGTCATCAACGCCACCGTGGTCGACATCTCCACAGCTGCCGCTGGGCTGTCCGTGCAGGCGCCCATCGAGGATGGCGACCGGCTGCGACTGACCGCTCAGCTGTTCGGAGTGACGCTCGATGTGGAGGTGACCGTGGCCTCGGCTCGTCCCGCCGGCGCCCACGGTGAGACCGCCGCCGGGTGCACCTTCGCGGGGTCGATGACCGGCGAGCAGCGGATCGCGCTCGAGCGGGTCGTGCTGGCGCGGGTCGCCCAGGACGAT
>JBQCGJ010000271.1:0-6269 GCA_051955775.1 Gaiellales bacterium | reverse complement strand
CACCTACCAGCTGTTCGTCGCGTTGCGCGAGCTCGAACGCGACGTCGAGCTCGTGCTGTACCCCGACGAGCACCATGTGATGATGGCGACCGCCCGCCCCGACCGGCGGATCGACCGGTTCCGGCGGGTCGCAGAGTTCCTGACGAAGCACTGCCCGCCGTAGGCGAAGCGGTGTCAGACACCGCCCGATCCGGCGTATGGCATTCGTCACGCTCTTGTGACGGTGTCTGACACCGGTCCGTCAGGCGGGGAGCACCACGCCGAACCGGTCGCGCAGCACCTCGCGCCACTCGGCGTCGTCGCGCAGCTCGCGCTCGCTGCGGCGGCCGTCGACGGGGTCGATCAGGCGCAGTCCCGACAGGCTGATCCGGCCGCGGTCGGTCGCCAGCGAGCAGATCCGGTTGCGCACGAAATGCGACGCGGGGTCCGTCTGGAGCACGCGGTTTGCGCGGGCGAACGTGCGCATCCGCACCGGCCGCGGGGTGAACGTGTACTGCGGCCGGCCGTCCTCGGTCATCGTGATCTCGTCGCCGTTTCGGACCAGCCGGTACACGCGCCCGTCACGCCGCTGGTCACCCGCCTGATCCAGCGCGATCGGCCGCGTGAAGCTCTCGCCGAATCCGACGTCGGCCAGCCACGGCCGGTCGAGATCGACCCGCAGCGTGAGGTGGTTTCGAAGCGGCGACGGGCCGGCGTCGCCGTGCACCGAAGCCGCCAGCAGCGTGACCTCGAACCCGAGCTCCTGCAGCAGCAGCGAGAAGGCGCCGTTCAGCTCGAAGCACCAGCCGCCCCGCCGCCGTCGCACCACCTTGCGGTACGACGCCCGCCGGTCGAGCACGTTCCACCCGCCCAGGTGGATATCCAGGTTCTCGAACGGCGCCGACAGCATGTGCGCGCGGTGCACCCTGCGCAGCGTCTCCAACACCGGATGGCGCGGACCGGCATACCCGATCCGCGCCAGGTAGGCGTCGACGTCGATTCTGCGAGCCGATGCCAGCGGCCGGCTCAGCCGGCCACAGCCTTGAGCGTCTCCGGCTCCAGCGCGACGTTCAGCACCTCGTCGATCGTCATCACCGGATGGAAGTCCATCTGTTCGCGGACATCCTCCGGCACGTCCTCCAGATCGGCCCGGTTGCGCTCCGGCAGGATCACGGTGGTCAGGCCGGCGGCGTGCGCGGCCAGCACCTTCTGCTTGAGGCCGCCGATCGGCAGCACCCGGCCCTGCAGCGTGACCTCGCCGGTCATGCCCACCGTGTGCCGCACCGTGCGCCCGCTCATCAGCGACGCCAGCGCCGTGACCATGGTCACGCCGGCCGAGGGGCCGTCCTTGGGGATCGCCCCCGCCGGAACGTGGACGTGGAATCCCTTGTCCTCGAACGCGGACGGATCGATACCCAGCTCGGCCGCGTGGCCGCGCACATAGCTGAGGGCGATCTTGGCCGACTCCTTCATCACGTCGCCAAGCTGGCCGGTCAGCTCCAGGTCGTGCCCGCCGGGCACGGCCGTGGCCTCGACGAACAGCACGTCGCCGCCGGTTCCGGTCACGGCAAGGCCGGTTGCGACCCCGGGCACCGCCGTGCGGATCGCGGCCTCCTGGAAGAACTTCTGCTTGCCCAGGGCTTCGCGCATGGCGGCGATGTCGATGGCCACCGGCCCCGTCACCTCGCCGGACGCGATGCGGGTCGCGGTCTTTCGCAGCATCGTGCCCAGCTCACGCTCGAGTTGGCGCACGCCGGCCTCACGCGTGTAGTCGGTGACGACCGTCTGCAGCACCTCGTCGGACACCTCGACCTCCTCCGGCCGCAGCCCGTTTCGCTCGAGCTGCCGCGGCCACAGGTAGCCGCGGGCGATGGCCAACTTCTCGGCGGTCGTGTAGCCGTCGAAGCGAATCACCTCCATGCGGTCCAGGAGCGGGCCGGGAATCGTGTCCGGGACGTTCGCGGTGGCGATGAACAGCACCTGGGACAGGTCGAGCTCGACGTCCAGGTAGTGATCGCGGAACGAATGGTTCTGCGCCGGGTCGAGCACCTCCAGCAGCGCCGACGAGGGATCGCCCCGCCAGTCCGCGCCGACCTTGTCGACCTCGTCCAGCATGATCACCGGGTTCATCGTGCCCGCATCGCGCAGGGCGCGCACCAGGCGCCCCGGCAGGGCGCCGATGTAGGTCCGCCGGTGACCGCGGATCTCGGCCTCGTCGCGCACACCGCCCAGCGACATGCGCACGAACTCGCGGCCCGTGGCCCGCGCGATCGACTCGCCGATGGAGGTCTTGCCGGTGCCGGGAGGGCCGATCAGGGTCAGGATCGCGCCCGACCGCTTGTCGGTCTCGATGCCCCGGTCCTCGCGCAGCTTGCGCACGGCCAGGTACTCGGTGATCCGCTCCTTGACGTCCTCCAGCCCGGCGTGGTCGGCGTCCAGCACCTCGCGTGCGTGCACGGGGTCGAGCACCTCGTCAGAGCGCTTCGACCACGGCACCGCGATCAGCCAGTCCAGGTACGTGCGGATCATCGAGGACTCGCCGGTGGCGTCGCCCATCCGCTCCAGCCGGCCCAGCTCGCGCTCGGCCTGCTCGCGGACGTCGTCGGGCATCCCGGCCTCGTCGATCTTGCGCCGGTATTCCTCGACGACATCGTCCTCGCCCTCGCCCAGCTCCTTGCGGATCGACTCCATCTGCTTGCGCAGGAAGTACTCGCGCTGCTGCTTCTGGGTGCCGGACTCGACGTCCTCGCGGATGCGCTGCCGGACCTGGGTCTCGGCCAGCGCCTCGCGCTGGAATTCCAGCGCCAGCGTCAGCCGCTCGACCACGTCGAGGGTCTCCAGCAGGCGCACCTTGTTCTCGAAGCTGACGTCGGGCGAGTAGCCGCAGGAGTCGGCCAGCGCCCCGGCCTCGGTGATCGAGCGCAGGAAGGCGGCCACCCGGCCGTCGTCGCCGCGCAGCTCGAGCTTTTCCTCGATCACGGCGCGGTACTCGCGCTCCAGATCGCGGGTCTTGACCGGCGGCGGCGTCTCGTCGGGATGTTCCTCGACGGCCACCCGCAGCTCGCCTTCCGTGCCCGACTGGGCAGCGCCGATCGTGGCGCGGTGAAGGGCGGTCAGCGCAACGGCCCGCAGGCCGCCGGGCAGGCGCACCTGGTCGTCCACCTGCGCGACGACGCCGACGCTGGCGAAGTCGCCGTGGTGGCGGGGAGCAAGAAGGACGCGTTCATCGCTGCCGGGGTCGATCGGCAGCGTCACGGACATGTTCGGGAAGACGACTGTGTCGTCCAGTGGGATCAAGAGCAGAGTCGTAGCCATGCCGGTAGTCTAGGGTAGATACTTGAGGTTGTCAAATATCCGGAAGTGCGATTATTATACGCCCATGAATGCTTGGGAACTGCTGTTCGAACTGATGATGGCGGAGCGCGCACGCATGCCCTCCATCGCGGCCGAGCTCGAGCTCTCGCCGATGCAGGTGCAATTGCTGCGGCTGATCGAGCCCGACCAGCCGGTGCCGATGGGCAAGGCCGCGTGCGGGCTCGGCTGCGATGCGTCCAACATCACCGGCATCGTCGACCGACTGGAGGCGCGCGGCCTGATCGAGCGCCGGCCCGGCACCGACCGCCGGGTCAAGGTGCTGGTGATCACGACCGACGGCGCGCGCGTGCGCCAGGTCATCCTGACGCGGCTGGCCGAACCGCCTGCGGCGATCGCCCGGCTGTCGGCCGAGGATCAGCGGATGCTGGCCGAGATCCTGGCCCGGGCGCTGGCTCCGGCTGTGTAGCCGCTAGTCGGCCGTGTGCTCTGTCCAGTACGAGCCGGACCAGTAGCGGAGCCGGGCCGCGTCTCGCGGGTCGGCGTACCAGCCCGCGGGAGTGACCGTCCCCGAAACCGTGGACGCCGCCCTCAGCGCCACGATCCCGCCCAGCGCGATCACCAGCGATCCGGCGAGGCCGATCCAGCCCCCCGCCCGCACGTGCGTGGCAAAGCCGGGGCCGTTGCTGGACGCGAAGCTCGAACCCAGGTAGCCGACCCACATCAGCGCCGTCTGACAGCCCATCGCGATGAGCACTCCGCTCCACACCACGGGCAGCGCACCCCGCAGCAGGATCAGCCCCAGCGCCGCGGCCGCGATCATCACCGCGGCGGCTTCGATCGCGAAATACAGCTCGCCGCTGTACCCGTCGTGACGCTGGAAGACCGCGAAGTCCGTGCCGCCCGACGTGTTGTAGGGAAGCCAGCAGCCGATTCCCAGAAGGACGGCGCCGGCAAGCGCCAGGATCCCGGCGTTCCTGCGATCGCTCACGCTAGCCTGCCGCGGGCGGCGGAGGCGGCGTGACAGGCGCAGGCGGCGGGGCCGGAGCCGGCGGCGCCAGCCCGCGCCCGCGGAGTCCCTGCTCGATCAGCCAGGCCACGACGCCGACGGCGATCGCCGGCGCCGCCCAGATCAGCGCGATCGCGGCCAGCGAGACGACGCTCGAGTGGACGTTGTCACCCAACTCCGATTCGTAGGCGGCGATCGCCACCACCAGCCAGGCGATCTCCACGACCAGGGTGACGATCGCGAGGTTGGGACGGAGGCCCGGCACCGCGCCATCGTATGCAGTCCTGCGGACGGCGCTGATTCAGCCCGCGGCGAGCCCGCGCCACAGGCAGCGAACGGTCTGCTCCGCCCAGTCGTCCTGGAGCGGAATGCCCGCCAGCGCCCGGGCCAGAAAGCCTCCGATGAGCGCGTCCGTGGCCAGTTCGGCGTCGGCGTCCGGCCGCAGCTCGCCCGCCTCCCGAGCGGCCAGGAGGGCAGCGATCATCCGCGCGCGACACGGGTTCACGACGCGCTCGCGGAACTCCTCCAGCATCTCCGGATGCTCCTCACGGTGGAGGTAGAGCGAGGAGGCGATGGACAGGCCGTCACATCCCTCGAGGTTGTCGCGAAACTGCTGTACGAGCCCGATCACACTGGCCAGTCCGGACTCCACTCCCTCCGCCTCGCCGATGCCGGCCAGGCTGGACACGGCGGCCGTCACCATGTGCGCCTTGCTGGGATGGCGCCGGTACACGGTTGCCCGCGTCACACCGGCGCGCGCCGCCACCGCCTCCATCGAACAGCGGTCGTAGCCCTGCTCGGCGAGCAGCGCCAGACAGGCGTCGACGATGGCTGAGTCGGCCTCGGTGTTCCGGGGGCGGCCGGGCCCGCGCTTCAGTTTGACTTCCATGCTACTCAATGATACACAACAGGCCTGTATCGAAAACCTGACCCGCTCAAGCGGAGGGCGGGCGCTCTTCCTATCCGAGGGGACTTCTCCCATGCCACGGACCGATGACCATAAGGGCATGGCATTGCTGCTCATCTGCCTTGTCCAGTTCATGGTGGTGCTCGATATCGCCATCGTGAACGTCGCTCTACCCACCATCAAAGACAGCCTCAACTTCGGTGAGAACAGCCTGTCCTGGGTGATCAACGCCTACACCCTGACCTTCGGCGGCCTGCTGCTTCTGGGCGGCAGGGCGGCCGACCTTCTGGGTCGCCGGCGGATGTTCATGGCGGGCCTGGTGCTGTTCTCGCTGGCCTCGCTCGTGTGCGGGCTCTCGACGTCCGCCACGATGCTCGTCACGGCGCGTGCCGTGCAGGGCGTCGGCGCGGCGATCATCTCGCCGGCCGCACTCTCGATCCTCATGACCACCTTCGAGGAAGGCGCCGAGCGCAACAAGGCGCTGGGCATCTGGGGCGCGATCGCCGGCAGCGGCGGCGCCGCCGGCGTGCTGCTCGGGGGCATCCTCACCCAGGAGCTGAACTGGTCGTGGATCTTCTTCATCAACGTGCCGATCGGCGCGGCCGTGCTGCTGGCCGCCCCGCGCTTCATCCGCGAGTCCCGCGTGGAGGTCGCCGAGCGGGTATTCGACATCACCGGCGCGGTGCTGGCCACCAGCGGGCTGTCGCTCCTGGTGTACGCGCTGGTGCAGACCACCGACCACTCCTGGGGCTCCGCCCGCACCATCGGGCTGTTCATCGGCGCTGCAGCGCTGCTGATCGCGTTCGTGGCCGCCGAGGCCCGCGCGAAGCACCCGCTGATGCCGCTGCACATCTTCCGCAACCGGTCGCTGTCCTCGGCGAATGCCGTGGGCCTGACGCTCGGCGCATCGGTGTTCTCGATGTTCTTCCTGCTCACGCTGTACATGCAGCAGGTGCTCGGGTACTCACCGCTGAAGACCGGTGTCGGCTACCTGACCGTGGCCACCACGATCATCATCTCGGCCGGCGCGTCACAGGCCTTCGTGACCCGGATCGGGGTGCG
>JBQCGJ010000270.1:0-14991 GCA_051955775.1 Gaiellales bacterium | reverse complement strand
GGCGCCGTTCATGCGGGCGGCCTCGATCTCGTGCGCTGCCACCGGCACCCCGAACCTCGCGGCGTAGACATCGTTTCCGGCCACGTGGTCGTGGTCGGCGTGCGTGATCAGCAGATGCGTGACCGTCAGCCGGTGCCGCTCCACCGCCTCGATCAACGGCTCGGTGGGGCCGCCCGAGTCGATCAGCACGGCCGTCCCGCCGTCCTCATCCCCAACCAGGTAGGAGTTCGACAGCCAGCCGTCGTGCATGCTGCGCTCGACGATCATCGGCGCGCCTCGCGCATCGCCGCCTTGTGCGCGCGCTTGGCGGCCTGGTATGCGGCGAGGGCCTCGGCCGAGTCGACGTCGCCCAGGGTGGGGTGCTCGGGAAGCACCTCGCGATACCCCTCGGGCCTGACGCCGTACTGCTTGACCAGCGTGGCGATCAGCGAGCGCACCTTCATGTCGCCGATGCCGGGCAGCGCCCCCAGCCGAGTGCGCAGCTCAGCGCCCGTGGCGGCGTCCTGCCACACGCGGGATCCGTCCCCGCCGTACTCGCGGGCGATGTACGCGCACAGGTCCTGTACGCGTTTGGCCATCGAGCCGGGGAAGCGGTGGATGGCGGGCGGCCGGCGGAAGATCTGCTCCAGCTCGGCCGGGTCCTCGGCGGCGATCCGGGCCGGATCGAGGTGCCCGAGCCGGGTTCGCAGCTCGAGCGGCCCCGAGAACGCCTTCTGCACCGTGACCTGCTGGTCGAGTGCGAAGCCGATCAGAAGCGCATTGGGATCGGAGGCGATCAGCCGGTCCGCCTCCTCGTTGCCTGTCCATGGAAGCAGCTTGGGTGCGGTGGTAGTTGCCATGGGCGGAGATTACCTGTAGCCGGCCGTGCCGGAGCCCGACTCCAACGCCTCGCATATCCATCGCGCGACCTTCTCCGGGGGATCGCCGCCGACCGGCCCAGCGATGCCTCTCGCGACCTCCCGGAACTCGGTGTCGGTGAGGGCGGGCTTGACGTTGACCACGTGCACGCCGAATCCCCGCAGCTCGCGGTAGGCGGTGCCGGAGATGGAGTCCACCGCGGCCTTGGTCGCCGCATAGGCGCCCGATCCCACCTCGGGGAAGTGCCCCACGATGGACGACACATTGACGATCCCGCCCGACCCCTGCCGGGCCATCACCGCACCGGCCGCGCGGACGCCGTTCAGCACCCCGACCACGTTGGTCTGCACCATCGCGGCGACGCGCAGCGGATCGTGCTCGTGCAGCGCCCCGCCGCCGCCGAAGCCGGCGTTGTTGACCATGATGTCGAGCCGCCCGCCCCACTCCACGGCCCGCTGGACGAGCGCCTCCACCTGCTCCCACACCCCGACGTCGCAGGCGACGGCCAGCCCTCCCAGCTCCTCCGCCAGCGGCTGCAGGCGGTCCATGCGGCGGGCGGACACGACCACCCGCGCGCCCCGCTGCTTCAGCATCACCGCGGTCGCGCGGCCGATCCCGGAGGAGGCGCCGGTGACCACCGCCACCGCGCCGTCGATGGTGACCCGCGAGCCGCGCTCGCCGGGCAGGGGCTCAGTGCTCATCGTCCTCCTCGTCTGGTTCGCCGCGCGCCCGGCGGGCTCGCTTGGCGGCCTCGGTGCGGCTGGCCACGACGACCGCGAAGGTGCCCAGGATGGCGTAGAAGAACCCGTAGAACACGCTGCGGCCGACCGGCTGCAGGAACAGCGTCAGGTGGATCAGGAAGAACACCACGACCAGCGTCGGGAACGCGATCACGATCTGGGTGTGCGCCTCCAGCCGTTCCCAGCGCAGCAGCATCCGCATGCTCGGTGCGGCCAGCGGCCTCGTCCACGCACGCAGCCGCTCGGCGGCCGCCCGGCGAACGCTGCCCAGGGGCATCGGAGTGCCTACCGCCGTGCTCCCAGAGCCAGGCCCTCGCGATACGCGCCGACCACCTCGTCGGACGACCACGGCGACGGCGCCACCGAGATGAAGTAGTCCTCCAGCGCCTGCTCCGCGAGCCCGCGCAGGTCGTCCTCGCTCACCCCCACCGACTCCAGGGTCTCGAACTCGAGCTCGTCGAGCACCCGGCGCACCCCGCGCACCGCGCGCGAGCCGTCGCCCGAACCGTCGTCCGGCTCGCCCAGCGCATCTGCGATCCGCTCGAAGCGCTCCGGCTCGAACCGGCGGTCGCGGTTCATCGTCTCGGCCAGCACGAGCCCGATGGTCAGCCCATGGGGAAGCCCGTAGCGGCCGCCCAGCGCCTGTCCCAGTGAGTGCTCCGAGCCGCAGTCCGAGATGTTCATGGCCAGTCCTCCCATCAGGCTGGCACACGCCATGCGCGAGCGGGCGTCGGCGTCGGCGCCGTTGCGGACGACCTGTGGCAGCGCCTCCGCGGCCAGCCGCACAGCCTCCAGGGCGATGCCGTCGCCGACCGGCGTGGCCACCTTCACCACCACCGCGGCGATCGCCTGGGCGAGCGCGTCGATTCCGGTGTAGGCGGTCACCTTCGGCGGCAGGCCATGCGTCAGCGTGGGGTCGACCAGCGCGTGCTGCGCGCGCAGGTGCGGGCTGGCGATGCCCGCCTTGACGTGTGTCGCGGCGTCGGTGATCACCGCGCCGCCTGATACCTCGGAGCCGGTGCCGGCCGTGGTCGGCACGCACACCAGCGGGATCGACGGCGGCTCGTAGGTCGCCTCGCCGCGTGCGAACCGCAGATACGGGCCCCCCTGGCCCGCGACCAGCCGAGCTGCCTTGGCGGTGTCGATGGCCGACCCGCCGCCGATCGCGACCACACCGTCGCAGTTCCCGTGGGCCAGCTCCTGTGCGACCTGCTCGACCAGGTCGACGGTCGGCTCGCCGGGGTCCTTCTCGTAGCGCACCGCCCCGGGCACGCCGGCCAGCGCCGCCGCGACGCCCGGGATCAGCGACTCCAGCCCGCGGTCGATCACGACCAGCGGTCGGGTCACGCGCTCCTCCTCCAGCACGCCCGCCAGGTCGGCGGCCACGCCGTCTCCGAACCGGATCTTGACCGGGAGGTGGTTGCGGAACGGATTCACCGGGTCGGGCACGCCTCAGCTCTCCACCGGGTGCACAGCGTCACCGATGCGGATCGTGCCGGGCTGCGCCACGTCGGCGTACACGCCGAAGCAGATCTCGCCGTCGTCGCGGGGCCGGAACTCGCCGATCCAGCGCAGGGTGTCGGCGTCGCGCTCGCCGGTCAGCGGGTTTCGGGTGGTGAGCGCGCAGCGGATATCCAGCTTGACCACGTCGAGCATCGCCTCGCCGGCCTGCACCCGGCGACCAATCCACGCGTCCTCGGCGTGCGGCTCGCACCCATCGAGGAGCAGGCTGGGCCGGAACCTCCGCCCGTCCAGGTCACCGTCGTGCCCGCCCTGGCGAGCGAGCTGGTCGACGGCCGAGGCGGACAGCATCGACACGGGGTGGGCGTCCAGGCAGGCGCACTCCGCGTCGCCGCGGAACAGCCGTACCTCCCGGCCGATCAGCTCGGAGACCGCGGGCCCGACCGGCCCGTTGACCCACCTGCCCTGGATCGAGTTGCCGTAGAACTCGACCGTGTCGGAGCCCTGCAGGGCAAGCTCGTCCTGGATGGTGCTGCCGTCGGGCATGTGCAGCTCGAGGGTGTCGCCGTCCAGCCTGGCCTCCAGCTGGAGCAAGGCGCCGAACCGCCGCGCATCCGCCACGCGGCCGGAGTCGTCCACGAGCATCAGCCGGCGGTCGCCTCTGAGCCCGGTCGGCGTCACCTCCGCCTGCTCCAGGGTGGTCAGCCGCAGCGACTTCACCGGGCTCACGTGGATGGCACGCACGGTCGGCATCGACCCGTTAGCCTACCCGCTGTCTCGACCAGGAGGTCCGATGTCCCAGACCGGGTTTGGGGAAGCGCTCAACGGCCAGATCGCATACGAGTTCGGCGCGTCGCAGCAGTACATCGCGATCGCGGTGTACTACGACAGCGAGACCCTGCCACGGCTCGCGGCGCACTTCTACCGCCAGTCCCTCGAGGAGCGAAACCACGCCATGATGATGGTGCAGTACCTGCTCGACGCCGGACTCGACGTGGACATCCCCGGAATCGAGGCGCCGCAGACCGCGTTCCGCGACACGGTCGAGCCGGTGGCCCTGGCGCTCGACCAGGAGCGCCGGGTGTCTGGTCAGATCAACGCTCTGGCGGGTCTGGCGCGGGAGGCCGGCGACTACCAGAGCGAGCAGTTCATGCAGTGGTTCATCAAGGAGCAGGTGGAGGAGGTGGCCAGCATGTCGTCGCTGCTGCGCGTCGTCGAGCGGGCTCACGACAACCCGCTGCTGGCCGAGGACTACCTGGCCCGGGAGGACACCCCAGAGGCCAATGACCCGACCTCGCCGACTGCGGCCGGCGGCGCTCTCTAGGAGCTACAGCTCGATCCCCTCCATCGCTGTCGAGCGCGACGGCAGGTCGCGGCCGAAGCTGTCGGGGTTTGTGCCCAGCCGCTCCGCCATCTCCAGCGCGATGCGCTGCACCGCCACTGTCAGCGGGAACACCGACAGCAGCTCGTTGGGGTAGGTCGCCGTGACGGTGTGCAGCCGCACGCCGCAGCGCTCGGCCGACGCCGCCACCTCCAGCAGCCGCTCCTCGCCGGGCCCGCCGCCGTTCAGGCACACCAGCGCGTCGTCGCCGCCCGGCGCGACCGATGGCCCGTGCAGATACTGCTCGACCGACAGCCCCTCGGTCGCCACGTAGCACGTCTCGCGCACCTTGAGCGCGCCCTCGGCGGCGGTCCATTGGTTCGGCCCCGCGCCGATCAGCTCGAGCAGCCGCCGCGGCGGTGCGACCTCGGGGCCGCCGCCCTCCAGCGCCGCCGCCACCGTCTCCGGCACCGCCTCCAGGGGGCCGAGCTCGCCGCCCAGCACCTCGGCGATCTGGGCCACCCGCAGCATGGCCGCCGTGTGGCTGGCCGTGAACGCCGCCGATCGCTCGGGAGCCACCGTCTCGATGTCCACGTCCGGCGCGCCCTGGGCGCCGATCGCGACCACCGCCACGCCGCGCGAGCGTGCGTGCGCGACCACCTGCGAGGTGTATCGCTTGGTGCCGCGATGGCTGAGCAGGATCAACCCGTCGGATGGCTCCGGCCGCGGGCCGTGCAACGCCGCATCGAAGGCCTGCACGGCCCACGCCTCGACGCCGGCGGCGCGCCGAAACCACGCGCCCACATTGGCGGCGTGCCCGCACGTGCCCGGTCCCACCAGGAGCAACCGGCGCCCTCGCAGCCGGTCTGCGGCGTCCTCGACGGAGGCGCGATCGGCGAGCAGCCGCCGCAGCTCGGCGGGTTGTGTAGCCATCGTGTCGCGCATTTCGCTCATTGGTCAGACCGATAGGGTAGACTCGGGTCGATGACGGTCAGTGCTGATGTTACCCAGCGCATCCGTGAGCTCATTCTCGAGCGTGATCTTGGTCCGGGCGATCGGCTGCCGTCAGAGCGCGAGCTGGCCGCCGACCTCGGCGTTTCCCGGCCGGCGCTTCGGGAGGGGATGCGGCGCCTCGTCGACCGGGGCGTGATCGAGCCGCGCCGCGGCTCGGGGAGCTACATCTCCGGCCCCGATCCGCATGAGCTGGCCGAGGTCCGCGACCGCCTGGAGCCGCACGCCGCCCGGCTCGCCGCGCGGAACCACACAGCCATCGACACAGCGGCGTTCCAGCGCATCCTCGACGATCTGCGCGGCGGTGACGGTGCCGCATACACCGAGCTGCGGATCGCCATCGCGGGCGCCTCCGGCAACGGCGTGCTGTCATCGGCGGTGGCCGGCCTGGCGGAACTGGAGCCACGGCCGCCAAAGGTCACGAACCGGCTGATCAAGGACATGACGCGAGTCGTGGAGCGGGTCGTCGCCGGCGACGCGGCCGGGTCGCGTCAGGCCATGCGCAGGCACATCACCCGGCAGGCCAGCCGCAGCGGCTGACCCTGGTCAGCCCAGCGATCCGTCGTGGATCGCGCGCACCTGGTCGATGGTGTCGGCCTCGGCCGCGGGCTTGTCCGTGCGGTATCGCTTGACGCGCGCGAAGCGCAGGGCCACCCCGCCGGGATACCGGGTGCTGCGCTGCACGCCGTCGAAGGCGATCTCCACCACGAGCTCCGGCCGCACGTGCACCGTCCACTCGTCCCGGCGCGTCTCCAGCGCCTGCAGAGCCGTCGTCTGCCATGCCAACATACTGTCGGTGAGGCCCTTGAAGGTCTTGCCCAGCATCACGAACCCACCCTGAGGGTCGCGCGCACCCAGGTGCAGATTGGACAGGTATCCGGTGCGGCGGCCGTGCCCCCACTCGGCGGCCAGCACCACCAGGTCGAGCGTCTTCACCGCCTTCACCTTCAGCCATCCCGATCCTCGGCGGCCGGCCTGATAGGGCTGGTCGAGCGCCTTCAGCATCACCCCCTCGTGCCCTCGGTCGAGGGCGTCGGCCATGAACACCTCCGCCTGCTCGGTGTCGACGGCCGGCATCCGCGGTACCACCAGCGGCCGGGGGACGACCGCGGACAGTGCGCTGAATCGCTCCTCACCGGGACGGTCGAGCAGGTCTGCGCCGTTCAGGTGCAGCAGGTCGAACAGCACGGGGGTGAGTGGGATGGAGCGCCGCAGCTCCGCCACCGACCGGCGTCCGCCGATCCGCCGCGCCGTGACCTGAAACGGCAACGGCCGACCCTCCGGCCCGAGGGCGATCGCCTCGCCGTCCAGCACGGCTGACGTCACGGGGAGCTCCAGCGCCGCCTCCACCACCTCCGGCACACGCGCCGTGATGTCATCCAGCGTGCGTGTGAACACCGCCACGTCAGCGCCGTCCCGGTGCACCTGGATGCGGGCGCCGTCCAGCTTCCACTCCACCGCCGCCGAGCCCAGCCGGCCGAGCCCCTCGGCGACGGTGTTCGCGCTGCCGGCCAGCATCGGCCGCAGCGGCGAGCCGACGGTCAGCCGGATCCCGTTCAGTCCGGCCTCACCTTCCACCAGCGCTGTTCTGCCCACCTCCCCGAGATCGCCGCCCAGCATCAGCGCCCGCCGCAGCGCCGCCGGCGGAACTCCCGCCGCCCGGGCCACGGCCTCCGCCACCACGCCGGTCTGGGCGCCGTGCCGCAGCTCTCCGGTGACGAGCCCTCGCAGCAGCCGCTGCTCCGGCTCGGTGGCTCGCGAGAACAGGTCGTGCAGCAGCTCGCGGCGGGCTGCCTGCGAACCGGCGCCCGACGCCACGGCCATGGCGGCGAACGCGCCGTCGGCGTCGAGCACCGAGAGTGAGGGGTGTGCCGCGGGCGCGGGGACGTCGCGCAGCGTGGCCCAGCCGGCGCCGATCTGGCGCTGCCGCAGCTCCCCGGACAGAAACGCCACCGCCACCGGCGTCTCATCGGGCGCCAGCTCCCGCATGCGTGCGGCGAGCAGTTCCAGCTTGGCCGTGCGAGACGACGTGGCGCGTACGCGCTGCGACGTGTCGGCGAGGTCGGCCAGCAGCATCCGCGCACCGTAGATGATCTAGCCTATGGCGAAATGGCGCTCAGCCCTCGTCAGCAGAAGAAGCAGCAGATGGTGCGGCGAAGCTACACCGGGATCGGCGTGGGCGTGGTGCTGCTGGTGCTGGGCATCATCATCGGGTCGATCGTGCTGGACGTCATCGGCGTGATCGTCGTCCTGCTGGGCATCTGGGCCGCCAGGGCGCTGCGCACCCTGTAGCTTTCGCACGCGGCTGCCCGGAGCGCACAACGCGCCCCGGGCAGAAACGCAGTGGCCTACCTGACCAGCTCGACCACGAACGGCGTGTGGGCGTCGGTGCCGTCGCCGACCACGAACTGCCCCTTGGCGCCGATGTACTTGCCGGTGCCGCCGGTGATGGCCTGGAACCGGTTGAGGCCTGAGGCGCCGAAGGCCTCGCTGCCGTGGATCTGGCCGCCGGGCAGGGTCAGCGCGCCCTGGCAGCTGCCGCCGGCCAGCTTGCCCTCGCCGGTGATCGTGCACACGAAGTCCAGACGTCCGATCCTGCGACCGGCCGGGGTCAGGACATCCGACACGATCAACAGCCGGTCGCCTGCGCTGAGGCCCTTCGGGCCCTGGTCGGCCAGGTGCTCCGACGCCACCCGCTCGACCAGGTGGATGCGGGTGACCTGCCGGGCCGGAGCCGGGCTGGCTGCCCCTGTGCCACTGGACATGACGGTGGCGGCGGCGGCGATCAGGGCCACCGCGGTGGCGCCGCCCGCCAGCCGGCGGCCGGTGCGCTTGGTGAGGTGCAGCTTGCTCATCGGTGTCTCCTTTCAGGTGTGTGGGGTCAGGCGGCGGCGCGGCCGGTGCGGCCGCGGCGGACGATGGCCGTGATCGCCATGGCGATCAGCGCGACCGAGCCCGCAACGAAACCGAACCACCCGATGCCGCCGAGGACGAGCTTCCAGCCGTGGTCGGCGTTCTTCAGGGCGGGGATCCCGCTCAGCAGAAGCAGCGCCACGTCGAGCACCAGCAGGGCGCCCATGATCCGGTAGATGTTCAGCTTCGAGTGCATCGTCTTGCTCCTCTCGGGTTGATGGGAGCACGCTAGGAGCGCCGCACCGGCGCGTCGTCGGCGCACGGGTGTGTCCGGGCCGCCCCTGGGGCCGATCCTGCAGGCGCACGTCTCCATCCATGGGTGGAGCGGGGTCGGCGCCGGGGTCGATGTGCGGCGTCGGGCAGCGCTGTAGCGTTGCCGCATGCTGCACTGGCGGGATCGCGTGACCCGAGCCGACGTCGCCCTGGCCGCGGTGGTGTGCGTGGGGATGCAGGTCGAGGTGGTGGCCGAGGACCTGAGCCCTCAGTGGGTCGCGGCCTCGGTACTGGCGCTCCAGGCGGCGCTGATCGCGTTCCGCCGGGCTGCCCCCGTGCTGGTGCTGCTGGTCGGTCTGGTCGGCGGCCTGGTGATGACGATCGCCGGCGTGTCGCTGCACACGCCCGTGTCGCCGATCGTGTTCATCGTGCTGGCCATGTACGCGGTGGGGTTGTACGAGCCGCTGCCGCGGGGCATCGCCGGGGCGGCGGGCGGGATCGCGCTGCTGGTGGCCGCGATGACGGTGGCCCGAAGTCACGGGGAGCCGTACGACCTGACCGACTTCCCGTTCATCGCGCTGCTGGTGGCGACGCCGTGGTTCGTCGGGCGGGCCATGCGCGCTCGCGTTCAGGACTCACGAGAGCTCGAGCGGCGGGCGGAGCGCCTGGAGCGGGAGCGGCTGCTGGCGGTGGCGCAGGAGCGCTCGCGGATCGCCCGCGACCTGCACGACGTCGTCTCGCACTCGGTCTCGGTGATGGTGGTGCAGGCCGGAGCAGCCGAGGAGATGCTCAAGCGCGACCCTGCACGAGCGGTGGAGCCGATTCGCTCCGTGCAGGAGACCGGTCGCCAGGCGCTGGTGGAGATGAGCCGGATGGTGGGGCTACTGCGCGACGACAGCCACGAGCTGGGGCTGGCGCCTCATCCCGGCCTCGATCAGCTGGGGGCGCTGGTCGACCAGATCCGCGAAGCCGGGCTGAACGTGGGCATGGTGGTCGAGGGTGATGTGCGCCCACTGCCGCCTGGGATCGAGCTGTCGGCATACCGGGTCGTCCAGGAGGCGCTGACCAACGTGCTCAAGCACGCCGGCGACGCGCATGCGCAGGTCGTCGTCCGGTATGCGCCCAAGGAGCTCGAGCTGGAGGTGGTGGACGACGGCGCGGGCGACGGCGATGGGCACTCCGGCGGCCACGGGCTGGACGGGATGGGCGAACGCGTCAACGTCTTCGGCGGCACCCTGACCGCCGGCCCGCGGCCGGAGGGCGGGTTCGCGGTGCTCGTCAGGCTGCCGCTGGAGAGACCGGCATGATCCGGGTCGTGGTGGCCGACGATCAGGCGCTGGTGCGCGGCGGCTTCCAGCTGATACTGGACGCCCAGGAGGATGTGCAGGTGGTGGGCGAGGCCGAGGACGGGAAGGCCGCGGTGGCGGCGGTGCGCGAGCTGCGACCCGATGTGGTGCTGATGGACGTCCGCATGCCGGTCATGGACGGCATCGCCGCCACACGCCTGATCGTGTCCCAGGACATGGCGTCACGGGTGCTCGTGCTGACCACGTTCGACCAGGACGAGATCGTCTACGACGCCATGAAGGCGGGCGCCAGCGGATTCCTCCTGAAGAGCGTCCCGCCGGCTCGGTTGGTGGACGGGGTACGCACGATCGCGGGCGGCGAGGCGCTGCTGGCGCCGGCCATCACCCGCCGGCTGGTCGAGCAGTACGTGAGCCGGCCGCGACCCGGCACCGACGTGCCGCCTCAGGTGGCGGATCTGACCGATCGCGAGCGCGGGGTGCTGGAGATGATCGCCCGCGGATACTCCAACGCCGAGATCGCGCAGCGCCTGGTGGTCACGCCGTCCACCGTGAAAACGCACGTGAACCGGATCTTCGCCAAGCTCGGCCTGCGCGACCGGGTGCAGGCGGTCGTCCTGGCCTACGAGTCGGGGCTGGTGCAGCCGGGCGAACCGTCACAGCACAGCCCCGCCTAGCACACTGCAAATCTGTCTCGGCCATGCTAGCGGCCGTGCATTGGTGACTGTACGATCGAGGCAGCGGCGCCCGTCTCGGCGCATCATCGGTTCTTGGGAGGGAGCACACGTTGGGCACTTCTGGAATTCTCGGGCGGCTCGCCGTTGCGGGCGCGGTGGCGGTGGCTCTGGGAGCAGTCGCGTCCACCGCAGACGCGGCCACGCTGACGCACGCGCAGATTCGATCCGCCCGCCACGCATTCGTGCGCTCGCTGCCGAGCTCGCTGATGAGCGCAGTGCGGCCGCACCTCAGCGGCGCAGTGCCCGACGGCTCCTATCTCGAGCTGTTCACGCCGCCCACCGCGCTGCCGGCGATCAACGGCAAGGCCTACCAGATGCAGCTGGACGCCTACACCTTCACGAATTCGTTCGGTGCGGCGCCGGAGTTCGATACCTCGTTGTTCCGGTTGGCCACGTCGCACGGTCAGGTGACGGGCGAGCAGGCTCACATCTACGCGTACACCTCCACCGACGTGCTGATGAGCGCGGATCAGGGGCTGACGAACTTCCGTCTCAACACCCGTGACGCGTTCCGGCCGACCCGGGTCAACATCGGTTTCACTCCGACCGAGTCGCGGTCGGCGAACTGCACGCTGTTCGGCGGCGGCCACGGCACCCTGACCGTTGCCCAGGGCACGCTGTCAAAGAAGGCGTTCCTCATCCACACCGGAACGAGCCCGTTCTTCGGGAACATCAAGACGCTGCCCAAGACCGCGATCGGCTTCACCGATCCGGGCTGCTCCGGCGCGGTCGAGCTGGGCGCGAGCACGCGCACCGTCTCCTCGTCGCGGCCGCAGTTCTACTTCCCCTGCTCGGGTCGCGAGACGCTCCAGGCCGGCGGGCCGTTCGGTCAGACCCTGTGGCAGGCGGACGTCGGATTCGGCGGCCGCCACGCCTACCTGTACAACCAGACCAGCACGAGCTCGACCACGGCGGCGCTGACCCACTTCGCGGTCGGCGTGGAGAGTTCCGCCGGGATGCCGATGCCGAAGCACTCCGGGAGCGGCGCGACCGCCATTCTGAGCGCCCAGGGCAACTCCGAGTTCGGCGGTTCGGCGATGTTCTTCTCGCGTCACGTGCCGCGCACGTCGTCGGTGCAGAGCTGCGTCTACGAGGGGCACGTGCACCGGTTCGTGGCCACCCGCTACTCCGGTGGGATGGCCCCGGTCGCGGGTAACCCGCTGGCGGCGCTGTTCGACACCGGTGCGCTGAACTACCACGGCCAGGCGGCGTCGCTGACCATCCGCCGCTTCCTCAGCTAACCCGTACCGGCCCGGCTCCTGGATCGCGCCAGGGGCCGAGCCGGGTTGATCACCCGCGGGCGGGCGCGACAGCCTTTGCCAGCACCTCGTCGAGCCGGCGATATGTCGCGTTCAGGCCGCGCTGCATGCCCGATTCGAACATCCCGTCCCGCTCCTCGGTGGTGTGGAAGAGCATGGTCGTGATCACCCTGGTGCGGTCGCCCAGGTCCTCGAAGCTGGCGGACTCCACGGCGATGTGACCGGGCATGCCCTCCCACTCGAACGTGCGCACCACCCGCTCCGGCGGCGTCACCTCTCGATATGTGCCGCGAAACCCCATCCTGACGCCGTCGGGGCCGGCCATCACGTAGCGCCAGGCGCCGCCGGGCCGGACGTCCATGCGGTCGACCTCGGCAGGGTTCGGACCCCACCACTCGGGGATCAGGGCGGGGTCGTTGAACACGGCGTACACCCGCTCGCGGGGCGCGTCGAAGATGCGCTCGACGCGGATCGCGCGGTCGGCGGCGGTGCTGAAGGTGGCTACGCGGGGATCGTCGTGGTCGACGGTCATTGCGGATCTCCTTTCGTCCGTTCGAGAACTGCCCCGAACCGGTCGAGGCGCTCGTCCAGCATCCGGCGGTACAGGTCGACCCAGTCGCGCACGTCGTCCAGCCGGCGCGGCCCCAGCGCGCAGCGGCGCGTCCGGCCGACCTTCTCGGTCGTCACCAGCCCGGCGTCCTCGAGCAGCCGGACGTGCTTCTTCATCCCGGTCAGGGTGATTCCGAAGGGCTCGGCCAGCTCCGTGATGGACGCGGGGCCGCCTCCGAGCTGCTCCAGCACCGCCCGCCGGGTGGGGTCGGCCAGGGCGGCGAAGGTGCGGTCGATCTGCGGATACTGAACCATCAGGTTCACTAAAGTAGCACGCGATCGCCGGTTGTGCCAATCGCGATCTAGCGGGACAGCGCCGCCAGGTAGCGGTCCGCCGAGGCGAGCACCTTCCGCCTGGCGTCGTGGCCCATGTCCTGCCCCCAGAAGGCGCCGTGCACAGTCTCGAAGTCCAGCGTCTCCACGATCCCCCGCATGCGCCTGATCTCCCGTGCGGGCAACGGGATCAGGTTCGGGTAGCTGTACATGAAGCTGGCCCACTCGCGGTCGGCCACCACCTGCACGATGTCGCCGGCCAGCAGGCATCCCTGCCCGCCACGGCTCGCATGCCACAGGCAGACCGTGCCGCCGTCGAAGTGGCCGCCCAGCCGCACCAGTTCGTGCTGATCGGAGAGCCGCAGCCGTTCGCCCGACCACAGCTCGATCCGTGGGCTTGGGCGCATCACCCATTGCCGGTCGGCCTGGTGCAGCAGCACCCGAGCGTCGAACCGGTCGGCCCACTCGATCATCGACGAGTAGTAGTGAGGATGTGAGATGGCGATGGCGTCGATCCCGCCGACGGCTTCGACGGCGGCGGCCGCGCGGTCGTCGAGCAGGGTGATGCAGTCCCACAGCAGGCCGTTTGTGAGCAGCGCCCGCTGGCCGATCGCAAACCCCGGCTCCGTGCCGATCGCGGTCAGCCCGGGCTCGAGCTCCTCGATCCGGGTAGCGTGGCCGGCGGCGAGCTCGGCCATTGTCGTCCACTGCTGGCCGTTGGGGCCGACGTACTGGCGCTCGTCCAGGCAGATCGGGCACTCCTGCGGTGGAGTCGCCGACGGCGGGTACTGCGTACCGCAGGTGGTGCAGATGAACGCCTCGGCCATGGATGAGATGTTCCCAGACTAGGATCGGGGACATGCCGCTTCCGGACGGGTTCGCCTTCCGCCAGGCTCGGCTCGCGGACGGCCCGGCGGTGATGAAGATGCTGAACGACGAGACCGAGGCCCTGATCGGGATGCCTCTGGCGGATCTGCACTGGGTGACCAGCCCGTGGACGGCTCCCGATGCCGACCAGCACCGCTACGAGGTGGTGGTCGACGGCGGGGAGCGGATCGTCGGCTACCTGTCCGCCGAGTGCCGGCCGCCGCACACGGAGGTGTTCGGGATCGGCGCGGTCGCGATCGACCATCACGGACGTGGCCTGGGTGGCGCGATCCTGGACGAGATCGAGAGCCACGCGGCCTCGCTGGCGGAACGAGCGCCCGCCGGCCAGAAGGTGTTGATGCGGATGGGGGCGCTCGCCGACGAACCACACGTGTCGGCCTTGCTTGCGGCCCGCGGATACGTGGAGGTGCGGCGGTTTGTGCTCATGCGGGCCGACTTCGACGGCCCGCCCAATCCGCCGCGCGAGGTGCGTGGAATCGCCATCCGGCCGTTTGAGACCGGCCAGGAGGGCGAGGTGTACCGGTGCGTGAAAGAGGCGTTCGCCGATCACTGGGGGGACGATGAGGAGACCGAGGAGGTGTGGGTCCACCACCACATGTCCGAAGACCATTTCTTCCCCGACCTGTGGCTTCTGGCCTGGGACGGCGACCGGTTGGCCGGGGTGCTGATCGCGCTGCCCACGGCGGCGCAGGAGCCAACCCACGGATACGTCGGCTCGCTCGGCGTACGGCGGGCGTTCCGCGGCCGGGGGATCGGCGAGGCTCTCCTGCGCGCGTGCTTCGTTCGGTTCGCCAAGCGCGGCTGCAAGGGCGCGCTGCTGCACGTGGACAGCGACTCTCTGACCGGTGCCAATCGCCTCTACGAACGCGTTGGGATGCGAGCCATCCCGCAGTTCGCGACCTGGGAAAAGGAACTCGTCGCCGGCCGGGAGAGCACGGGCTGATGCGGGAGTTCTTCGTCACCCTGTTCGTGTTCGCCGTCGGCCCGCAGGGTGTGCGGGCACACGAGTACGCAGGGGACGGCTGCCTCTATCTCGGCGACGTGACCGTGCCCCGTGTGCGGCTGCCGCACGCGCCTCCCGGCGACCAGGTTCGGATCAGGGTTGCGTAAGCAGCGGCCTGGCTCCGACGTGCGGCCGTTACAAATCCAGGTGCGCTGGAGTGGCGGAGAGGATCGAGCATTTGTAAGGGCCGGAGGTCGGTGCCTGGCCCCGGTTTTCCCGGCCCCACCCGGCCACCGGCAGGAGCCTCGAGTCCTCTACCGGGTCAGCTGCGAGTTCCCATTAGATCGGCTTGATGTGCGAGCGCTCAACGTTCGGCTGACATCTCCGGATCGTACGCACTCGCAAGGGAGTGCGCGCGATCAGCCCATAGCAGCCCGGATGGTGTCAGCGACGGTCTTCAG
>JBQCGJ010000269.1:0-9790 GCA_051955775.1 Gaiellales bacterium | reverse complement strand
CGGGGCCAGGCCCCTCCGCAAAGGAACGGCGGCCCGGCCCCGCGGTAGTACTCTGGCGGTCATGCTCGCAGCCGACATCTGGGTGATCCTCCTCGTGCTGGTGGCGATCGCCGTCGTCCTGCACTTCACGCGTCTGGGCCGAAGCGGCATCGAGGCCCGCGTCGAGCGCCTGGTCCGCCGCATCATCCGATCCGATCGCGATCGCACTCCACCGGCCGGCGACACGCCGGAGTGATCAGGGAGCCAGAGCCGCCCGCCTGACCCGGCGGCGCCGGGGCACCGCGTAGACTCCCCCCGATGTCAGCCACCCCCTCGACGCGGGAGGCGGTACGTCCCCTGCGGGCGCTCCGCTACGACCCCAACCGGGTCGCCCTGGCCGATGTGGTCGCGCCGCCCTACGACGTCATCTCAGACGCCGACCGCAAGGCGCTGGCGGCCCGCAGCCCCTACTCGGTGGTCAACCTGATCCTGCCCGAGTCCGCAAACCGGGCCGCCGACCTGCTGCACCGGTGGCGATCCGAGGGCACCCTGCGGCGCGACGAGTCGCCCGTCATGTGGTGGCACCGCCAGCGCTTCATCGGCCCCGACGGCGTCGAGGCCACACGCTCGGGCTTCCTGTCCGCCGTGCGGTTGTCGGCGTACGACGAGGGCCGGGTGCGGCCGCACGAGCAGACCCACGCCCACGCCAAGGCAGGCCGGCTCGAGCTGGTGCGTGCAACCCACGCCAATCTGTCACCGCTGTTCGGGCTGTACGACGATCCCGACGACGGCCCGCGACGCGCCCTGGCGCCGCTGGCGGCGGGCGCGCCCGAGATGGAGGTGACCGACGGCGACGGCACCGTGCACTCCTTCTGGCCGGTCGCCGACGCGGACGCTCTGGCTGCGGTCGGCGAGGCCATGGCCGACCGCGAGATCCTGATCGCCGACGGCCACCACCGCTACGAGACGGCGCTGCGCCACCGGGACGAGCGGCGCGCGGCGGACGGCGCGGAGGACACCCGGCCATACGACTTCGTGCTCATGTATCTCGCCAACCTGAGCGATGAGGGACTCGCCATCTACCCCACCCACCGCGTGGTGCTCGGCCGCCGCGACGTCACCGCCGACCTGCTGAAGGCGTTCGACGTCCGCGAGCTCGACGCCGGCCCGGCCGCGGTCGAGGCGGAGCTGCAGACGGTGCCCGCCGACGTGATCGCCTTCGCGGTGTGGCACGGCGAGGGCAAGCCGGCCCTGCTGTGCACGCTGCGCGACAAGGCCGCGGTGATGATGGCCATGTCCGGCGCGCCGGCCGCCAGGCGCAAGATCGACGCCGCCGTGCTGGAATCGGTGGTGCTGGCGCCGATGCTGGGGCTGCTCCACCACCCGGAGCAGTTCGCCACCACCCAGGATGTGCGGTACGTGCGCGACCTCGGCGCGGCCTGCGCGATGGTCGACCGCGGGGAGTCGGCCGCAGCGTTCCTGCTGCGCGCGCCCACCGTCGATCAGGTGCTGGCGGTCGCCCGGGCGGGCGCGGTGATGCCGCAGAAGTCGACCTACTTCTTCCCTAAGCTGTACTCCGGGTTCCTGATCAATCCCCTGGACGACGAGTGAGGCCCGACTGGCTGCGGTTCTGCCGGGAGGTATCCGCAGACGTCGACGCCGTGCTCCGCCGCCACCCCACGCGCGACGACCGCGAGCCGGTCGTCGGGCAGGGCCGCGGCGGGGACGACACCACGATCATCGACAGCGAGGCCGAGCAGGCGGCAGTCGCCCGGCTGGAGGAGCTGGAGCGCGCCGGCATCTCGTTCCGGCTGATGTCCGAGGAGCTCGGCGAGCGTCGTTTCGGCACGGAGGACAGCCCGTGGGTGGTCGTGGTCGACCCCATCGACGGCTCGCTGAACGCCAAGCGCGGGCTGCCCTTCTTCTGCGTCTCCATCGCATTCGCCGACGGGCCGAGCCTGGACGACGTGGCCTTCGGGTACGTGTTCGACTTCGGCAGCGGCCAGGAGTGGGTGGCCGAGCGTGGAGAGGGCGCCACCGTGAACGGCCGGGCGCTGGGCGGCATCCGTCCCAAGCCCCGGCTGGGCATCGTCGACCTGGAGGCCACCACGGCGGGGTTGGTTGCCGAAGCAGCCGGGCGGCTGGACGGGCACGTGGGCCGGATCCGCATGATGGGCGCGCTGGCCCTGGCGATGTGCCAGCTGGCCGACGGCCGGGTGGACGGCGTGGCCACGCTCAAGCCCTCGCGCTCGGTTGACCTGGCGGCGGCGGCGCTGGTGGTGCGCGAGGCCGGTGCATCGGTGATGACCCTGGACAGCGACCCGCTGCCGCTTGATCTCGACGCGCGCACGCGCGCAGTCGCAGCCCGGGACGAGGAGATGTGCAGGAAGCTGGCGGGGATCGTGTACGCCGACCACCCGGCCGGGGCTGCAAAGCCTTCTCGCTAGACTGAAGGCCGATGGTTTCCGAGGCGGCCGTCCGAGAAGCACTGGTGGGGGTGATCGACCCCGAGATCCGCCGCTCGGTTGTCGAGCTGGACATGGTTCGCGATGTCCGCATCGACGACTCCCGGGTGGACGTGACGCTCGCACTGACCGTCGCCGGCTGCCCCATGCGATCCGACCTTCAGCGACAGGTGACCGAGCGCGTGGGCGCTGTCGACGGGGTGTCCGGGGTGGGCGTCTCGTTCGACGTTATGACCCCGGAGGAGCGCACGGCCTTGCGCGAGCGCCTGCAGGGCGGCGGCTCGCCGGACAAGAAGCCGCTCTCGATCCAGCCGTCCACTCGGGTGGTTGCGATCGCCTCCGGCAAGGGCGGCGTCGGCAAGTCGACGCTGACCGCCAACCTGGCCGCCGCGCTGGCTGTCGACGGCGCCGAGGTTGGCGTGGTGGACGCAGATATCTACGGCTACTCGCTGCCCCGCATGCTCGGCATCGACCGCCGGCCGGTGGTGGTCGACGGCATGATCGTGCCGCCCGTCTCGCACGGCCTCAAGGTGATGTCGATCGGGTTCTTCACGCAGCAGGACGCGGCGGTCGTGTGGCGCGGCCCGATGCTGCACCGCGCGCTCGAGCAGTTCCTGTCCGACGTCCACTGGGGCGACGTCGACTATCTGCTGGTGGACATGCCGCCCGGCACCGGTGACATCTCGATCTCGCTGGGCCAGTTGCTCCCCGAGCCGGACGTGGTGGTCGTCACGACGCCGCAGCCCGCCGCGCAGGCGGTCGCCAAGCGATCCGCCGACGTGGCCGCCAAGACCGGCATGCGGCTGGCGGGCGTGATCGAGAACATGAGCTACCTGGCCTGCCCGTGCTGCGGCGAGCGCACGCACCCCTTCGGCCAGGGCGGCGGCGCTGCGCTGGCCGGCGAGCTGGGCGTGCCGCTGCTGGGCCAGGTGCCGCTGGACGAGCCGCTGCGTGAGGGCGCCGATCAGGGGCAACCGCTGGCGGCCGCGGGGGTCGACAGCCCATCGTCCCAGGCCATCTTCGAACTCGCCCGCGCACTCCCCGGCGCGCTGCGGCCGCGGCCCGCGGCGGAGCGGATCAGCCGCCGGCTGAGCGTTCTCTAGGCCCCGGCGTTCCTCAGCTCTCGGAGCACGACCGGGTCGATGCGTCCGGTGTACAGCCGCTCCTCCAGGTTGGCGGCGCCGGCCCAGTCCGCCAGCGCCGCCTCCAGCTCGCCGTTGAATCCCAGCTCGCCCAGCCGATGGGCGACCTCCGCCTGCACCTGCTCGAGCGGGATCAGGTCCTGCTCGGGCGTCTTCCCGAAGTACAGGTCGTGGATCCCGTACAGGCGCGCCAGCTCGGTCACGGGGTCGGGGTGGTCGTCGACCCGCAGGTCGACCAGCAGGTCGTTGCCGCCGGCGTATCCGGCACCGGGCCGGTGCACGACCAGGCTGGCCGACTGCCGGCCGCGGCTGTCGCCGCCGGCCTGATCGCCGGCCGCCAGGCTCACCAGCAGCCGCTCAGCCAGGCTGCCCTGTGCGGCCTCGAACGTGTCCGCCATGGAGCCGACCACGTCGGCACCGGCCAGGATGTTGCCCTGGGCCGCATACCCGTCGCCGGTGCGCCCGCCCGCCCAGTCGTGGCAGCCTGACCCGGTGAAGGTGGCGGCGGCCCCGTCCAGACCGACGATCCCGACCTGCCGCTGCTCGCGGCCCTCGTCCCCCGCGATCAGGCGGTCGAGCGCCTCCTGTGCGCCCACGCCCGAACGCAGCAGCTCCAGGCCGCCGGGCCCGAAGCTGACGTTGGCGTAGCTCTGGGTGGCGACCGCGCCGGCGTCCGCGGCCACCCAGGGCACGATGGCGCCCACAGCCAGGAACTTGGACGCCACCGCCACCCCCCAATCCCGCGCGTCGAGGTCGCACGCGACCAGCGAGAAGGTCATTCGAGCGTTCCGCCGGGCTGCAGCTCCTCCACGGTCACGTCCAGCCCCCGGGCCGAGCAGGCGTCGCGCAGCTCGGCCGGCGTGCCCACCAGTACCGGGAAGGTGCCGTAGTGCATGCCCAGCACCCGGCGCACGCGCAGCAGCTCAACCGCCTTGGCTGCCGCCGCGGGACCCATCGTGTAGAAGTCGCCGATCGGCAGGATGGCGAAGTCGGGCTCGTCCAGCTCGCCGATCAGCGCCATGTCCGAGAACACCGAGGTGTCGCCGGCGAAGTACACCTTGTAGCCGTTCTCGAGCCGGATGATGAAACCGCCCGGCTCACCTGTGTAGACGATCGCGCCCTCCGGGCTGATCACGCTGGAGGAGTGCTGCGCATGGGTCATCGTCACCCGCAGGCCCTCCACCTCCGTCGACCCGCCCGTGTTGATGCCGATCGTGTTCTCGACGCCCTGGCCCTCGAACCACCCCATCAGCTCGACCTTGCCGACCACCGCCTTGGGCTTCTTCTCGGAGGCCAGGCGAGCGACGTCGGCGGTGTGGTCGCCGTGCCCGTGGCTGACCAGCATCACATCGATCGGACCCGGGTCGGACATGCCCTCGGGAACCACCGGGTTCCCGGTCAGGAACGGATCGAACAGCACCCGTTTCCCGCCCGGCGTCTCCAGCACGAACGTCGAGTGGCCCAGCCATGTCAGCTTCCCCAATGACATCGATCACCCCTCCTCGAGTTGTCGCAGCGCAATCTAAAGCACGCGCAGGAGCCGCCGCGCCGGGCGCGAAGGAGGGTGGGATGCATCACATCACAGCACCTCGTGCCGCGGCGGCCGCAGCCGGGCTGGCCCTGCTCGCCACCTGGGCGTCACCGGCGGTCGGCTTCTACCTGACGCTCGTGGCCTGCGCCGGGGTGATGGGAGCGTCGCTGGACCTGTACCTGCACGCGGTCGACGGGCCGCCGCGGGCACGCGTGGTCGAACTCGCCGCCTGCGGGGTGGCAGGGCTCCTGCTGGTGGTCGATGCGTCCATCCGGTTCCCCGAGCTGCTGGCGCCGAGTGCTCCGCCGACGGCGGTCAGGCTGGCCCAGGTCGCGCTCGGGCTGACGCTGGCGGCCGTCATCACCCCGGCTGCCACCGCCGCCTTCCACACCCTCGCGTCCGGCCCGAGGCGCCGCAAGGCAAGGCACACGGCGGGCCGCATCTCGGCCCGATCGGCGCACGCGATCCGGCGAATCGCGGACGTGAAATGACGAACATGCCGTAAGCCCTACAGGCCGGAGGGGCAGCGGCCGATTATCACGGCAGATGTCTGTACCGTCGCCCACGCCTCACGACCCCCTCAGCCGCTTCCTGGGCATGCTGCCTCCGCTCCCCACCAGCGTCAGCGTGTTCGCGCCGCGGGGCGGCGTCGAGGAGATCATGCTGGCCACGGTGGACAACGGGCTGCTGGTGGGCTACGGGCCGCAGGCGTTCCTGAACGCCACCGAGGTCGTGACCAATCTGCGCGACGACTCGGGCAGCGGACACGACGTGGTGCTGTCGGTGGCCAAGGCGTTCTTCCAGGCCGGCGACCAGGCGCTGCTGCACCTGGAGGTGGCCGACATCATTCCGCGTCCAGGCCATCGGGAGACGCCTCGCGCCCGGCTCTCGGAGATGGCCCGCGCGCACGTCTCGTTCTCGACAACGCTCCCGCACGGGCAGGAGTTCGAGGTGCGGATGGCAGACGCGTCGTCCCGCGGCATCGCGTTCATCACCGACCTGGAGCTCGCCCTCGGCGATCGGGTCGACCTGACGCTCGAGATCGACGGACGCCCCCTCGAGCTGTCGGTGCTCGTGTACCACAGCGAGCCCGCCACATTCGGCCGCAACCGCGTCGGCTGTGAGATCACGGCGGCAGACCCGGCCGACCGCGACCTGCTCTCCGAACTCGCTGCGGACGACGACGCCGGCGAGCACGACCGGCGACCGGAGCTGAAGGACGCGCTGGAGCAGAGCCGTGCCGACCGGGCCGCTCTCCAGCAGCGCCTGAATCCCCGCCGCTACGGCTGAACCCGGGCCGCCCCCGCAGCGTCAAGCCCTCTCTCCCGACGTGCCGATCGGGCCGCTCTGGTGGCATGCCGTCCCGTGGTGCGCCATGACGTCGCATATGGCATTTGACAGACATCATAAGTGATGTCATACTGACGTCATGGAGCTGTCTCCCATCACCGAGGCCATCCGGGCCGACCTGGCGGTGGCGGCAGAGCTGGGCGACGAAGCCGTCCGCGACGCTGCCGACCGGCTGGGCCGCGCTCTGGAGTCGTCGCTGCGGGTGCGGCTCCTGGACGCGCTCGCGCAGATCGCCCATGAGCTGGAGGGCCAGCTCGGCACAGGCACCGTCGAACTCCGCCTGGTGGGCGACTCGGCCGAGCTGACGGTCACACGCGAGCCCGCCGTTGAAACCCCAAAGGCAGCGCCGGAGGAAGCCGAGACGGCGCGCATCACGCTGCGCCTCCCGGAGAGCTTGAAGCTGCGGGCGGAGAGTGCGGCCGCTGCCGAGGGGATGTCCACCAATGCCTGGCTTGTCCGCGCGGTGGGGGCCGCGGTCGGCCGCCAGGCGTCAGGCCGTGTTCGCGTGGGCCAGCGCCTGCGCGGATTCGCCGACAGCTGACCACAAGGAGGGCGTGACATGAGATCCACTCTGCACCTGCCTGCCTGCGAGGCCTACAAGGTGGTCCCGCTGCGCGATCCCCAGCCGGGGTACGAGACACAGCCCGACGTCGTCGCGGCCCCAGCCGCCACGGCGCCCACCCCGGCACCTTCCCCCGCCATCGAGGTCGTGGTGGCGAACCGACTGACCGGCCACGCCGTGGCCTGAGAGGAGCACCATGTCCACCCATTCCACACCGTCGGGAGTCCTGCTCGATCTGCGCCTGGCCGCCGGGAGGATCGAGATCGCCACCGGCGACCGCGACTCCACCACGGTGACCCTCGAGGCCCTGGACGGCGGCGACGCCACAGCCGAGCTCGTCTCCGCCACCCGCGAGGTGGCGGTCCAGGAATCCGACGGCACCACCAGGGTGATCGTGCACGTGCCGGAGAAAAGCGGGATCCGCCGCCTGTTCGGGTCACCCGACATCCTGATGCGCGTCGAGGCCCCGTCCGGTGCCCGCGTGCAGGCCACCACTGCATCGGCTGACGTCAGGTGCACGGGCAGCCTGGGCACGGTCTCCGTCAAGTCGGCGTCGGGCGATATCGAGCTACCCGACGTGGACGCCTCGATCGACGTGCGCACGCATAGCGGCGACGTGCGGTGTGGCAGGGTGGCCGGCGACTCGCGGGCCAGCTCGATGTCGGGCGACGTCACGATCGGCGACATCGAGGGCAGCGTGGCCGCCAAGTCGATGTCGGGTGATGTGAAGCTCGGCAACGTGACGGGATCCCTCGAGGCGTCGACGATGTCCGGCGACGTCACCGTGGCCAGTGTGCGCGCGGGCTCGGTGGAGCTGTCCTCGATGTCCGGCGACATCGACGTGGCCGTGCAGCGCGGGACGCGGGTGTACCTCGACGTGCAGACCCTGTCCGGCGAGGCCCGCTCGGATCTCGCCGTCAGCGACCAGCCGAGCGACGAGGGCGAGGCCGAGCTGACGCTGACGGCGTCCTCCAAGTCGGGCGACGTGCGCATCCGCCGTGCCCCCGAGCGGGCAGCCGTGTCCTGAATCATCCCGGGCCGGCCCGACCACAGGGGCCGCTCGTCAAACCGGGGCCAGGCCCCCTTCCCTGAGGGGCCCGGCCCCGGCGCGCGTTCAGAACCAGATCCGGTGCGAACGGCCGGACTCCGCGGCCCGTGGGAACGACTCCGCGGTGCCGCCGGCAATCCGCTGGGATGTCCAGGCCGCGGCGGCGGCGTCGAGCACATCGTCGATTCCGGCCCGGTCGGCGTCGGCCAGCTCGTCGGGGATGGCGATGCCCTGTGCCGACAGCAGCCGCCGGCGCAGCGTGAAGCCTCCCCATGTCCGCTTGGGCAGTGTCAGCACGTCGCCTGACATCGCGCGGAACGACACCTCCGGGTGCGCCTCGTGGATCCGGTCGTCGGCACGCGCGATCTCCGCCACCTCGGCGATCTGCCGCCGCAGCGCGTATGCCTGGGCCGAGATGCCCGCCGCCCCGGCGTCCCGTGCCTGGGCCAGCGCCGCGGGATAGTCGGCCGCCTCGATCGCCCAGTGCGGAGGGCTGGCGAAGATGCTCGACCGCCGCGGGCCGACGAACTCCCGGGCCTCGACGTCGGCGCGTCTCGGTCCGTCGTCGGGCAGCCCGATCGGGACATCGACGGCGATACACGCGCAGCCGGCGAGCGGTTCTCGGAGCTCGCCGAAGCTCGACGCCAGGGCGGCCTGCAGGAACGCACCGTCACGCAGCACCACCGCGACCCATCCCGCCCGGGACCAGTCAACCCCGGCAACGTCCATATCGGAAGCCTACGACGAACGCCCTCATCAGGCATCATCCCGGGCCTTCAGGACTGGCTGCTCAGGCCCGTGATCGCCGTGACGTGGAACGCGTCGCCTGCCGGTTCGACCCGGCCGAGCGCCAGACGCTGCCCCGGGCCGACACGAACCGTCCTCCACCCGAGGTTCGTGATCATGCCGGAGCCCCCGACGACGAACGCGACCCGGTAGTAGCCCGGGCGGACGCGGGCGTCCACCGCCCCCGAATGATCCGCCGTCACGACCACCTCGTTCGACGGTGAATCTTCCGCCCTCGCATTCATGAGGACGATCTTCAGGGGATGGGCCCTCATCTGACGGCACAGCTGACCGGCCGACGGGTCCTGGCCGGCGCACACGTTGCTGATGGTGAGCTGGGCGCTGACCGTGCCGGTCTCCACGCGCCCGGTCCACCATCGGATACTGCCGGCGATGGCCAGGCCGACGACGGCGACCGCGAGCAGTTTCCAGCGCACCCCGAGAGCGTATAGCCGCGCCGGTCAGCCGCGGCCCAGGCTCGCGAATGCGCGCACCACGTCTGGGCGTACCGGGTACCCCGGTGTCAGACACCGTCACAAAAGCGTGACGGATGCCACACGCCCGATTGTGCGGTGTCTGACACCGCTCCCTAAGAGCTCCTGATTCGCACCGGCCAGGCGAAGGGTGCCTCGTGTCGTAGACCAGCCTGGCTAGCCGAACAGGGAGCTGGACGCCGTCCGCGCGAGATCGATCACCGGCGCGGGCACGACCCCCAGCAGGATCACCGCGACAGCCGACAGGGCGACCGCGAACCCGGTCAGCTCGATCCCGCGCGAGCGGGCCGGGTCGGGCACGGACACGTCTCGGTCGTACAGCGCGAACGGCACCTTCAGGTAGTACCCGAGGCCCACCAGCGTGGCCAGCACCCCAGCCACCGCGAGGTAGGTCTGGCCGTTGTCGACCGCGGCGCTGAACACGTACAGCTTG
>JBQCGJ010000268.1:0-6136 GCA_051955775.1 Gaiellales bacterium | reverse complement strand
ACAACCCCGCCCCCGCCCCGCACCGGCGGGGCGCTCCCGTCGGGGCCGCGCTCCCCGCCCCGCGCGCTCCCGCCGCCCTCCAACCAGTCCAAAATACTGGCTTGGCGGTCGGCTGCGCCCCCCCGGCCGTGCGGGCCCGGGATGCGGCCGTAGCACTCCTCCATGACCTCGTTCGTCCACCCCTCGCAGCCGCGGTCCACCCAGTCCTGCCAGTCGCCCGGGAACGGCTTGAACCAGATCATGGTGTTGTGGGATGAGCAGCCGCCCAGCACGGCGGCCCGGGAATGCACGATGTGGGCGTTGCCGCGTGGCTGCAGGGTGGTCGTGTAGGCCAGGTCGAGCGGCCCCTCGAGCAGCCCCAGCCAGCGGCGGATCAGCAGCACGTCGTCCAGGTCGACGTCGCTCGGCCCCCATTCCAGCAGGCACACGCTGACGTTCGGATCCTCGGACAGCCGGGCGGCAACGACCGCGCCGGCCGACCCGCCGCCCACGACCACGTAATCGAACTCGTCCGCCACCGGGGCCTCCTTCGTCGACCAGGGCCGCTTACCCTACCGCGTGACCCACCGCAGCGGCGATACGCTTTCCCGGTGCGGCAACGTGCGCTCCCTCCGTTGGTCTTCGTGGCAGGGGCGACCACGATGTCCACCGAGATGTGCGCCTCGCGGCTGCTGGCGCCGTTCTTCGGCGCCTCGATCCTGATCTGGGCCAACATCATCGGGCTGATCCTGATCTACCTGTCCGTCGGCTACTTCGTGGGCGGACGGGTGGCCGACCGCCGGCCGTCGCTGCACTTCATGGCCCGCCTGATGCTGATCGCGGCAGCCCTGGTGGCCATCCTTCCGTACATCGCCGAGCCGTTCCTGTCGGCGGCTGTGGGGGCCTTCGCCAGCGCCTCGGTGGGAGCCTTTCTGGGGTCGTTCTTCGCCGTCATGGCGCTGTTCTCGGTGCCCATCACACTGCTCGGGATGGCCTCGCCGTTCGCCGTGCGATTGGCGGTGACGAGCATCGAGCAGGCCGGGCAGGTGGCGGGCCGCATGTACGCCATTTCCACCACCGGCTCCATCCTCGGCACCTTCCTGCCGGTGGCGGTGCTGATCCCGGCCATCGGCACCCGCCGCACGATGCTGGGCACGGCGGCGCTGCTGGCGCTGGCCGCGGCCCCCGCGCTGGGCCGCCGCTATCTGCTTGTGCCCGCCATGATCGGCGCCGCGGCGCTGCTCCCCCCGGGGCTGGTGAAGGCCCAGCCCGGCGTGCTGTTCGAGGGCGAGTCGGCCTACCAGTTCGTGCAGGTGCGCAAGATCCCGGACGGCGGCCGGGCCCTGTTCCTGAACGAGGGCTGGGCCGAGCACTCGGTGTGGTACCCGCATCGGGTGCTGACCGGCAACTACTGGGACCAGTTCCTGCTCGCGCCGCTGCTGCACGGGCCGCCGCTCTCGAACCTGTGCATGATCGGCTACGCGGGCGGCACGGTGGGACGCGCATACGGGGTGTTCTGGCCGCGCGTGCACGTGCTGGGCGTGGAGATCGACCCGATGGTCACCGAGGTCGGCAAGAAGTATCTGGGGCTGGCCTCGAACCCCAACGTGTCCGTTGCCACGGCCGACGGCCGGGTGTACCTCGAGACCCACTCGGGCAGGTTCGGCGCCATCTTCCTGGACGCGTTTCGGCAGCCGTACATCCCGTTCTACCTGACCACGCAGGAGTTCTGGTCGCTGGCATCCTCCCGGCTCCGGCCGGGCGGGATGGTGATGGCCAACGTGGGCAAGATCCCCGGGGACGACCGGCTGTCGAAGGCCATCGCCGGCACCATGGCCACCCGCTTCCCGGCGGTGTACCTGTGGCACGCGACGACGTTCAACGACATCGTGGTGGGGTTCAAGCGGCCGGTCACGGCCACCCAGCTGCGCCGGCGCCTGCGGCTTCGGGTGCCCGCGCTGGCGCCGGCGGCGGACATCGCGTCGAGGATGTTCCGGGTGCCGCCGTCCAGCGACCCGCTGACCGACGACCACGCACCGGTGGAGTGGCTGACCGATCAGATGATCGTGCAGTACGTCGCCCACTGACCCCGTCTGTGCTTCCAGAGGTTTTGACAGACATCGGGGGCGGGCTGGATACTGGGCTGCCGACGCCCAGCCAGGAGGAGCGCATGATCCGCACCGGTGACGAGTACCGCGAGTCGATCCGCGACGGCCGCGAGGTCTGGATCGACGGCGAGCGGGTGCACGATGTCACCGAGCACCCGATGTTCAAGCCGATCGTGGACGCTCGCGCGCGGATCTACGACCTTGCGCACGAGGAGGCCACCCGGGATGTCATGACCTACGCCGATCCCGACACCGGCGAGCGTCACGCGGTGGCGCTGAAGCCGCCGCTGAGCGGGGAGGACTGGGAGGCCAAGCGGCGGGCTGTGGACTGCGTGCTCGATGACGCCGGGGGGATCGTGATCAGGGTGGGCGACGAGACGATTGGCGAGATGTGGTCGCTGTTCGACGGCCAGGACGTGCTGAACGAGGTCGACCCGCGATTCTCGGAGAACATCGCCCGCCACATCGCCGCTGCGGTGGCCGCCGATCCATTCCACGTATCGGCCAACACGGACCCCAAGGGGGATCGCTCGAAGCGGCCGCAGGATCAGGACCCGGACATGCTGCTGCACGTGGTGGGCGAGACCCCGAGGGGGATCGTCGTCCGCGGTGCCAAATACGAGACGGCCGCGGCCTACGCCAACCAGGCGTTCGTCAAGCCGACCATCGCCAACTGGGGCGACTCCGAGCTGTCGGACTACGCGCTCGGCTTCATCTGCCGCTTGTGGGCACCCGGCGTGCGCCACATCTGCCGCACCGGTTTCGCCGGCCGGGCGCCGGCCGAGGACTACCCGCTGGCCAGCCGCTTCGACGAGGTCGACACCCTGGTGGTGTTCGACGACGTCGAGATCCCCTGGGACGACGTGCTGTTCTACCGGCACACGCGGGCCGCCACCTTCATCCGCGCCACGCTCCACCGCTACAGCGCCTTCCCGTTCGTGCAGCGGATTCTGCGCACGGCGGACATGCTGATCGGCGCGGCGCTGTTCAATGTGCGCCAGACCGGGCTCGAGCGTCAGCAGGCCGTGCAGGAGAAGCTGGCGGCACTGGCCTGCTACCGGGAGGGCATCAACGCGCACCTGACTGCGGCCATCGCCACCGCCGAGCGGAGCCCCGGCGGCCTGCTGATGCCGAACCAGTCGCTGCTCTACACGGGCCGCGTGCTCGCCTGCTCCCAGCTCCCGGCCATGATGCACATCGCCCGCGAGCTGTGCGGCGGCCAGATCTGCGTCACGCCCGACGCCGCCGCCTTCCGGCACCCCGAGACGGGGCCCTGGCTGGAGAAGTACTACTCGATCAACGAGGCCTGGTCGGCCGAGGACAGGCGTCGTTTGCTGGCGTTCGCCCGCGACCTGCTGAACTCCGACTACGCCGGCCACCGGCTGACATTCCAGCTGTTCGCCCAGGCGCCCCCGTTCGCCCACCTGGCGGCCGTCTACCACAGCTTCGACTTCTCCCAGCCGTTGCGGGTGGTACGCGACGCGGCCGGGCTGTCGGAGCAGGTGCTGAGCGGGAGCGGACGGTGACGCACACCCGCATCCGGCCCTTCTCGACCCGCGACTCCTACCCCGAGCAGCAGCTCGACAACGACCTGTGCCAGGCCGTGGTGGCGGGGTCGACGGTGTTCCTGCGCGGCCAGGTGGCGCAGGATCTGGACACCGGTCAGAGCGTTGCCGTCGGCGACCCGGCCGCGCAGGCGGAGCGCGTGATGGACAACGTCGAGCTGCTGCTCGCCGAGTGCGGAGCCGGCATGGCGGAGGTGTGCAAGGTGGTCGTGTACCTGACTGACATCCGGCACCGCGAGCCCGTGTACCGCGTGCTGGGGCGGCGCATGCGCGGCGTCCGCCCCGTGTTCACCGGCCTGGTGGTGGTCGCGCTGGCGCGCCCCGAGTGGCTGGTCGAGGTCGACGTGACCGCGGTGCTGGCCGGCGGATGACGTTCTCGCTTGTCGGCCGCTGCGCCGAGACCGGCATGCTGGGAGCGGTGGTGTGCTCGTCCAGCCCGGCGGTGGCCGCGCGCTGCGCGCACGTCAGGGCCGGGGTGGGCGCCGCGGCCTCCCAGAACGTGACCGATCCCCGGCTGGGGCCGGAGCTGCTCGACAGGATGGCCGCCGGGGCGGAGGCCGGCGAGGCCGTGCGGGCGACTGCCGCCGAGCATCCTCACGCCGAGTACCGCCAGCTGACGGCGGTCGACGCAGCGGGCGCCACCGGCGCGTTCACCGGGTCGCTCGCGCTCGGGGTCAACCTGGCCCGGGAGGGAGCGGCCGCCGTGGCGGCGGGCAACCTGCTGGCCTCGGAGTCGGTGGTCGATGCGATGCTGGAGGCGTTTGCGGGCGGCGGCCACCTCGGCGACCGTCTCGTGGCCGCGCTTCAGGCCGGGCTGCGGGCGGGCGGCGAGGCCGGCCCGGTGCGCTCGGCCGGCCTGCTGGTGGCCGACAGCGCGGCCTGGCCGGTGGCCGACCTCCGCGTCGACTGGGCTGACCGGCCGGTGGACGAGCTGGCCGCGTTGTGGGAGGTTTGGAAGCCGCAGATGGACGACTATGTGACCCGCGCACTGGACCCGGCCGGGGCGCCGGCATACGGCGTTCCCGGCGACGACCCGTGAAGGAGCCGAGATGAGCACCACCGCCGCCCACACAGGCACAGCCGCCCGCATGGCGGACGCCGACCGAGCCCACATCATCCACCCGTACCTGCCGGCCACCACCACGGAGCGGGTGATCATGGTGGAGGGGGATGGCTGTCTGCTGCGTGATGCGGAGGGTCGTGAGTATCTGGATGCGACGGGTGGCCTGTGGCTGGCGCAGATCGGGCATGGCCGGCGGGAGGTGGCGGAGGCGGCCGCGCGCCAGATCGAGCGGCTGGAGTACTTCACGAGCTTCTGGGAGTTCTCGAACGATCGTGCGATCGAGCTGGCGGAGCGGCTGACGGGGCTGGCGCCGGGACGGCTGGATCACGTGTACTTCACGAGCGGCGGGTCGGAGGGCAACGAGGCGTCGATCAAGATGGCCCGCTACTACCACCACCGGCGGGGCGAGGTCGACCGCACGTGGATCCTGGCCCGCTCGAAGGCCTACCACGGCATCGGCTACGGGTCGGGCACCGCCACCGGGTATGACGTCTACCACGATGGGTTCGGGCCGATGGTGCCGGACTTCCACCACCTCACCCCGCCCTGGCCGTATCGCAGCGAGCTGTTCGACGACCGGGATCCGACGGACTTCTGCATCGACGAGCTGGAGCGCGCGATCGAGCACATCGGCGCCGGCCGCATCGCTGCCTTCATCGGCGAGCCGATCATGGGCGTGGCCGGGATGATCGTGCCGCCCGACGACTACTGGCCGCGGGTGGCGGAGGTGCTCGCGCGGCACGGGATCCTGCTCATCCTGGACGAGGTGGTGACAGCGTATGGGCGGGTCGGTGAGTGGTTCGCGGCCCGCCGGTTCGGCGTCGAGCCGGACCTGATCACGACCGCCAAGGGCATCACGTCGGGCTATATCCCGCTGGGCGCCGTGATGGTCGCCGACCACGTCGCGGAGGCGCTTGGCCGCGAGCACGGCTTCCCCATGGGGTACACCTACAACGGGCATCCCACGGCGTGCGCGGTGGCCCTGGCCAACCTCGACGTGATCGAGCGCGAGGGGCTGCTGGGGCGGGCGATGGAGGTCGGTGGGCACCTGCTGGAGGGGCTGCGCACGCTGGAGAGCCTGGACGTCGTCGGCGAGGTGCGCGGGGTGGGCATGATGCTCGCCGTGGAGCTGGTGGCCGACAAGGCCACGCGTGAGCCGCTGCCCGGCGCGGAGCAGATGGAGTCCGTGATCATGCGCGAGACGGGCGTGATCGTCCGCAACTGCGCGCACAGCGTGGTGCTGTCCCCGCCGCTGGTGATGAGCGAGGCCGAGGCCGACCGCGTCGTCGACGCCATCCGCTCAGTGCTCGAGCGGACGTCGCCCGATGGCGTGATCGGGGGTGCCGGGTAGCGGGTGGGCGCCTGTGACGGTGACCTTTGTCACAGGCGGTCGACGGTACCGGGCACCTGAACTGCTCCAT
>JBQCGJ010000267.1:0-3407 GCA_051955775.1 Gaiellales bacterium | reverse complement strand
CGGCTGGCTCGGCGGCGCCGGGTGCTTTCTGGTCAGCCTCGGCCTGCGACGCGGCTTGCTCCATCTGGGCCCGGATCTTGTCGACGGCCATCAGTACCTGGCCGATTCCGGCGAAAACCGCGCGCAGCACCACGGCCGGAGCCTCTTTGATGCGGTCGGTGACCTGCGGGATGGGCATATCGTGATCTCCCTACATGCTTGTCTGGGCATGCCATCGCGCCGTTGCTGCATCCCCAGGCGTGGAGCGCGTGAGCGGCCGGTGCCGCGTTGCGCCCGCCTTCATTCTTGCCCAGGGCATGCCGCGTGCGGCAGCAGGCACGGCGGGTGCGGATGGTGGATGGCCGCCGTGCGGCCAGGTGCGGGCCACGGCGCCAGTCTGCCACCGTACTGGCCTGCCACCGTGCCGGGATCGTCCAGTAGGTGGCTCCCCTACCATGAGAAGCATGCCTGTGCCAATGCGACGTGTGCTGCTCGCCAAGCCCCGGGGCTATTGCGCCGGGGTCGATCGTGCCGTGCAAACCGTCGAGGTGGCGCTGGAGCGTTACGGCGCCCCGATCTACGTGCGCAAGCAGATCGTGCACAACAAGCATGTCGTGGCGGCGTTGGAGCAGCGCGGTGCCGTGTTCGTGGACGAGGTGGCAGACGTCCCCGAGGGCGGCGTGGTCGTCTTCTCAGCGCACGGGGTGGCGCCGGAAGTGCGAGCCGATGCCACGGCGCGCAGCCTGCACGCCATCGACGCAACCTGCCCCCTGGTCACCAAGGTGCACAGCGAGGCGCGGCGGTTCGCCGCCCAGGGATACGACATCCTGCTCATCGGCCATGAGGGTCACGAGGAGGTCGTCGGCACGACCGGTGAGGCACCGGCGCACATCCAGCTGGTGGACGGGACCGGGGATAACGCCAGCGTGCAGGTGCGCGACCCCGCCAGGGTCGTCTGGCTGTCACAGACCACGTTGTCGGTCGACGAGACCATCGAAACTGTCGGCGCGCTGCGGGAGCGGTTCCCGATGCTGGCCGACCCGCCCAGCGACGACATCTGCTACGCCACCCAGAACCGGCAGGCGGCCGTGAAGCGGATCGCGGCCGAGTCGGATGTGGTCATCGTGGTCGGCTCGCGCAACTCCTCCAATTCGGTCCGGCTGGTGGAGGTCGCGGTCGACGCCGGCGCTGGCGCCGCCTACCTGGTCGATGACGCGGAGTCGATCGAGCCGGCCTGGCTGGAGGGCGTGACCACGGTCGGGGTGAGCAGTGGCGCGTCGGCGCCGGAGGATCTGGTCGCCGGCGTGCTCGAACATCTCGCCAAGACCGGCTTCGACCACGTCGAAGAGGTCGAGGCGGTAGCGGAACAGATGGTCTTCGCGCTCCCGCACGAACTGCGAGAGGGCAAGTCCGGGCGCTAGGCGGGATGGCCGCGCGTCTATGCGGCCGGGCCGGATTGCGGGCTGCCGGGCGGGGCCACGGGAGCGGACGACTCCTCCTGGACGTCCTGGGCATCCCGGGCGTCCGGGCCGGAGCTTGAGCCGACCGCGAGGCCGGATCGGTGGCCAGCGGACCGCAGGTCCTCTCGCAGCTCACGGACGCACTCGCGCAGCCCGTGTTGCCAGGCGATGATCAGGCTCAGTGCCGTTCCGGCGAACAGCCACGGAGCCACCCCCGCCAACGTGATCGCCGCTCCCTCGGCCGTGGACAGCACCACGTTCCCGGTAGCGGTTCCCGCCTTCACGCCGACCAGCACGATGCAGAACACCAGCGGCGGAGTGATCGTCGTCATCAGCAGGTCGCGCTGCCTGACACAGAAAGCAGCGACCGCACTGCCAGCGATGAAGAAGGCACCTGCCAGCACCGGTGATCCCAGCCAGGCGGCGGCGATCAGGCCCAGCGCGAACACGACCAGCATGACCACGACGGCTCCGCGCCCGGTGAGACGGATCTGGGGAGTGCCCTGCTGCATCTGCCCGGACATCCCTGCCCCCTCGCCCTGGTATCGCCTCCTGGGATTCTCTCGCGCCGCGTGCTCGCCGCGGGTCATTGAACACGGGCGTTTTGCATCGCCGCCGGGGTCGGCGGTAGTGGCGCGGGTCAGTTATCGGCCGCGCCGACCTGCCGCGCAAGCTTAGTGTGGCGCAACACCCTGCCGATGGGCACGAGCAGGAGCCACGAGAACTGCGCTGCGACCGGGGCGGCGAATGCCACGGGGATCGACAGCGCGAACACCACCGGGACCGGCAACAGGCGCGTCGTCTCGTAGCGGCGGCGCGCGGGGGAGATGCTGGCGGGAACCAGGCCGTCGGCCCGCGTGGCGTAGAGCCAGATAACCAGCTCCATCAGGCCCGTGGCGGCCACGCATGCGGCGTAGAAGACCATAGAGGCTGCCTGCTCGCCCTGGGTTGCGCTGAGCAGCGCGGTCGGGTACGGCAGGAACGCGATCGTGCCGAGGAAAAGCAGGTTCAGCAAGATGAGCCTGCGGTCCAGCGCCGTGATGTACCTGAACAAATGGTGATGGCCCAGCCAGAAGAGGCCGATCACCACGAAGCTGATGCCGAAGCTGAGGATCTTGTGTTCGTCGGCCCCCAGCTCGTGGCGGGCGTTGCGCACGAAGTCGGGCACCCGGAGGTCCACCACCAGCAGCGTGATGGCGATGGCGAAGACCGCGTCGCTGAAGAACAGCACCCGGTCGTACTCCAGATTCCCGGCGATGGCGTGGGGGTTCAGCGCCGCGCGGGCACGTTGGGGGACCGCGCCTGCCCCGGGCGGAGGATCGTCCGCCCGGGCCGGTGGCTCACCGCCGTCCGTCATCGCCTGCCGGACCTCTCATCCGTGACCTATCGTGGCCGGCCTGCTGGCAGGCGGCCGGGCCGGCTCATCTGCGCCGCCGGCTCGTGCGTGTCCGCGCGCCGCTGCTACCCGGTTTCGCTACGGTACCGGGCGCCGGTCAGCCCGGCCTGATCCGGGGACGTGCCCGGCCCCGGCGTGCCCTGCCCGGCGCCCAGCCCCGGCGCGGCCTGCCCGGTGCCCGACCCAGCCGCGACCTCGGCGGTGAGTTCCGGTGCGGACAGGGCCCGCGCCGTGTCCTCGACGAGGCCCGGCGCCTCCAGCCCGGCGTCGACCAGCCCAAGCTGGCTGAAACGGCGCGCACTCACCAGCACCTTGCTCTCCAGCGAGCCGACCGTCTGGTTGTAGGTGATCACCGCGTTGGACAGCGCCTTGCCGAGCCGGTCCATATGCCTGCCCATGGCGGCCAGCCGGTCGTGAAGCTGCCGGCCGACGTCGAACACGGCCCGGGCGTTTTCCGACAGGGCCGCCTGCTGCCAGGCGTACTGTGCGGTCCGCAACATGGTGACCAGCGTGATCGGGGTGGCGATGTGCACCTTGCGCGCCATCGCGTGCTCGAGCAGGTCAGGATCACG
>JBQCGJ010000266.1:0-13584 GCA_051955775.1 Gaiellales bacterium | reverse complement strand
CTGCGTTCCAGCCGCGCAGGTACGCAGCCGACAGATCGGACGTGGGATACGGCGCGCCGTGGGCCGCGTCCCAGCGCTGCTCCTCATACCGCGCGACGCCTTCCACCAGGCTGATCGGATCTCCCACGACCATCAGGCGCGTGGCCGCGTGCGTCAGCTCGTGCACGACGATGCCCTGACTGAACGGCCCGCAGCACCACTCCGGCCGCACCAGGATGACCAGGCCACCGTACTCCGAGCCCGCCTCCCACTGGGAGATCGGGTAGCCGACCACGCCTTCGGCCGCCTTTCGGCTGGGGACGATGACGACGATCGGAGCGGGCAACGCCGTGGCCCCGTACCGACGGGCCAGTCCGGGGTAGGCGCCGTCGACGGCCGCCAGGGCCAGCCGCGAATCCGCAGGGGGTGCCCCGTCGGAGATCACCACACCCGCGTGTCCAACCGCGAAGCGGGCATGCGGGATGGCTGCGAGTCCGTCGAAGGATGCCCCATGGCCGCGGCTGATGTCCGCCACGATCTTCGGCTGCGCGCCACCTGACACCGCGAGCACGCGCTGGCCGAGGCTGATGGGGATCGTGCCGGGTGGCCTGCCCAACCGCGCCGTGATGGTCGCCATCACACCCAGAGTCCCCGCCCCCGTGTGGCCGATCAAGACCGCTGTGATCGTCGCCCGCGCAATCGGGATGCCTCTCAGCCATCGGGTGAGCCGGTCCAGCGAGCACCGGCCGGCGCGGTCGACCGGCTGCTCCATGCTCGAGACGGGTCGGCCCGAAGTCAGGTCACGCACGTAGTTCCTCGCGATCCGCTCGGCCGCAACTGCGCTTGGCGCGGGGCCGGGCGGGGACGCCAGCACAGAGCCACCGCATCCGGCCGGGTCGACCGCGGCAGATCCGGACGCGCAACCCGCAGCCACGGCCACCGCGAGCACGGCGACGGGCAGCCAGCACCGTCCACCGCTCACGTCATCCACCGTCCACGTCTCCACCGTACACGTGGCTGCGGCGGGCGCAAACGCCTCGATATGATCGGAATTGCGTGAGCGACCCGACCCGGCGCAGCAACCACGCCGACGCCGTACCGCGTGAGCTTGAATCCGCGGTCATGCTGGCCGTTGCCGAATCGCGCGGCATCGGCGACGCGGGAGAGCGCGTGCTGGGCGCGATCGCCGCCCATCTGGGCATGCAGACGGGCGTGCTGTGGAGGCTCGACCCCGCGGGCGAGTGTCTGGTCGTGTCCGCCACCTGGTCGGCACACGGCGGCGCCGCTGAGTTTCTGGACGAGAGCCGTGGCCGCCGGTTCGCACGCGGCGACGGGCTGCCCGGTGCGGCGTGGGTGCGCGGGGAGTCGATCTGGATCCCGGATGTGTCGTCCAGCGCGCTGTACGTGCGGGCCGCCGCGGCGCAGGCGGCGGGGCTGCGGGGTGCGGTCGGCATCCCGCTCACGGCGCACGGCTCCGCGGCGGGCGTGGTCGAGCTGCTGGCGCCGAACGTCGTGGAGGCCAACCCGGCGGTCTCCCGCATGCTCGAGGAGCTGGGGTCGCAGGTCGGGCGCCTGCTGGAACGGGTGCACGCCGACGAGACGATCGCAGAGAGCGAGGCGCGCAAGGCTGCTGTGCTGGACGCCGCGCTGGACGCGATCGTCACGGCCGATGCGGAGGGCCGGATCCTGGAGGCCAACCGCACCGTGGCCGGCCTGCTGGGGTGGGAGCCGCAGGACCTGATCGGCGCGCGCATCGTCGACACGCTGGTGCCGCCAGAGCTGCGTGACGACCACACGATCGGGTTTGCCGGGTATGTCGAGACGGGCGAGGGACGGATGGCCGGGCGGCGGATGGAAGTGGATGCGCTGCACCGCTCCGGCGAGCGGGTACCGGTGGAGCTCACCGTCACCCGCATCGATCGTCCCGGGCCCCCGATCTTCACGGCGTATCTGCGCGACACCAGGGCGCGGCGCCAGGTCGACGAGGAGCGGGCGCGGCTGCTGAGCGCCGAGACCGCGGCCAGGACGTCGGCCGAAGCGGCCTGGCAGCGGTTGCGCCTGGTGTCGGATGTGAGCGAGCTGCTGGCCGTCGTGTTCAGCTATCCGGAGGCGTTCGAGCGGCTGTCCGAACGTGTCGTCGCGGACATCGCCGACATCTGTCTGATCGACACGGTCGACGAGCGGGGCGCGATCACGCGGGTCGCGGCCAAGCACCGCGACGAACGCATGCAGCCGCTGGCCGACCGGCTGCGCCGCGAATTCGCGCCCGACGTGGGTGGTGCGCACCCGGTGGCCAGCGTCGTCAAGACGACGCGCGCGCGGTTCTCGCCGTTCATGAGCGATGAGTTCCTGCGTGCGACGTGCCGAAGCGATGAGCACTACGAACTCGTGCAGGCACTCGGCTTCCAGTCGTACATCACGGTGCCGCTGATCGCCCGTACGCGGACACTGGGAGCGCTCACGCTGGTCTCCACCGACCCCAACCGGCGGTACACCGAGCAGGATCTGGCGGTGGCGGAGGAGATCGCGCGGCGGGCATCGATCCGCATCGACAACGCCCGCCTGTACCAGGAGCGCGATCGCGTCGCGCATGTGCTGCAGCAGGGGCTGCTGCCTCGCCGGCTGCCCGAGGTTCCGGGGCTCGCGGTGGCCACGCGATACTTCCCCGCCGGGGCGGGGATCGAGGCCGGCGGCGACTTCTACGACGTGTTCGCGGCCGGGTCGCAGCGCTGGGGACTGGTCATCGGAGACGTGTGCGGCAAGGGCCCGGAGGCGGCGGCCGGGATGGCGATCGCGCGCCCCGCGCTGCGGGCGCTCGCCCACGCCTACCGGCGTCCGACGCGGCTCCTGCATGCCCTCAACGACGAGCTTCTCGACCAGGGCGTGGACGGCCGGTTCCTGACGCTCGCCTATGTCCAGGTTCGCGTGACCGGCGACACGGGCGCCGAGCTGACGACCTGCCTGGCGGGCCATCACCCGGCCATCGTCGTCACCCGCGGCGGCGTCGTGCGCGACGTCGGGCGACCGGGCACGCTGCTCGGCCTGTACCGGGACATCAGCCTGCACGAGCAGCGCACGCGGTTGAACCGTGGCGACACGCTGCTCCTGTACACCGATGGCCTGGCGGACGAGCCTGTGTCTCCAGCGCCGATGACCCGCGACGAGCTGGCGAGCCTGATCGTCGAGCATCGCGGTGAGGATGTGGAGCGGCTGGCGGCGCGCATCGAGCGGGCTGTGCGGTCGGCATCGCGTCGCGCCGACGGTCCCGACGACGACATCGCGTACCTGCTGGTCCGCTGCACCCGGTAGCCGGCCGGTGACTCAGCGGCGGCCGAGCAGGATGCGTGGATCGGCGCGGGCGGCGACCAGATCGGCGATCACGTTGAACACGATCACGGTTGACGCAACGACGGTGACGATGCCCACGATCACCGGCAGATCGAAGCCCACGGCTCCCGTCTGCGCCTGGATGGCCTGCGTGCCCAGCCCCGGCAGGGTGAACGCCGCCTCGATGTAGATCGCCGCCATCAGCGCGGTGCTCATGTCGACCGCCAGCATGGTGGCGATGGTGGGCACCAGCAGCGGCAGCACCTCGGATCGCAGGACCTGCCGCTCGGACGCGCCCTTGGCGCGCGCGACCATCACGTGCGGCTGGTTGAGCACGTCCAGCACCCGGGTGCGGATCACCCGCGCGTAATTGGGCAGCAGGAAGAGCGCGAAGGCGAGCCAGGGCAGCGCCAGGTGGCCCGCCCAGCGCGCTGTGCCGCACGCGCCCGGTCCGCTGGCCGGGCAGTAGCCGCCGGACGGCGCGAGCGGGATGGTCTGGACGAACAGCGCTTCCAGCAGCAGGCCCACGATCAGCGGATGCAGCGCCACGCCGAACATGATCAGGCTGTTCACCGAGCGGTCGAAGATCGTATGCGGCCGCAGCGCCGACATGCAGCCGATGACCATGGCCACCGCCAGCATCAGAATTGCGCCCCCGACCACGATGGAGGCGGTGACAGGCAGCGCGGACCTGATGATGGACGAGACCGGCTCCCCCGAGGCGTAGGAGGTGCCGAGCTGGCCGTGGATCAACCCCTCCACGTAGTGGTAGTACTGGACGTAGATGGGGTGGTCCACACCGAGCTTCTTGTCCGCCGCCTTGAGCTGGGCGGTGGTGCCTCGCTCGCCCGTCAGGAACTTCCCCGGATCGGCCGGGATCTGGAAGAAGACGACGTAGGTGATCATGGTCAGCAGCAGGATCATCACCACTCCCGACACGATCCTCCGCAGGGCGTACAGCAGCACCTCAGTTGCCCGTGGGGTCGAGGGCCTTGCGCACCTGCTCGCCGAGGATCGCCACCCCCACCACCGTGATCAGGATGGCGGACGTGGGGAACAGCAGCAGCGGGTCGGTGAGCGAGATGTTCTCGCCGAACGCGAGGGCTGTCAGCCAGCCGACCTTCTGCGCCAGCAGGCCGCCCCAGCTGGGTGTGTTGGGATCGATCCCGATGCCGAGGATCGAGAGCGACGCCTGCAGCAGCATGGCCCCGGCGAACATGACGGTGGCCGGCGGGATCAGCACCGGAACGACGTGGGGGATGATGTGCACGCGCACGATCCGGAAGCTGCCGGCGCCGACCATCCGCGCCGCTTCGACGAACTGGCGCTCGCGCAGCTCGAGTATCTGCACGCGGCTCAGCCTCGCGATATACGGCCACGTGAACAGCGCCAGGAAGACGGAGATCGAGATCACGCCGGGCTGGAACAGGCCCAGCCCGGTGTAGCCCGCGAAGTGGTCGGACACGGTCGTGCCCAGCGCAATCGCCATCAAAAGCACCGGGAACGCCATCACGAAGTCGACGCACCACACCACGACGCCGTCCACACGGCCGCCCAGGTATCCGGCCGCGCCGCCCACGGTGACGCCGACGCCGACCGCGATCAGGGTCGCGAAGGCCGCCACCTCGATGGTCACCTGTCCGCCGTACGCCAGGCGCATGAACTCGTCGCGGCCCACGGTGCCGTCCGCGCCGAGTATGAACAGCGTGGATCCGGTGCCGTGCGCGTTCCCGCTCGCGTCGACGTTGGGTACCCATGTCCAGACGCCGACCGGCTGGTACCCGCGGACCGCGCTGGGGAAGATCGTGTCCGGCCCATGCCCGAGCATCATGGTCAGCAGCGGGCCGACGACGAAACAGGTCAGGAACACGGCCAGCACGACGGCGGCAGACGCGACGGCCAGCCGGTCACGCCGCAGCCGCTGAAAGGTCAGCCGCCAGTAGCCGCTGGGGATGTCGGAGGTGTGTGCCGCTGAAACCACTTTGACTACGACGCACGCCCGGGGTCGGCAGTTTGGTGAAGCTGTCCAGAAGCCGGCGCCAGGCCCCAGGGGCCTGGCCCCGCCCGGTCAGGATGCGCAGATCGCGGAAGCCGTCAGCTGCACCGCGGTCGGCAGTGTGTTGTCCACCAGGTGTCGGATCAGCCGAAGCGCGTGGGAGGCCGGGCGCGCAGAGCGGCGAGCGCAGCCGGCAGGTCACCGGCCTCCTCCTCGACGAGGGCGAGCGTCCGGTACGCCTCGCCGACGTGGTGTGGCGCCGCCCTGCCCTGCAGACCGTCGATCGCCTGCACGCACAGGAAGCGGGCCTGGTCGAGGTTGCCACGGTCGAGCTCGACCCGCGCCAGCACCGCGTACGCACTGCCGGCGTGAGCCGGCTCGGTCGCCCCGCTCAGATCGAGCGCCTCGCGGGCGCGCCGCTCGGCCTCGGTGAAGTCGCCGCCGTCGACGGCCACCCGGGCGCGCTCCAGCGACAGCTGGACTCGATCGACATCTGACTGGCCGGCGAGCAGCGGCTCGGCCTCGTCGAGGTGCGGCACCGCGTCTTCCGTCTGTCCCTGGTCGAGCAGGACTCCCGCCAGCAGCAGGTGGGCCTTTCCCGCCAGCGCCGGGCTCTCGGCGATCTCAACCCGTGCCAGGATCCCCTGCACGTAGCTCTCCGCGATCGCACACCGGCCCTCTTCGGCGTAGGTGCGGGCGAGCGCCCACTGCAGCCGCAGCGCGTTTCCGGGGGCAAGCTCGCGCTCGTGCGCGATCACGCGGGCGAGCACCGACTCGGCCTCGCCGATGTGTCCGGCGTCGGTGTAGGCATTGGCCAGGAAGGTGCCGAACAGGGCCAGCAGGTCGGGGTCGACCGGTTCCCGGCCGGCTGACTCGAAGCCCGCGCGGAGGATCCCGATCGAGCGCTCGAGGTCGCCGATGCCTGCGTAGGCACGGCCGAGCGCTCGATGCAGCGCCGGCCGCGCGCGAGGCGTGGTTTCGTCCGTTGCCCGCAGGGCCTCCTCCAGCAGGCGTATCGCGCGCTCGTCGTCGCGCGACTCCAGGGCGAGCAGCCCCAGCCCCTCCAGCAGCCTGCTCTCCGCGCCTCGGTCGCCGAGCGACCGGGCCTCCGCGAGCAGCGTCTCGACTCGGCCCTCGGCGCCCGCCTGGCCGAGCCTGACGGCCAGCTCCACGGCCGCCAGATCGCGGTCGGCGATGCGGTCCTGCGGCGGATCTCCGCGCAGCGCGTCCACCGAGACGCCGAGCCGCTCGGCGAGTTGGTGCAGCACCGGGAGCGACGGCGCTCGTTGGCCGGCCTCCAGCCGCGAGAGGTACGACGGCGAACACCCCGGGAAGGCCAGCCCCCTCAGCGACAGCCCCCGTTCCTCGCGCAGCCGCCGTATCCGCCGCCCGAGCTCGGCGGCATCCGCCACGTGCGAAGGCCTCGATCGCGCCACCCGTCCGATCATACCGCTCGCTGTCTTTTGGCATGGACTACTTGACTTCCCACTTCACGGTCTCTACTGTTGCCTTTAGGCAACATAGGGAAAGGAGGGGAGCCATGTCTCGCCTGCGACTGATCCGTCCGTCGCTGGTGCTGGCCGTTGTCGTCTTTATCTCGGCATGGGTCGGCGGTGGAAAGGACTGGAGTCCGTAGCGTGTCAACGCGCTCGCACCGGCCGGCCGGCCCCGCGGTCGCCGGCCGGCCGGAGCGATCCGGATGGGTGACATTTGGCAGATCTGTCATGGGAAACAGGCTTCGGCTGTGCTACGATCGCCGCTCCACGAGAAGGGGGTGCAGGGATGCGTGGGTGGCTTGTGGCGGGCATCGCGTGCGGGTTCGTGCTGGGAACCGCACAGGCCGCGGCGGCGGCGTCGTGGTCACAGACCAGTCCGGAGTTCTTCTTCCCGGACTTCGTCGGCGTCGGCGCGTCGTCGGCGACGAACGTGTGGGCCGTCGGCGAGAACGACGCGGATTTCTCGACGCCGGTGGCCGAGCGATGGAACGGCAGCGCGTGGGTGGGCGGCCCGACGATCAACGTGCTGAGGCCGAACGACGGCGGGTTGTTCGGCGTGTCGGCGCTGTCGACGTCCAACGCGTGGGCGGTTGGCTGGCAGGACACGCCGAACAGCGGCGCGCTGGCGCTGCACTGGAACGGCCGAAGCTGGAGCGTGGTTCCCACGCCCGTGCCGGCCGCAGGCCGCACGCGCGTGCTGAATTCGGTGTCCGCGGTGTCGGCGTCCAACGTGTGGGCGGTCGGCGGCGTCACGGGGCCGTCCGGCACGTTCCCGCTGGTGGAGCACTGGAACGGCACTGCATGGAAGGTCGTGAGCGCGCCCGGCGGCGGTGCGCTGACCACCGTGAGGGTGGTCACGGCGACGAACGTCTGGGCGGCCGGTGGACACCTGGTCGAGCACTACAACGGCACCGCGTGGTCGATGGTGTCCGCGCCGGTGACGGCGACCACCCAGCTCAGCGAGATCAATCGCGTCCCCGGTACGACGCATCTGTGGGCGGTCGGGAAGGACACCGGTGCCAGCCCGGAGACGCCGGTCGCGATCTACTTCAACGGCACGTCCTGGGTGGCGCACAACCCGCCCTCGACGACCGGTGAGCTGGACGGCGTGGCCGCGGACTCCGGTTCGAACGTGTGGGCGTCCGGTGTCAGCGCCGACGGCTCGGCGAACCTGACGGCTCACTGGACGGGGACGTCGTGGAGCATCGTGTCGCCGGCGGGCCTGGCCAACGGGTGGGTCGAGAACATGACCCGGGCGCCGAACTCGACGCAGCTGTTCGCCGTCGGCTCGCTGCTCGACGGCTCGGGGCCGTTCGCCGCGTACGACCACTGACGACAACCTGAGCGGTGTCAGGCACCGTCACAAGAACCCGGTCGGTGCCGGGAGGTCGTTGCTAAATGAACGTCTACTGCGGCTGGTCTGCGGGCACGCTGGCTGCGTCCCACGCGGCGTGCGGTGCTCAACGTGGTGAAACCACGCCCCGGATGCGCCCAGATCGTGTGCCGGCCGATCTCGTTCGTGCAGGCCAACATCGACGGCAACTACCTCGGCTCGACGCCCGCCATCGCAGACGGCATGATCGTGTTCGGCGCCAACGACAACGCCACCGATCAGGGGACGCTGTACGCGTTCATGCCCTGAGCAATACGATATGCAGGGTTGAACGACGAGTCGCATGAGGACGATGGGTCGGTCAGCGGACGGGTAGAGGACGTCGCTCGGGCCTCCGCGGTGCTCGCCGCGCGCGCCGCGGAGCTGGAGGCCACACGCCGGCGGGACGAGGTACGGCGGGCGGCCTGGGCAGGTGTCGGGCTGGCCGTGCTGGCGGTGGCCCTGATCACCGTGTTCGTGTTCGCCAACTGGGCCGCCGAGCGGGCGCTGAGCTCGTCGCTCTCGGGGTGGCGGGCGCCCCTGCTGCTGGCCGCCGTATGGCTGGCCGTGGCCGTGGCGGCGGCGATCGTGGTCGCCCGCCTGGAGCCCGCCCTGTTCCGTCGCCGCCCGCAACCGCCCGATCCGGCCGTGGCGCTGGCGGAGCGGGAGGCGGCGTTCGAGGCCGCGCAGGGCGAGCTGCGGGAGTCGGTCGAGGGTCTCGCGGGCGCGATCGCGAAATCGGCCGGCAAGGAGATCGCCGACGCCATGGTGCCGGACGGGATCGTCGACATGGGCGAGGACGTGATGGACGTGTCCGATCGCGCGCTGGACAAGGTGGACGAGGTGACGGACGTGATCGAGGCGCGATTGCCCGGAGGCGTGGTCGTCAACCGGGTGGTCGACGTTGCGCTGGTTCCCGGGCGGTTCGGCGTGCGCGTGGCTCGCATCGTGCTCAGCTATGGGCAGCCGCCCGACCCGAGCTCTCACGGCTAGGCGCCGCAGTGGGGTAGCGTTGCGCGCATGGTGACGGCCGACGAGATCGGCGGGATCGCGATTTTCGCGGACCTGGCCGCTGAGGATCGCCAGCGGCTGGCCAAGGTCGCGGCGGACATCAGCCTGGTGCCCGGCGAATACGCTGCCTACGAAGGCGCGGAGCGGGCGCTGTTCGCGGTGTTGTCCGGCTCCATCGAGGCGGTCAAGGTCGGTGGCGACGGCAAGGCGCGGGTGCTCGGCCAACGGGCTCCCGGTGACATCTTCGGTGAGGTCCCTCTCGTGCTGGGAGCCGTCTTCCCGGTCGGCTTCCGGGCCACCGAGCCATCGCGCGTCATGCGCATCGAGCCCAGCGACTACTACGCGGTGGCGGCGGTCGTGCCGGAGATCGATGTCGAGGTGCGGAAGCTCGCCCGGCACCGGATGGAGGGTCGGCGCGGGCTGCAGGGGATCGCGGTCGACCAGTTGGCGCACCGGGCGATCGTGATCGGGCCGCAGCTGGATGGGGACTTCGCCAGCCTGCGCCGCTTCCTGGACCGGAACAAGGTGGCGTTCCTGCCGCTCGAGCCCAGCGACCCGGCCGCCGAGGACGTGTGGGGCGGGCCCCTGCCGGGGGCCGGTGACCTGCCCGCGCTGCGCGTCGTCAACGGCAAGACGGTCGTGCGGCCGAGCCACCGGCGGGTGGCCGAGCTGCTCGGCCTGTCCACCGAGCCAAAGGAAGCGGAGTACGACACCGTCGTGGTCGGGGCGGGACCGGCCGGGCTGGCGGCCGCGGTGTACGGCGCGTCGGAGGGGCTCGGCACGATGGTGATCGAGCGCGAGGCGCCCGGCGGTCAGGCAGGCACCTCATCGCGGATCGAGAACTACCTCGGCTTTCCCGGCGGCGTGTCAGGCGACTCGCTCGCGAAACGAGCGCTCGAGCAGGCGCGGCGGCTGGGGGCGGAGATCCTGGTCACTCGCACGATCACCCGCATCGACCCGGCCGCTCGGCAGCTGCACCTGGACGGCGGCGATGTGCTGAGGGCGCGCACGATCATCCTGGCCTGCGGTGTCGCCTGGCGGCACCTGCCGATCGAGGGGCTCGACCGGCTGGCCGGCAGGGGCGTCTCGTACGGCGCCGCCCGCGGCGAGGCATCGGCGGTCTACGGACTGGACGTGCATATTGTCGGCGCCGGCAACTCGGCCGGCCAGGCGGCCCGCTTCTTCTCCGAGCACGCGCGCAGCGTGACCATCGTGTGCCGGGGAGACGGGCTGGGCAAGAGCATGTCGCGGTATCTGACAGACCAGCTCGACGCGCTCCGGAACGTCCAGGTGCTGGCTCGGACCGAGGTGGACGCGGTGCATGGCGAGGCCGTGCTGGAGGCGCTGGGCGTTCGCAACAACCAGACCGGCGAGACCTCGCGTGTCGAGAGCCAGGGCCTGTACATCATGATCGGCGCCGACGCCGAGACGCAGTGGCTGCCGCCCGAGATCGCGCTCGACCCGCGCGGGTATGTGCTCACGGGGGCCGACGTGGCCGCGGCGGGGCGGTGGCAGCTCGATCGCGACCCGTACCTGCTGGAGACGAGCGTGCCGGGCATCTTCGCCTGCGGCGACGTCCGCTTCAGCCCCGTCAAACGCGTCGCCGCGGCGGTCGGCGAGGGCAGCATGGCGATCGCCTTTGTCCACCAGTACCTCAGATGGGCCGAGGCCCGCCGCGAACCGCAGCCGGCCGGAAAGGAGTAGACATGCAGGCCACAGCCTTCGACATGAGCCTCGTGCAGTGCGGCTCGCGACTTCGCCGCTCCCCCTATTACGAGGCCGAGCAGCGTTACGGCCCACTCGGCTACACGGTGTACAACCACATGCTGTTCCCGATCCGGTTCGACGACTTCGAGGCGGAGTACTGGCACCTCTTGAACCACGTCACGTTGTGGGACGTGGCCGTCGAGCGGTGTCTGGAGATCTCGGGGCCTGACGGGTTCAGGTTCACGCAGCTTCTGACGCCGCGCGACCTGTCGGCGTGCGCCGTGGGCCAGGCCAAATACGTGCTCGTGACCGCGCCCGACGGCGGCATCCTCAACGACCCGGTGCTGACCCGCATGGACGAGAACCGGTTCTGGCTGGCCCAGGCGTCGAGCGACACGCTGTTCTACGCCAAGGGTCTGGCCGCGCACGCCGGGATGGACGTCGACATCCGCGAGGCGGACGTGCACCCGCTGCAGCTCCAGGGGCCGAAGTCGAAGGACGTCGTGCGCGACCTGTTCGGCGAGGACATCCTCGACCTCAAGTACTACTGGTTCCGCGAGACCGAGCTGGACGGGATCCCGGTGGTGGTCACGCGCACCGGCTGGACGTCGGAGGTCGGCTACGAGATCTACCTGTGCGACTCGAGCCGGGGCGGCGACCTGTGGGAGCGGATCATGGCCGCCGGTGAGCCGTACCAGATCCGGCCCACCGGCCCGGTCGACATCCGCCGCGTGGAGGGCGGGATCTTCAACTGGGGCGCCGACATGACCTACGAGAACAACCCGTACGAGATGGGGCTCGAGCGGCTGGTCAGCCTGGATGTGGAGTGCGTCGCGCGCGATGCCCTGCGGCGGATCGCCGAGCAGGGGGTCTCCCGGCGCATTGTCGGGGTCGAGCTAGACGGCGACCGTTTGCCGATGTTCAACTTCACCAAGTGGCCGGTGCACAGCGGCGGGCGCCGCGTGGGCAAGGTCACCTCGGCGGTGTACTCGCCGAGGCTGGAGAGGAACATCGGCTACGCCTGGGTGCCGGTCGAGCTGGCGGAGATCGGCACCACCCTCGAGGTCGGGTCGGAGTGGGGCGATCGCGCCGCCCAGGTCGTGGAGATGCCGTTCGTCGATCCCCAGAAGGCGATCCCGGTGTCGTGAGCGCAGGATTTCCGGCGCCGCCGTGTCGTAGCAGGTATCCCGCTGCGTTCGGGGTGCCGCCCGGACAGTGGGGCCCCAGGTAGGAACGGCTCGCCTCCGCTGAACCCGGAGGCGAGCCCGACCTGGAGGCGTAGACTGGCCCGCATGCCGAACCGCGTCCCGGCAGTCGTCCCCTTGGATCAGGTGCCGGTGGTGCCGGCCGCCGAGGCCGTGACCCGGGTACGGATCGCCCGTACGATCACCCGCGCCCGGTGCGGCTCCGAGCTGATGCAGGGAGTGTGCTGGATGGACCCGGGCGAGAGGACCAACACCTGGTCGTCTCGATCTGACGACGACACCGCTCAGGGCGATCACTGGTACGGGCCCGTGGAGGAGACCTACTTCATCATCCGCGGCGACCTTCGGCTGACCACCGACGCGGGCGTGTTCGACCTGCACGCCAACGACAGCGTGTACCTGGCGCCCGGTCACACCTACGAGCTCGAGAACGTGGGGGACGAGCCGGCTTTCTTCGTGTACGCGATGACGCCCAGCCAGGAGTAGCCCGCCGCCGGATAGGGGCCTGGCCCCGGGTCGCGGGCTGGACGTGCGAATATCCACGTGTGCCCGACCTGGTCGTCTTCATCCCGGCCTGGAACGAGGAGCGGAACCTGCCCGCCGTGCTCGACGAGCTGGCCGCCGATCTGCCCGAGGCGGACGTGTTCGTGGTGGACGACGGGTCGACCGACGGCACCGCCGCGGTGGCCAAGCAGCACGGCGCAGAGGTGCTCAGCTTCCACGAGAACCGCGGCCTGCCGGCGGGCATCGCGGCCGGGTACGCGCATGCCCACGAGAAGGGCTACGAGGTGTGCGGCAGGGTGGACGCCGACGGCCAGCACCCGGTGGTCGAGCTGCGCCGGCTGGTGGCCGACGTGCAGGCCGGGCGGTGCGATGTGGCCGTCGGCTCCAGGTACCTGGCCGGCGACGGGCACGAGCCGAACCGGTACAGGCCTGAAGGCCCGCGACGCCTGGGAACTGCGGTCACCCGGCGCGCCGTGGGGGTCGTCCTGCGGCGGCCGTTCCACGACCCGATGAGCGGCATGTGGGCCGTCGGTTCCGTGGCCACGGAGCTTCTGGCGCGTCCGTACACCAGCGGCGCGCCGGAGGTGGAGGCGCTGATGCGGGTGACCGGGGCGGGCCTGCGACTGGAGGAGGTGCCTGTGCAGATGCGCCAGCGTGCCCACGGAGAGTCGAAGCTGCAGGGCAAGAAGGCGATTGGGCTCGTGCTGACGGTGGCCGGCACGCTGCTGGTGGGCATGAAGGTCTTGCGCCGGCGCTGATGGATACCGTTAATACAGGCATGGCGAATTCCTGGGCCATCGTCGTCCCCGGCAGCGGCAGCGTCGAGCCGGACGGCAGCTACCGCATCGGACCGCGCGCGGCCCGCGGCCGTCGCTGCTCGGCCAGGCGGGCGGCGGTGCGCAGGCAGCGGACCGCGCGCGGTCCGATGCGGTAGCTGCCGTCCGGCGCGACGCTGCCGCTGCCGGGGCCGACGATGGCCCAGGAATT
>JBQCGJ010000265.1:0-4654 GCA_051955775.1 Gaiellales bacterium | reverse complement strand
CGCACGGCGCGGTTCTTCGCGTCTCGGATGACGACCGTGACTGCCGCAGGCCGGCTGAGCGTGAAGCCGATGTGCGTCTCCCGCGCTCTGCCGACCGGCGATGCGGCCACCCTGGTCAGGGTCGCCGGCGGGCGTGTCTGGAGTCTCGAGCTCGCAAGCGTCAGCCCGAACCACGGATCGTGTGCCCACGCCCGGTACTGGGCGAGCGACGCTGCGCTCGTGTCGACAAGGTCGTTGCCGATCGGGCCGATCCCGTTCCAGTGGCAGAACGCGACGCAGTCCGGATAGCGGTCGCGGATCGCCGCCTGATGCTCGGCGATCAGGCTGCGCCCGGTGCGCGAGCCGTCCTTGTCGTAGTCGACACCGTCAACCTTGACGACGGCCCCCTGCTGGAAGCCCGACTCACAGATCATGAACGGCTTTCCATGCTGCTGCGCGAACCCGTAGAAGCCGCGCCCGGCGGCGGGGTTGTCGCATCCGTCCTCGAACGTGTCCCGGTAGTTGTCGACCCCGATGAAGTCCACGTACGGGTCGCCCGGATACAGGAGCCCCCACTCGCCGGCGGCACCTGACGACTTCGACTGCGGGCAGAAGCAGAAGATGACGTTGCCGCCCGCGTCGAGCGTCGCGCCGGCCGAGCGGGCGAGCGTCCAGATGTGGATCCACGCCTCGCGAAAGGCCGCCTGCCCTGCCGCGCCGCCGCCCTGCCAGCGGTAGTAGTAGGGGTTGTGCGCGCCGTTCATCTCCATGAACAGGCGGTAGATGACCGGCGCGCCGAGGCTGCGCAGGGCCGCGAACTGGGCGCGGAACTGGGCGTCGTACTCGCCGGCCACGATGCGCTGCATGCCGGTCTGGCCGTTGACGACGGCCCGGTCGCCGCCGTGCGGTGGCGCGGAGGTGCATGGGAAGTTCCCGGCGCCCTGCTGGGAGATCATGGGCACGGCCCCGGCCGCCACGTCGGCGCGCAGCGTGTCCAGTGGGTAGGTGAACCGGCCCGCGTTCCAGTTGCGGTGGCGGTTCCGGATCGCCATCACGCGGCCCAGTTGCGTCTCGATGCCGTTCGGGGAGGTGAAGCCGTGGGAGTCGTCCGCGCCGAAGTACGCGCCGGTGGCCGGGATGACCAGTCCGCCGTAGCTGCGGATGATCGCGGGCGAGCGGGCCACGCCCGCCGCGCGCGCCTGATCGAGTCCGGCGCTGACGCGGCCCAGCCAGGTGACGCCCAGCGCGCCCGCGCCGGCGATCTCCAGCAGGCGCCTGCGGGACAGGGTCGAGCGATCGTGCATACCGGACGGCATACACGTGTTAATCGGCTGAAGCTGCGGAGAGTTGCCGGCCGAAACGCCCTTCCGGGCGAGCCGGCCAGCGGATCAGCTACGACATCGCACGTAGATGAAGTAGGTGTGCGTGCTGCCGTCGGCGGAGGCGCCCCGCACCGCCCACGTGCGGTCGCTGCGAGGCCAGCTCGCCACCACCCTGACGCCGGCCGACGCGAAGTAGCCACCGCCGACCATGTGGTACCCGCTGGGGCAGCTCACTCGTCCGGTCGAGTAGAAGCCCACCCCGGCGCCGTTCTTGGCACCCACCGTGAGATACGTGGACGACGCAGCGCCGCCGGTGCCGACGAACACGAGGGTCGCTGCAACGGCGACAGCCGCCACCACCGCCGCGATCGCGAGCTGTTTCATGATTCCGCTCCTTCCGGTCCCCTGCCTGGATCGACATCTCAAGCCTACGGGGCCGGTCGGTCGGCCGTAAGAGCGGTGTCAGACACCGTCACGAAACCGTGACAGTGTCAGGAGGTTGGTAGGGCTACACCGGCTCGGCCACCCGCGACTGCCCCACGGCCCCCGCGGCCCGCAGCGCATCGATCTCGTCCTCGGCGTAGCCCAGCTCGGCCAGCACCTCGTCGGTGCAGGCGCCGGGCGCGAGGCCGCAGTGGCGAATCTCGGCAGGGGTGCGGGACAGCCGGGGCGGCGGCGCGAGCTGGAGCACCGGCGCTTCGCCGTGCGGGCTCTCCACCTCCACGAACGACTCACGCGCGCGCACGTGCGGGTCGGCCACGAGCTCGGCCACGTCGTACACCGGTCCGCAGGCCGCGCCCGCCTCCGAGAACGCCGCGATGCAGTCCGCGGCCGCGCGCTCGCTCGTCCAGGCCTCGATCAGCGCGTCCAGCTCGTCCGCGTGGCGCACCCGTGCGGGCGTGGTCGAGAACCGCGGGTCTGCGCGGAGGTCGCTGCGGCCGATCGCGTCGAACACCCGCAGGGCGGCCTCGTTGGCCGAGCCGGACAGCACCACGTACCCATCCAGGCAGCGGTAGATGTTGCGCGGCGCCGAGAAGCTGAGCCGCGACCCGATCCTGCCGTCCACGTGCCCGGTGCGGTGGTGGATGGCCGGGCCCGGCCCAACCACGTCGACCAGCGACTCCAGCAGGCTGAGGTCGATCACCTGGCCGTGGCCGGTGCGGTCGCGATGGCGCAGCGCCGTCAGAATGGCAAACGCCCCCTGAAGGCCGGTCACCTCGTCGGCCAATGCGATCGGCGGCAGCGTCGGCGGCCCGTCCGGCTGGCCCGTCGTGTGGGCCAGCGTGGACATCGCCTCCGCCATGGTGCCGAAGCCGGCGCGGCCGGCGTACGGGCCGGTCTGGCCATAGCCGGTCACCCGCAGCACCACCAGCCCCGGCTGCTCGCGCAGCAGCGCGGTCTCGGGATCGAGGCCGAGCCGCTCCAGCGTGCCGGGGCGGAAGTTCTCGACCAGCACATCCGCCGAGCGCACCAGCCGCAGCAGCACCTCGCGGCCCTCGGGCGTCTTCAGGTCGAGCTCGATCGGCCGCTTGTTGCGGCCCACGATGCGCCAGTAGAAGGAGTCGTCGCCGTCGTGCTCGCCCAGGTTGCGGGCGCCGTCGGGCGAGCCGGGGCGCTCGACCTTGATCACGTCGGCGCCGAAATCGGCCAGCCGCCGGCAGGCGCTGGGGCCGGCGAAGATGGTGGCCAGGTCGAGCACGCGGATGCCGTCCAGCGGCCCGCTCACGCCGGCACCCCCATCCGCTCGACCTGGGCCACCAGGTTCTCGGCCATCTTGATCGAGGCGGCGTCGATCAGCCGCCCGTCCAGCGACACTGCGCCCAGGCCGTTTCGCGCTGCCTCCTCCATCGCCTCCAGGATCCGCCGGGCGCGCCCGACCTCTGCCGCGGACGGTGTGAACACCTCGTTGGCCAGCGCCACCTGGGAGGGGTGAATGGCCCACTTGCCCTCGCACCCAAGCTGCGCCGCCCGCCCTGCCGCGGCCAGGTAGCCCTCCGGATCGGAGAAGTCCCCGAACGGGCCGTCGATCGGCCGCAGGCCGTACGCCCGACAGGCAACGACCATGCGCGACAGGGCGAAGTGCCACTGATCGCCCCAGTGCCGCTCGCGGGCGCCGTCGCCGTCGGGGTCGGTCAGCACCGAGTAGTCGGGGTTGGCGCCGCCGATGTTGGTGGTGCGGGCGCGCGTGGATGCGGCGTAGTCGGCCACCCCGAATACCATCGCCTCCATCCGCTGGGGGCAGGTCTGGGCGATCGCCTCCACGTTGGCCATGCCCATCGCGGTCTCGATCAGGATATGCAGGTTGATCCGGGGCAGCCCCTTGGCGGCCTCGATCTGCTCCAGCAGCGTGGCCACGAACAGCACGTCCGCAGGCGTGCCCACCTTGGGGATGAGGATGGTGTCCAGGTTGGCGCCGGCCCGCTCCACCACCTGCACGATGTCGCGGTAGCACCAGTGCGTGTCCAGCCCGTTGATGCGCACCGACACCGAGCAGCCCGACCAGTCCAGCTCGTTCAGGGCGGCGATCACGTTCTCCCGGGCCTGCTCCTTGTCGTCCGGCGAGACGGCGTCCTCGAGGTCCAGGAAGACAACATCGGCGCCCACCCCGGGGGCTTTCTCGAGCATGCGGGTGCTCGAGCCCGGCACCGCCAGCTCGCTTCGGTGCAGCCTGTCGCGGACGGCCATCAGGCGGCGCTCCCGGCAAGCGCGCGGGCGGGCACGGCGGCGTCCAGCGCCTCCAGCACACAATCGGCCGCCTCCAGGGTGGCGTTGGTGCCCATCAGGCCGATGCGCCAGATCGGCGGCGCGGCGGGTCCCAGCCCCCCGCCGATCTCGATCCCGCGCTTGGCCAGCAGCTGGGCCTGTACAGCCCGGCCGTCCACGCCGTCGGGGATCCGCACGGCGGTCAGCTGCGGGAGCTGCACGTCCGGCTCGGCCAGCAGCTCGTACCCGCGCTCGCGCAGCTCGTTCTGCAGGTATGCGCCGGCCTGCGCGTGGCGCTCCCAGCGCTCCTCCAACCCCTCTTCCAGCGCCAGCCGCAGCGCCTCGTGCAGCGCGTAGTACGACAGGATCGGCATCGTGTGGTGGTACGCCGCGGGGCGCTCCACCCAGTAGCGCCGGAGCAGCTCGAAGTCGAAGCTGAACGGCATCGGCGTGCGGCGCGAGCGGATCCGCCGCAGCGCGCGCTCCGAGAGCGCCACCGGCGAGATGCCGGGAGGCGCGCCGAGGCACTTCTGGGTGCACGAGAAGCAGTAGTCCACGCCCCACGCCCCGGCCTCCAGCTCGATCCCGCCCAGCGACGTCACGCAGTCGGCCATCAGCAGCGCGTCCAGGCCGCTCACCTCGTGTGCCAG
>JBQCGJ010000264.1:0-21134 GCA_051955775.1 Gaiellales bacterium | reverse complement strand
CAGACACCGCAAGATCGTCCGTTTCGTGGCCGACACACTTCTGCGACGGTGTCTGACACCGCTCGAAACGCACTGCGGTGGGTGTTACACATCCGATAGGCGGTCGCCACCGGAACGCCGCCCGGCGCTCCTACGCTCAGGACATGGTCGAGCGGTGGGCGGGCTGGTCCGTTCACGTGGCTGTCGCGCTGCTGGCGGCCGCGTGCGGCGGGGTATCGCCCAGCACCCCTGACACGGCGGCGCGCCCGGCCGGCACACTCCCAGCCGGCCTGGTACCGACCGCCGTGGCGTTCCAGACCGCCCGCCGCGGCCTCATCGGCGGAGTCGTGACCGGGCCGGGCTCGGCGCCCCTGAGTTGCCAGCCAATCTGTCGTGGCTCATTCGTCGCCGAGACACATGACGGCGGCGACACGTGGCACGTCGTGTGGCGGGGACGCGGAGCCCGGCCGCCCAACCTGTATCCCAGGATTGGCCGGCCACGTTCCGACCCGTGCCGCCCCTTGGATCGCGACGGGTTCCGATGGGGGCTGCTTCAGGTGGCCCGGGGCACGGCGACCCGGAGCTGGGCTCTCTGCAGCCAGGGCATCGAGGGCTGTGGCATGGTCGGCCGGGCGATCGTCGAGAGCACCGACGGCGGCAGGCGGTGGAAAGTCGTCACCGCGGCGCCTTTCAACTCGGGTTCACATGGAATGTCGAGCTACGGCGACCCGGAGGGGATCGACTTTCTGCCTGACGGGCACGGCTGGCTGTGGCAGGGGCCTCGCGGCGTCTCGCTCGCGACGACCGACGGCGGCGCGCACTGGCGGCCGCTCAAGCTCGGAGTCTCAGACTCCGTGTGGGTCGAGTCCGGCTGGTTCGTCTCGCCGCGGATCGGATACGCGCTGGTCTCCGATCCCGGACGCGACGAGGTCCGGCTCGAGGTCACCCGGACCAGCGGACGGAAATGGCGCACAGTGTGCCGGTGGCGGATCGCTGACTTATAGAAGCGGTGCCAGGCACTGTCACAAAACCCGTGACAGGTGCCAGACACAGGACCTGCGCGTCAGTAACCGGAGGGGCCTGGCCCCGGTTGCAAGTTGTTAAGGCGACGACCCGGGGTCTGACCCCGGTTGTCGGGCGGCGCGCTGGCGGACGGCCTCGTACAGCGCGAGCGTCGCGGCCTGGGCCGCGTTCAGCGACTCCGCCTCCGGGGCCTGCGGGATCCCGCCCACCGCATCGCAGCGGCCGACCAGCTCCCCGCTCAGCCCGCGCCGCTCGGCGCCCACCACGAACGTCACCGGCCCGGTCAGATCCAGCTCCCACAGCGGCGCCGCACCCGGAACGAGCGCGATCCGCGTGCCGACCTCGGGCAGCTCGGCCCCTGTCTCGATCGGCACCCGGAACACCGCCCCCATCGACGCCCGTACGCCCTTTCCCGACAGCGGATCCGAGCAGCCGGGCGACAGCGCGACGAAGGCCGGGCCGAGCGCCCCGGCCGCCCTGACCAGCGTGCCCACGTTGCCGGGGTCGATCACGCGGTCCAGAAACACCCCCAGATCAGCATCCGGCGAGCGGCCGGGCAGGCCGTCGACCCGGAACACGCCCACCACCCGGGCGGGATGCCCCAGCGTGCCGATCTCGGCCAGCAGCGGGTCGGCCACAACATGCACCGGCCCTCCCCGGGTGAGGCGGGCGAGCAGCGACTCGTCCGGCGGCCGATCCGCCGCCACGAACGTCTCGACCGGCAGCAGTCCGGCGCCCAGCCCCTCCTCCACGATGTCCTCGCCCTCGGCCAGAAACAACCCGGCCGTCAGCCGGTGCTTCTTGGCCTGCAGCTTGCGGGCAGCCTTCAGCCGCGCGTTGGCCCGAGAACGGATCGGCTCCTCGGCCAAGGACGGTCAGGTCGCGGCGGTCAGGCCGCGCTGGCGGATTCGCTGAGCGCCGTCTTGGCTGCCTCGGCGAGCACGCCGAATGCCTTCGGATCGGACACCGCGATGTCGGCCAGCACCTTCCGGTCGAGGTCGATCTCGGCCAGTTTGAGGCCGTGAATGAGCTGGTTATAGGAGAGCCCGTGCTGGCGCGCGCCGGCGTTGATGCGGATGATCCACAGCCGCCGGAAATCGCGCTTGCGAACACGCCGGTCGCGGTAGGCATAGGAGAGGGACTTCATCACCTGCTCCTTGGCCTTGCGATAGCTGGTGCTCTTCAGGCCCCGATAGCCCTTCGCGGACTCGAGTACCTCGCGGCGCTTCTTCTTCGCGTGAACGCTTCGCTTGACGCGTGCCATCGCGATTCCTCCCTATCGTTTTCCCAGGAGGCGAAGAGCCTCGCGGTGGTCGGCCGCCGACAGCGCGGTATCGCGGCGCTTCTTGCGCCGGCGTTTGGCGCCCTTGTGCTCCAGCAGGTGCGACTTGAATGCCCGGCGGCGAAGCAGCTTGCCCGAGGCAGTGAGCCTGAAGCGCTTTTTCGCGCCCGACGACGTCTTCATCTTTGGCATTGGATGTGAACTCCTTAGCTGGCTTCGGCTTCGGGCGCCGGCTGCGCGGCGGCCGCATCCTGCGGCGCCTCGGCCGCCTCCGGCTCGCCGGGACGCTCGCCGCGTTCCCGATCGCCACCCTGCCTGACCGGCTGCGGCTCACGCGCCTTCACCGGCCCCAACATCATGACCATGTTGCGTCCGTCCTGCAGCGGCTGCGACTCGATCACACCCAGCTCCTTGACGTCCTCCGCCAACCGCAGCAGCAGGTCACGACCCCGTTCCGGATGGGTCATCTCGCGTCCCCGGAACATGATGGTGACCTTGACCTTGTCGCGATTGCGCAGGAACCGCTCGACGTGGCCGCGCTTGGTGCCGTAGTCCGCGATGCCGATCTTCGGCCGCAGCTTGATCTCTTTGATCGTGATCGTCGACTGGTGCTTGCGTGCGAGCTTGGCCTTCTGCTCCTGCTCGTACTTGTACTTCGAGTAGTCCATCACCCGGCACACGGGCGGCCTGGCCTCGGCGGCCACCTCGACCAGGTCGAGGTTGCGGTCCCACGCGTACTTCAGCGCCTCGTCTGTCGGCTTGATACCGATCTGCGTCCCGTCCGAGTCGACCAGCCGCACCTGCGGCACGCGAATCGCCTCGTTGATGCGGACGGTGGGCTCCTGGGGCCGCTGGTCCAGCTGTCGGCGCGGCCTCAAAGGCGGCTGCCAGTCACGATCATTCTCAAACTGCTTCTCCTCGTAGACAACGAAAAAACGGGCACACAAGGTACCCGCTGGGCGCGCCCGCCGCGGTCGCGCGACGTCGTGTCTCGATTGAACCCCCGGCCGCACGGGCCGTGAGGTGAGAAGCGGGTGCCTCTGCTTGCCAGAGCCGCACTGTAGCAAACCGCTTTCAGACGTGACCGGAATGCAACAAGTCGCGCCCAAGCCTTGACCCCCACCGTCGTCGTGGTAGAAGATCGACCGATGTTTCGCGATCGCACCCAGGCAGGGGCAGCACTGGCGGCGGCGCTGCCGGAGCTGCGCAAGAAGTCCAGCGTGGTCGTGATCGGGCTCGCCCGCGGCGGCGTGGTGGTGGCATCCGAGATGGCCCGCCTCCTGGAGCTCCCGATGGATGTGCTGTGCGTGCGCAAGGTGCCGGTGCCCGGCTACACGGATCTGGCGATGGGCGCCGTGGCGCCGATGGGCGAGCGGTTCACCAACCGCCGGGTGGCAGCGATGGTCAGCCGGGTCGATCTCGACCGGGCCTACGACGAGGCCACGGCCGAGGCGCGGGCCATGGACGAACGGCTGCGCGGAGGCGAGCAGATGATGCTGATCGGCCGCACGGCGGTAATCGTCGACGACGGAGCGGCAACCGGAGCGTCGGTGCGGGCGGCGATGGCTGCCGTGCGCAACGCCGGCGCGCGTCAGATCATCGTCGCGCTGCCGGTGCTCCCGCGCCCGCAGAGTGAGCGGCTGGCGCGGGAGTGCGATCGCCTCGTGTTCCTGCGCGACCCCCAGCGGTTCACGACGGTGGCCCAGTTCTACGACGATTACGCGGAGGTCACCGAGACCCAGGTGGCCGCCCTGCTGGCGACCGCCCGCCCGACGATGGAGATGCAGGCCTAACCGAGCCGCAGGATCTCGCGCGCCCGCGCGGGAGTCGCGACCGTGCGGCCGGCCAGTTCGGCCAGCCTCACCACCCGGTCCACCAGCTCCGCATTCGAGGCGGCCAGCCGGCCGGGCGTCAGCTCGATCTGATCCTCGAACCCCAGCCGCACGTGCCCTCCGCACGCGATGGCGGTGGTGACGACCGGCAGATGGGCGGCGCCGATACCGGTGGCCGACCAGGTCGATCCGGGTGGCAACCTGTCGGCCAGCGCGACCACGTTCCGCGGCGCACCGGCAGCCCCGCCGGGCACGCCCAGCACCAGGTCGTAGTGCTGCGGACCGTTCAGCGGCGCCTTCCCGGCCAGCCACGCGGCGTTGTCGAGATGGCCCAGGTCGAAGATCTCGAGCTCGGGGCGCACGCCGGCCGCGGCCAGGGCCTGCGCGAACTCCAGCATCAGCGGCGCCGGGTTCTCGAAGATGCCCTTACCGAAGTTGACGCTGCCGCAGGTCAGGCTGGCCATCTCGGGCGCCGCCTCGAGCGAGCCCAGGCGCTCCTGGGCGGTCATGCCGACGGCCCCGCCGGTCGAGACCTGCACGATCATGTCCGGCACCGCCTCGCGGATGGCAGCCACCGACTCGCGATACCGCCCTGCGTCCTGCGTCGGGGTGCCGTCGTCCCAGCGCGCGTGCACGTGCACCATGCGGGCGCCCGCCTCGAACGATCGCCGCGCCTCCTCTGCGATCTCGTGAGGCGTGTAGGGCACCGCCGGGTTGTGCGAGCGCGTGGTCTCGGCGCCGCACGGCGCGACGGTGATGATCAGCTCGTCCGCCACGCGATCCTCAGCCGCCCCGGCCACCCGCGCCGCGGCGCGACTCGGCCTTGACCACATAGGTGCCGCGGGCCCGCGTGGCCAGCACGGGCGGATCGAGCACGTCTGCCGCAGAGCCACTGACGTCCGGCCGGGCCGTGATCTCCTTCCAGATCTCCAGGTCGACGGTGCGGCTCGTGTTGCCCATGCGGACGATGGTGCCCTTGGCCCGCACGAAATCCCCGCCGTACAACGGGGCCAGGAACTCGACCTTCTCGTAACCCGCGAACAGCCCCTCGTCGCCGTCCGTGCGGATCGCCAGCTCGGTCACAACGTCGCCGAATAGCTCCATCCCGTGCGCCCCGTCGACCAGGTTGCCGCCATAGTGAACGTCGGCTGCCGACAGCCGCGTCCGCAACTCCACCGTCATGCCCTCGCTCATCAGCGCACCCCCGCATCGTCGTGCTCGCGTCCGCGCCATGATACGGGCCGCTAGCGTTTGCCTGCGTGGCAGCCTCCACCCCGCCCCGCCTGCATGTGCTGCCGGCCCGCGCCGCGCCGGTGGCGATGGTGCTGCGCCGGGGGCCGAGCGGGTGGTTTCATGTGCTGCGGTGGCACCTCGACGAGCCGCGGATCGAGGGCGGAGCCTGGCTGCACGGCACGCTGTACCCGCGGCGCTGCGACGTCTCGCCCGACGGCGGGCTGCTGGCGTACTTCGCGCACACCTCCCGACCGCCGCCGTGGGACGCCTACCACGCGGTGTCGAAGGCACCGTGGCTGACCGCGCTGGCCGCGTGGCATGTCGGAAGCACCTGGACGGTCGGCCTCGGCTTCGACGACGACGGCGCGCTCCTGCATCCGTACGGCGACGGGTGGCAGCCCTCTCACGGGAGTTATCCCGGTGAGATGCGCCCGCTGCCGCCCTTGCGCGGGATGGGTCGCAGCGGATTCGACGGGCGCGACGTGGCCAACGAGCTGCGCCGTGGGTGGGTGCCCGTGGAGCCGGGCACAGCCTCCGTGCCGGCCGATGCCGTGCTCGCCTTGCGGCGCGAGAGGCCGGGCGCGGCGGATGACGCACTCGTTCTCGTCCACCACGGCCACAGCTTCGGGGCGCCTGCGGTGGAGGGCGTCGTGGCCTCGTACCGGCTCGCGTCTGGCGGCGCAGTCAGCCCGCTTGCCGGCGCTGCGTGGGCCGACTGGGATCCGCACGGCCGGCTGCTGATCGCCGGGACGGACGGGACGATCCAGATCCGGGAGCGGACGGGCAGCGACTGGGCGCCCGTGTGGACTCACGATCTGGGCGGCCTGACGCCCGATCCGCAGCCGGCGCCGGAATGGGCGCGGTGCTGGTGAGCGAGCACTGCCACTTGGCGGTGTCACCGACTGCCACTTGGCGGTGCCCGTCGTCTCAACCAGCGATGATCCGGACACCATGAGCGACAAGGTGCTGCACAGCTACGGCGCCAACCGGGCCAAGGGCTGGCGGGCGATCGGCGGTCAGCTCGAGTTCACCTCCAGGGAGGCGACGTTCACGCCGCACCGCGGCAACCCCAAGCACCTGTGGGCTGCGAGGCTGCGTGACATCACGGCCGTCGAGAAGTCGCCGAGGACGTACGGGCTGTTCAACGGCGGGCTGCGGGAACGGCTGCGGCTGACGCTCGCGGACGGCTCCAGCGAGGTGTTTGTGGTGCTGGGGCTGGACGAGGTGATCTCGGACGTCGAGCCGCTGGTGAAGGCCGCGCAGCGCGGGTCTCGCTCGGCCTGACCCCATCGGCACCGCGCGCTAGACGCCCGCCCGCTCCACCAGCTCGGTCGCGATCCACGCCGCCACCTGCGAGGGGGCCGACCCGGCCCCGAAGCCGGCGTCGTAGCCCAGCTCCTTGGCGAACGTGTTGGACAGCCGCGGCCCGCCGCACACGAGCAGGAAGCGGTCGCGCAGGCCTTCGGCCTCCAGCAGGTCGGCCAGCTTCGTGAGCTGGCGCGCGTGCACCTGCTTCTGCGTCACCACCTGCGACACCAGGATCGCGTCGGCCGACCGCTCGACCGCTTCCCGCAGCAGCCGCTCGCACGGCACCTGGGCACCCAGGTTGACCGCCTCGATCCACGGGTAGCGCTCCAGCCCGTAGTCCCCGGCGAATCCCTTCATGTTCATGATGGCGTCGATGCCAACGGTATGCGCATCCGTCTCGATGGCCGCGCCGACCACCACCACCCGCCTGCGCAGCCGGTGCTCGATCAGGTCGTTGACCTCCTTGAATCCGAGCTGCGGCGCCTCCACCTCCGACGCCTCCACCGTGTCCGGGTCGATCCCGGCCGCGGCCTTCGCTTCGGCCACTTAGATGGTGGTGCCGGGGTCGACCTCGGCCGTATGCACGATCTGCGGCTCGCGCAGCCCAAGGTTGGCCACGAACGCGCGGCCGATCTCGCGGGCGCGGGCGTCCGCCGGCACCGGCAGGGTGAAGCTGAGCTGCACCATGCCGTCGCCCAGCGTGTCGCCGTACGGCAGCACCTCAGCCACCGGCCATCACCTCCGCGATCCGCGGCTCCCACAGGTCGAGGAAGGGATTGTGGTAGCCGGGCTCGCGCGGCGCCACGCCCTCCAGGCCGCGCCCGCCGTCGCGTGAACGCGGCGTGTCGGCGAACCAGCCCGCCTCGATCGCCTCCAGCATGCCCACCTCGGCCACCCGCCCAAGCAGCTCCACCGTGCGCGCGAGCACCGCCTGTGCATGCCGCTCCAGCGGCCCACCCGGCACCGGCTGGAGCGACTCGGCCAACGGACGCGCCGAGCTGAACACCCGCCGCGCGTCCTGGATCGCCAGCAGCCGGTCGGCCACGAACGGCGTGTGCACCGCCTCGGTGAGGATCGACAGCAGCTGGATGTGCTGGCCCGTCGCCACTCCCACCAGGTTGAACGCCGAGCCCAGCGCGTGGGCGCGGAAGATGTCCCCGGTGACGTGCTTGGTGGGCGGCATGTACTTCAGCGGGCAGTCCGGGAACAGCTCGCGAACCAGCAGCGCCTGCCCCCACTCCTCGACCAGCTGCCCAGGCCGCTCCGGGTCGATCTCGAACGCATGCCCGAGCCCGATCTGGGCCTCCGGGATACCGGCCCGCAGCGCCAGGGCGCGGTTCACGAAGTTCGAGGCCACCACGGTGTGGCCCGCCTCGTGAGCCGCCGCGGTGGTCAGGTAGTTGTCCTCGCCGGTGTTGATGACGATGCCGGCGCGGCCGTTGATCATGCGGCTCACGTACTGGTCGCAGAACGTGCGCTGCGGATTGATGTCGCGGAACAGGATCCCGTACATGGAGTCGTTCAGCATCATGTCCAGGCGCTCCAGCGCCCCGCAGGCGGCGATCTCGGGCATGCACAGGCCCGACGCGTAATTGGTCAGCCGCAGATAGCGCCCGAGCTCGCCCATCACCTCGTCCAGCGCCGTCCGCACGCGCCGGAAGTTGGCCTGGGTCGCGTACGTGCCGCCGAACCCCTCGGTCGTCTCGCCGTACGGCACGTAGTCGAGCAGGCTCTGGGCGGTCGAGCGGATGACGGCGATCACGTCCGCCCCGGCCCGCGCCGCCGCCTGCGCCTGGCTCGCGTCCTCATGGATGTTGCCCGTGGCCACGATCACGTACATCCACGGCGTGGGCGGGTCGCCCAGTTCCCCGATCAACTGCTCGCGACGCGAACGCTGTGCGGCGATGCGAGCGTCGGCCTCGGCCGCCAGGCGGGCCGCAAGCTCGCGGTCCCCCGGGCCGGGCTGTGCATCGCTCAGCGCCGGATCTCCGGCGGCGACCGCCTCCGCCACCTGCTGCGGCGACCTGCCCGACGACGCACACGCCCCAGCCAGGGGCAGCGCCAGCCCGCCGCCCAGGCGCGGCCCCAGCGCGTCCACCAGCACGTTCGGCAGCGGCACGCCGAGGTCGTCCACGCCGTCCACCCCGAACAGCCGGGCCACCGTGCGTTCGATGCTGACCGTGGTGTGTGCTTCGGCCAGCTCGATCACCGGTCCGGCGATCTCGTCGGCGAGGCCGAACGCCTCCTCCACCAGGCCGCGGTCGAGATCCAGTGTCATGCGCGCATTCTCCCCGACCGGGGCGTGCCGGTCCACGGGGCCCTGGCCGGGAGCCTACATGCAGTCGCGCGATCTTCCCGAAACGACGTCGTACACCGGCCAGCGCCCGGCCACCGCCCCCACCACGACCTCGAACGTGTCGGCCTCGTCGAACGCCAGGTCGGGGTGGAACGGGCTGGCCGTGACGGCCACGATGGGGAGCGCTCTGCGGGCCACCAGCTCGACACCGGCGCGCCGCGCCCGGGCCACCTGCTGCGGCCGGGCGAGCACATGGGTGGCATCCGCAACCGCCACCGTCACTCCCACCGACCGGCGCATCAAGAGCTCCAGCAGCGGGCCCGTGACCGCGCCGCCGACCTCCACGACATCGGGCCGTTCGCGCGCGATGCGGCCGGCCCGCTCGGGCGCGAACCCCGCCGCATGCGCGGCGGGCCGGGCGGCCGGCCGGTCGCCAACGGGCAGATCGAGCGCGTCCAGGGCCAGCCGCAGCCGCAGCCGATAGTCGTCCAGGCTCGACGCCATGGCCGCCCCGGCGGCCAGCACGACGGCGTCCGCGCGGCCCGGTGCGGCGGGCCCCAGCCGGCCCAGCGCGCCCTCCAGCAGCACCCGCCGCATCCCACAGCCGCGCAGCTCCGCCACGACCGAATCCAGCTCGTCCAGCCGCGCCGGCCCGGACACGAGCACCGGCTCATCACGCGCCGCCACCAGCACGACCTCCCCCACGGCTGTGCGGAAGGGCAGCGTTCGAGCGATCGTGGCACCCGCGGCCAGCTCGCTTGCGGTGGCCACGAGGCTCCCCGCCGGCGGGCGCACGCGGGGCTTGGCCAGCCCCGTCAGGTGATCGCGAAGCTCGCCGTCCAGCCCCAGTGACGCCAGTCCAACAGGACCCGGCAGCCGCTCCAGGAGGTGGTTCAGGACGGTGGTCTTGCCGGCGTTCTTGGCCAGGCCGACGACCGCGGCCACCGGGTGCGGTGCGACCAGCTCGTCGAGCCGCGGCGGGTTGCCGGGGGCCTGCACGTCAGCCGGCTGGGCGGCGGATCCGCTCCTTGGGGAACGCATCCTGCCGGCGGCCGTTCAGGCGACGGCCCGGCGTGGCCGCCACCAGGCAGTTGTACACCGCCTCCTCGGCTGCCTCGTACGCGGCGGCGAACAGCGACGACATCTCACCCGTCGGGTAGGCCTGCTCGCGGGTCGTGCTGAACGCGAGGGCGATCTCGCCGCTGCCGTTGGAGGCATATGACCCGGCCCGGGCCAGTCCCAGAAGCGGCCGCAGTGACAGCCGCTTGAGCTGCAGGGCGGACAGCGGCGCGTCGGTGGCGCATACGGCGATGCACGAGCCCTCCGGGGCGGTCGGGCCGTCCTCGGGCTCGAACCGCAGACCGCCGGACGTGAACCGCTCGCGGTCGCCGAAGTTGCACATCAGAAGCACACCCACCGTGTGCCCGCGGACAACCCGCGAGGCGGTGCCGATGCCGCCGGGGAAGCCGAAGCAGGTCATGCCGGTGCCGCTGCCGACCGTGCCCTCGGGGACATCCTCGCCGACCGCCGCCAGCGCGGCGTTGACGTCCTCCACCGTGACTGTGCGGGAGTCGCCCATGTCGGAGTCGTCGCACTCGCCGACCACCGGGATGATCGTGCGGTCGGGGCTGCCGCCGGCCGCCAGCACGGCGGCGTGGTAGACCATGCCCACGGCGTGCGTGCCGCACAGGTAGACGGGCGTCTGGATGATCCCCCACTCGTCGATCTCGAGCTTCTTGGTCAGCTCACCCACGCCGTTCACCGTCGACGTGCCGGCCCGCGCGGGCAAAAGCGGCGGCACGATCACCGTCACGCCCGTGGCCTGGCCGCTCGACGCCTGGGAGTGGCCGACCTTGACGCCGGCCACGTCGGTGATCGCGTTCCGAGGGCCTGTCGGGAACAGGCCGACGGGGCCGCCCAGGTCTCGCCAGCGCTGCCCGCCCTCGCTCACGTCAGGATGCAGGCGGCGCGGTGGGCAGGTGTGTCCGCCTCCTTGGCCGGTTCCAGCTGCGGGTCGATCTGCTTGCACCGGTCGATGGCCACGGGACACCGCGGATGGAACCGGCAGCCGGGCGGCACGAACACCGGATTCGGCGTCTCGCCGGTCAGGATCTGCGGCACCGTCGTGTCTCGCGGGTCGCGCTTGGGGACGACCGAAATCAGCGCCTTTGTGTACGGGTGCTGCGGGTTACGCACGACGTCCTTGGCCGGGCCCTCCTCCACGATCCGGCCCAGGTACATGACGCAGATCCGGTCCGCGAAGTGGGCAGCGGTGGACAGGTCGTGCGTGATCATGAGGATGCCCAGCCCACTCTTGCGAAGATCGTCCAGCAGGGACAGGATGCCCGCCCGCACCGACACGTCCAGCATCGACACGGGCTCGTCGGCCACCAGCAGGCGCGGCTCGAGCACCAGGGCGGCGGCGATCGCGACGCGCTGGCGCTGGCCACCCGACAGCTCGTGCGGGTAGCGCTCGATATACAGGTCAGGCGGCGTCAGCCCGGCCCGGGTGAGCGCGTCCAGCACCTTCTCCCGCCGCTCCGCGGCGGAGTTTCCGATGCCGTGGATGAGCAGCGGCTCCTCGACGGTGTCGCGCACGCGAAACCGCGGGTCGAGCGACTCGTACGGATCCTGGAAGATGATCTGCATCTCACGCCGCAGCGGCTGCAGCTGCTTCTGGGTCAGGGCCGTCAGCTCCTGGCCGCGGAACCGCACCGATCCGGCGCTCTCCACGACCATCTGCATGACGGTCTGGGCGGTGGTGGTCTTGCCGCAGCCGGACTCGCCGACCAGCGCCACCATCTCGCCCTCGGCGACGGAGAAGCTGACCGACTCCACCGCGTGCACCTCGAGCTGCGGCCGGCGCATGATCGTGCCGGTCATCCCCCGAGGCACGGGATAGCGCGTGATCAGATCTGTCACCTCGAGCAGGGGCTGTGCGGGCTCGGTGCTCGGGATCGGCTGCGCGCTCATCCAGCAGCCACCTCGCTGGGCACCTCGTTGAGATGGCAGGCGGCAATGTGCCGCTCGCCGACCTCGCGCACCACGGGATGGTCGACCGCGCAGCGGGCGAAGGCAGAGTCGCAGCGGGGCGCGAACGGGCAGCCCTCGATGTCGCGGTCGAGCCGCGGCGGCGCGCCGGGGATGGACAGCACATCCTCGTCGCCGTGCAGGTCAGGCGTGGCAGCGAACAGCATGCGCGTGTACGGGTGCCGGGGGTCGTGGTAGAGGGTCGCCACCGGCCCCTCCTCCGCGATCTCGCCCGCGTACATGACTGCCGTGCGCCGGCACACCTGGGCGACCACGGGCAGGTCGTGGGTGACCAGGATCATGGCCAGCCCGAGGTCGTTCGTGAGCGACACCAGGAGCTCCAGGATCTGGGCCTGCACCATCACGTCCAGCGCGGTGGTCGGCTCGTCCGCCAGCAGCACCTTGGGATCGCACGCCAGCGACATGGCGATCGCCGCCCGCTGACGCATGCCGCCCGAGAACTCGTGCGGGTAGCGGGTGGCCCGGTCGCCGTGGATGCCCACCAGCTCAAGCAGCTCGCGCACTCGCAGCCGGGCAGCGCGTCCGGAGGCGGTGCCGTGCAGCTCCATCGGCTCGGCGATCTGCTCACCGATCGTCTTCACCGGATTGAAAGCGTTCATGGCGCCCTGGAACACCATCGCGATGTCCTTCCAGCGGTGCGGGCTGACGGACTCCTCGCCACGGGCCAGGATGTCAGTGCCTTCAAGGATGACGTTCCCCGAGACGCTGGCGCTGGCGGGCAAGAGGCCCATCAGGGCCAGGATGCAGGTGGTCTTGCCGCAGCCCGACTCGCCCACCAGGCCCAGCCGCTCGCCGGGGAACAGCTCGAGGTCGACGCCCTGCACCGCGTGCAGCTCGCCGCCTCCGCTGAGGTCGAACCACACGTGCAGGTTCTCGACCCGCAACAGCGGGGCGTCGCTCACCGGGTGTCCAACCTCGCCGAGAACGGTCGCACGCGGAACCGCCGGGCCGCCAGGTGGCCGACCTTGAGCCGCGGGTTGAGGGCGTCCTCCATGGCCTGGCCGACCATCGTGCAGGCCAGGATCACGATCGTCACGCACAGCCCGGGCGGGATCACTGCCCACCACGCGCTGTGGAAGATGGCGCCGCCGGTCAGCGAGTTCTGGATCAGCTTGCCCCAGGAGATCTGGGACGGGTCGCCCAGGCCGAGGAACGAGATATAGGTCTCGGCGAAGATCGCCGTGGCGATCATGAGCACGGTGTTGGCCACCAGCAGCGGCGTCACCTGGGGCAGCACGTGGTGCCAGATCAGGCGTTTGTGGCTGGCCCCCAGCGAGCGTGCCCGCTTCACGTACACGCGCTCGCGAAGCGACTTCACCTGGGCACGCAGGAGCCGCGCGGTGGACGTCCAGTAGATGATCCCGATGATGACGATGATGTTGGTCAGGCTGTGCCCGAAGATGGCGGCGGCGACGATCATCAGCGGCACGTCCGGGATGACCAGGAAATAGTCCGTGACCCGCATCAGGGCGATGTCGGTGCGGCCGCCGTAGTAGCCGGAGATGATCCCCACCATGCCGCCGATGCCCATTGCCACCACCGAGGCGGCGAAGCCCACGATCAGCGATATCCGGGCGCCCTGGATCAGCTCCGACAGCATGTCGATGCCGCCGTCGTCCAGCCCCAGCCAGTGCTGGGACGACGGCGGTGCATAGACCGGCCCCACCTGCTCCGTGGTCGAGTACGGCTCGAGCAGCGGTGCGAACACCGCCACGAACACGAACAGGAGCAGGATGATCGTGCCCACCGTGGCCTGCTTGCTGCCGAACAGCAGCTCGCCGACGATGCCCAGCCGGCTGCGCCGGGTCGGGACCGGGACGCTGACTTCGGTGGTGGCGCCGGGCAGTGCGGGAGTCGATTCGGTGCTCATGTGGTCACCCGCGGGTCGAGCCTGAAGTACAGCAGGTCGGCGATGAAGTTGGCCAGGATCACCCCGACGGTGAGCAGCAGGAACAGCCCCTCCAGCACCGGGTAATCGCGCTTGTCGATGGCCTGGATGGTGGCCAGCCCGATGCCGGGATACGAGAACACGTACTCCACCACGATCGCGCCGGCCAGGATGTACCCGAAGCTGAGCGCAATCAGCGTGACCAGTGGCAGCATCGCGTTTCGAAGCGCGTGCTTCCATACGATCGCCCAGTTCTTGAGGCCCTTCGCCCGGGCCGTCAGGATGTAGTCCTCGCCCAGCGTCTCCAGCATCGACGAGCGCACGATCAGCGCGTACTCGCCGTACAGGCCGATACCCAGTGTGATGGCCGGCAGCATCAGGTGCTCCAGGCGGTCCTTGAGGAACGTCATGGTGTCGGGCGGGCCGAACACGTTGAGCGTGTTCGACTCGATGCCCGCCGCCGGCAGCCCCAGCGGCAGCGCGATGTAGAAGACGATCAGCAGCCCGATCCACTGCGTGGGTGCGGCGTAGAAGCCGAGCGCCGTCCACGTGTTCGAGCTGTCCCACTTCGTGCCGCGGCGCCAGGCCGCGATCACCCCCGTGAAGATGCCCAGCAGGATCGAGATCAGCGTGCCGGCCAGGATCATGGGCAACGTATTCAGGAGCGGCTGCTTGATGTCGTCCCACACCGGCCGCTGGTCCTGGATGGACGTTCCCAGGTCGCCGTGCGCAAGCCCCTTCACGTACAGCACGTACTGCTCCCACTTCGACTTGTCGAGCCCGTACTGCTTGATCACGGCCTCGCGGAACTGCGGCGTGCAGTTGTGGCAGCGCAGCGCCGACGTGGCGTTCCCCGGCACCATCCGGAACAGCACGAAGTTCAGCGAGATGGCGACGAAGATCGTGATGATCGCGAACGCCGTGCGCTTGAGGATGTAATCGGCACCCCTCAGGTGCAGCTCCTTGCATCCGCTCTCATCACGATCTCCGTCTCCTCAGCCTCGGCCTACGTCTGATGCGGGGCCGTGTAGTAGCACTTGCAGTACGCCCCGAGGTTCGGGTAGAAGCCGGTCCAGTTGTTCGCATGGGCGATCACCAGGCCCTCGTCGACCAGCTGGATGTACGGCCGGTCGGCCGCGATGATCCGCGTCATCTTCTCGATCAGCGCCTTTCGCTTGTTGAAGTCGAGGATCGTCGCCTGCTTCTTGTACATCGCGTCGTACGCGGGGTTGTTGTAGCCGGTGTCGCTCCAGCTCAGCCACTGGGCCTTCGTCATGTATGAGAGCTGGGCGTCGGGGTCGATGTACTCGGCCCAGTCCCACGTGGCCAGGTCGAACTTGGTGTAGTTGCCGGCGGTCTCCAGGGCATACGCCTGAGACGCATCACCGCCGTTGATCTCGGTCAGGTTCACGCCCACCTTGGCCCAGTCGGTCTTGAGGATCTGGAACTGGCGGTCACCGTTGAAGTCGAGGCTGTCGGGCACGATCACGCCGTAGGACATCTGGTGCGCCGGCTGCGGGTACTTGCCCGTGGTGGCCGGCACCTCCCTGATGCCGCCCGAGCCCCGCTTGTAGCCAAGCGAGTCGAGGATCTGGTTGGCCTTGTTCGGGTCGTAGGGCAGCGGCTGGATTGACGGGTCGAGCCAGGGCCCGGACTGCGCCGACAGCATGTTCGCCCACGGCTTCGCGTACCCGGCGTACACGACCTTGACGATCTGCGCTCGATCGGTGGCGTACTCCAGCGCCTCGCGTACCTTCGGGCTCAGGAGCTCGCGGTTCTTCGGCTTCACCGGGTTGGAATTGAAGGTGATGTTGGTCACCGTGGAGCTGAGCTCCGACTGCAGCTTGAACTGCGAGCTCGATTTGAGCGAGCTGATCGCCTCGTACGGCACCTGGTCGACGAAGTCGAGGCTCCCGCCCTGCAGGGCTGCGATCATCGAGGTCGAGTTGGTGTAGTAGGTCAGGGTGACCGCGTCGGCGTTCGACTTCGGCCCGTAGAAGTACGGATTGGGCTTGAAGATCGTGGTGCCCTTCTCCTGGAACTGGGTGATGCTGTAGGCGCCGGCTGCCACCGTCGGCAGGTGGTTCTCGGGCAGATACGCCTTCAGGCCCTTGCCCTTGACGCCAAGCTGCGCCGCCCATATGTGCTTGGGAAGCACCCAGAACTGCTCGAGCTGCGGCAGGGTGTTGGCCACCGCCTGGGAGTAGTGGATGACGAGCGTGTCAGGCCCCTGCGCCTGCATGCTGGCGACGTGGGTCAGTGCCGCCGCCAGCACGGCCGTGGCGCCGCTCTGGTACTTGAAGAGGGTGTTGCCGGTCCAGGCCGCGTCCTCGGCGGTCAGCGGCTTGCCGTCCGACCACTTGCCGCCCGGCTTGAGGTGGAACGTCCACGTCTTGCCGTCCGGCGTGTGCGTCCAACTGGTGGCCCAGTCGCCGATCAGCTTGTTCCCCGGCCCGTACTGGACGAGCTGCGGGTACTCCATGACGAACGCGTTGTAGGACTGCGAATTGATGGCCACGAACGGGTTCAGCGAGTCGATGTACTGGGTCGTGCCGACACGCAGCACCGTCTTTCCGCCGGAGTTGCCGGAGCTTGCAGAACCGCCGCCGCACCCGGCCGCCGCAACCAGGGCACACGCGGCCAGGGCGCCTGCGGTCCACGATCGAACTCTCATGTTTGCTTCCTTTCCGTGCCGACGGCCGCCTGCGCAAGCGCGGTCATCGCGCCGTCGTGGTGATCCCGCCCCGGCCTCGGCTCGCGCCGGGCCACATCGTCGATGTATTCGCCAATCTCCTTCACGGCCTGCTCCAGCCATCGCCGCCCCTTCTCGGCCGTGGCCACCGTGGCGTCACCCACCACGCCGGACTCCGACCAGCCGCTCCAGGCGCCCTTGACCGACAGCGGACCGTCGTTCCAGTCCATCCACACATGCTCTGATCCCCAGTCCGGGATCTCCCGCACCGCCTTGTCCATCTGCACCAGCTCCGGGCGGATGGCCAGGTAGAGCGATGTCTCCAGCTCGCACGCGTGGGCCATACCGCCGGGCGACGGCGAGTCGCGCGTTTCCGCCAGCAGCTGGGCCGACTCCGGGCCGGACAGGTACCAGAACGACGCGCAGATTGCGTGCGGATGCTCGACCATCAGGAGCCGTGCCGCCATCTCGACCAGCGGCACGTTGGAGCCGTGGCCGTTGACCAGCAGGAGGCGGTTGAAACCATGGTGTACCAGGCTGCGGCCGATGTCCAGCAGGTGGTCGACGAACGTCTTCCAGCCGATCGTGACCGGCCCGGGGAAGTGCATGTGGTGCGGCGTGTAGCCGTGGGTCACCGTGGGCAGCAGCAGCGCCCTGCCCGGCCGCGACTCGACCGACCGCTCGGCCAGCGTCTCGGCGATCACGGCGTCGGTGTCGATCGGCAGGTGGTAGCCGTGGTCCTCGAGCGTGGCCACCGGGATCACGCACACCGGGTCGGCCCTGGCCCACGCGGCCACCTCTGGCCAGGTCAGCTCGGCGTACCGGTGGCTCGTCTGCGGGAGTTCAGGCGAAGACATACCGCTGCTCGTGAGAATCGCACGGATTACCGCGCCCGTATGCGATCTCCCCGGTTGTGACGTCGGCCATGCACCAAAAGACAGTCTTCGTCTCGGCGCCGTGCCGGCACAGTGAGTCGGGCGCGTCGCGGTGGTCGCACAGTGCGCTGCGCAGGTGCTCGGAGGTGATTTGGCCGCCGGCCAGCCATTGGAGGGCGCGACGATACCGCACGGCCGACCGGCGCGCATAGGCCGGGTCGCCCTCGTAGCGTTGCATGTGCGGGCTCACGTAGTGGTTGGTGTGCGACAGCGTGCCGCCGGTGGACGGCCGCAGCAGCTCGGCGTCGGTGGCCGATCCCTCCACGCACACCACGCCGTCGTCGCGATGGCTGAGCAGGTTCGCGTACGAGGACGCCCGCCGGGGGTGGAGCGCCGCCCGCACCGCGTCGTCGAGCGTACGGCGGCGCAGGATGTCGCGCACCTGGAGCAGCCGCGGGATTCCGACGCGGTTGTCGTTGGGGGTCAGCTCATTGCCGGTCAGGGCCAGCCCGGCCGAGTTGAACCCCACGCTGATCCACGGTCCGATGCCGATCGTGAACACGGTCGGGTCGCCCGGCAGCCGCCACTCGATCGCCACCAGGTCCCGCTCGGACTGCGGTGAAAGGTCGTTGTTGTGGGCCACCCGCAGGTGGCCGTCCGCGGTCGCCGGCGGGCCCGCCACCAGATCCGAGCAGCGACCGACGGCCGTCATCACCGCCGGTTCCAGCTCCTCGATGGACGCCGCGAACACGGCCAGCGGATGCGCCTCGGCGCCTGCGGCCACGGCGTCGAGCTCCTCGACCAGCCAGGGCAGCTCGCGGGCGGTGGCCGCGCGGTACGGCTCGGCCGCGGCCACCCGCTCGGCGTCCAGGCCGGCGACCGCCCGCTGGACCGCCGCGGCGGTGGCCTCGCCGACCGCTCGCCCCACGGCGCGATGGTCGCCTTCCACCCGCACCACCGGGATCTCGGCCGGCGTCATGCACCGCCCCCGTAGCGGCGCTCGAAGATGGCGCGGATCTGCGGATTCTCGCGCAGCACGTTGAGGGCAGTCAGCCCGGTGTCGGGCATGTGGCCGTTGCCGATGATCATGGTGGTGGCGCGGCCCAGGCCCTCGGCGCCCAGGGCCGCGGTGGTGAACGACGTGGCCATGGAGAAGAACAGGATCGTGCCGGTCTGCCGGGTGAGCAGGATGGTGCCCATCTCGGTGCCGCCCACGTTGACGAGGTTGATGGCGACGTCCGCCTCCCGCCCGCCGGCCTCCATGACGGCCTCGTACAGGGCAAGCGGATCGGTGGCATCGGCGGGCACGACGTGGTCGGCCAGACCGGTCGACGCGACCTCCTCCAGAGCCCCCTCGGAGACGTCGGTGACGATCACGCACCCGGCCGGCCCGGCGTGCTTGCGCGCCTCGTGCAGGCACAGCAGGCCGGATGTCCCGCCGCCGCCCAGGATCAGCACCGTGTCACCCGGGGTGACCAGCCCTGCTGTGCGCGACGGCGCGCCGGCCACGTCCAGCGCCGCCAGCGCGATCCGCTCGGGGATGTCGTCGGGCAGCACCGCGTACGGGCTGGACTCGAACAGCACGGCCGTGCCCAGCACCTCGACCTGGCCGTGGCGCATGTCCACCTCGCCCACGCGCTCGATGCGAAGGGGCGTCAGCGTGAGCGACACCAGGGTGGCGACCCGCTCGCCGGGCTCCAGCCGGCGCGTCTCGCGCACATAGCTCCCCACCTCGCGCACCCGCCCGATCAGCATGCCGCCGGAGCCCGTGACGTGATTGTGCAGCTTGCCGCGCTCCTCCACGATGCGCTGGATGGCCTGCGCCACCCGCTCCGGGTCGCCGTCGCTGGCCTCTGCGATCTGCCGGAAGCTGGCCGAATCCAGGTTCAGCCGCTCGACGTCGATCAGGATCTCGGCGTCCGAGATGCGCGGGTCGGGATCAAGGCGCCAGGCCGGCTGCGGGAAGCAACCCGCCTCGCCGACAACTCGGTGCAGCCCATAGCGAGCGTGCAGGCTCAGCGGCACGCGGGCTCTGTATCTCGGAGCATCCCAGCCAGGGTAACCCTGGTCGGCGGGCATTCCAATGGGCGGTTAACACTAAGATGAGGCATACCTCTTGAGCATGTGCACATGTCCGGCGTGCCGGTTGCCGACCTCCGCGAGACCACGGCGCTGGGCCGCGCGCGGCTGCTGGCGGGCTCCGACGGGCTTGGACGGCTCGTGCAGCGGGTGCAGTGGATGGAGGTGCTGGACGACCACGCCGACTACCTCGAAGCCGGCGACCTGCTGCTGACGACCGCGTACAACCTGCGCGAGGACGCGGGGCTGCAGCGTGTGCTGGCCGACCAGCTGAACGCCGCCGGCGTGGCGGCCATGGGCGTCAAGTGCGGCTACTACCTCGAGCAGGTGCGGTACGCCGTGCGCGATCAGGCCGAGCGGCTCGGCCTGCCGCTGTTCGAGCTGGAGCGCGAGGTGCCGTTCGTGGAGGTGTCGCAGAGCGTCTACGAGCGGCTGGTCAGCGGCAGCTACGCGCGGCTGCGGCGCTCGGCCGGCGTGCACCGGGAGCTGGTACGGCTGGTGGTGGAGGGCGCCGATCTGTCCACCATCGTGCGCCGGGCGGCGGTGCTGCTGGGGAGCCCGGTGGCGGTCGAGGACGAGGCCGGCAGGCCGCTCGCCGCCGCCACGGCGGACGGCCGTCCGCTGTGGCCGCACCCGCGGGTGGACGGCAGCATGGTGGCGCCCGTGGTGGCGCGGGGAGTCGTGCACGGTCGGGTGGCGCTGCTGGCCCCTGTCGAGCTGCCCGACGACCAGCGGCAGGCTCTGGAGCAGGTGGCCACCGTGGTGGCACTGGAGATCGCCAAGTCAGAGCAGCAGCGAGCGGCCGAGGCGCGGCTGGTGGCCGAGCTGACGCGAGAGCTGGTGCGCTCGGGCGGGGGCCCCAACGCGGAGGAGCACGCCCGAGTGCTGGGCGCCACGCTGCCCAACCCCGCGCGCGTGCTGCGCGCCGGAGGCGGGGATCTGGGCGACGGCGTCGTGCATCTCCAGGCCGCGCTGGCCGGGCGTCCGCTGATCGCACGCGACGGCGACGAGCTGGTGGCGGTGCTGTCCGAGTCCGACGTCAGCGCCGCAAACAGCTGGGTTGCCGGGGCCGGCGACGGGTGGTCGGCCGGCATCTCAGAGCCGGTGGCGTCACGCGATCTGCGCGAGGGCGACCGCCAGGCGCGCCGCGCGCGGACGCTCGGCGATGCCCTATGGTCCGGCCGCGGAGGGCCGCACACCTACGCCGACGTCGAGATCTACGACGCCCTGCTCGGCGACCTGGACGGGGAGCGCGCCCGCCGCGTGCGGGGACGCACCGTCGACCGCCTGTCCCCGGAGCTGACGACGACGCTGGAGACCTATCTGCGCTGCGGTTCGAGCGTGGCCGCGACCGCCGGCGCCCTGTTCCTGCACCGGAACACGGTGCACTACCGGCTGCGCCGGATCGAGCAGCAGACCGGGCTCGACCTGTCCCGCCTGGAGCACCGCATGCTGTGCGAACTCGGGGTACTTGCGGCGAGATTGGCGTGACAACGGGCCCGAATTCGGTACCGGGTACACGAGCCCCGCCGTTAGAAATCCAGAGCCACCCCGTGCACCCCCACCCAGGGGGTTTGTAAATGCCGGGCGCGTGTA
>JBQCGJ010000263.1:0-3092 GCA_051955775.1 Gaiellales bacterium | reverse complement strand
TTCGAGTTCCTCGAGCAGGACGTCGAGGTTCGCTCGCAGGAGCTCAAGATGGCGTCGTCGCTGATCGACTCCATGACGGTGGACTTCGACCCGTCGATGTACCGGGACGGCTACCGGGAGGCGCTGGAAGAGCTTGTGGCGGCCAAGGTGCAGGGCCACGAGGTGGTCCAGCCGCAGCCCCAGCCCGAGGAGGGTGGCGGCAGCCTGGCGGACGCGCTGAAGGCGAGCCTGGCTGCGGCGAAGGCCGGCGCCGCCGACGGCGGCGGCAAGCGGCAGGCCAGGGGCAAGGCCAGCGCCTGAGGATGCTGCGGCAGCGCACGCTCGGCCAGGGCCTGACCGTCCCCGAACTCGGTCTCGGGTGCATGGGCATGAGCCAGTCCTACGGGACCCCCGACGACGAGGAGTCCGTCGCAACCATCCACTGGGCCCTCGACCTCGGCGTCACGCTCCTCGACACTGCGGACTCCTACGGGCCGCACACCAACGAGCATCTCGTGGGCGCAGCGCTGAAGGGCCGCCGTGCCGAGGCGATCCTCGCCACCAAGTTCGGCCAGGAGTTCCGGCCGGACGGCACGCGCGGCGTCAACGGCCGGCCCGAGTACGTGCGCCGCGCGTGCGACGACTCGCTGCAGCGCCTCGGCGTGGACCACATCGACCTCTATTACCAGCACCGGGTCGACCCGGACGTGCCGGTCGAGGAGACCTGGGGCGCGTTGAGCGAGCTGGTCCGCGAGGGGAAGGTGCGCTTCCTCGGCATCTCCGAAGCGGCACCGGCGACGGTACGGCGGGCACACGCCGTGCACCCCATTGCCGCTGGCCAGTACGAGTACTCGCTGTTCAGCCGCGACCCGGAAGCGGAGTTGCTGCCGGTGCTCCGCGAGCTCGGCATCGGGATGGTCTGTTACAGCCCGCTCGGCCGTGGCATGCTCACCAGGACCCTGCCGACCGGCGGGGAGTTCGGCGAACGCGACTTCCGCCGGCACGCTCCGCGTTTCCAGGGCACGAATCTGGAGCACAACCTGGCGGTCGCGGCGCGGGTCGCCGACCTCGCCGCGGTCAAGGGCGTGATACCGGCACAGCTGGCGCTTGCGTGGGTGCTCGCCCAAGGCGACGACCTGGTCGTCATCCCCGGCACGAAGCGCCGCGTCTATTTGGAACAGAACGCGGCGGCGACCGAGATCGTGCTCACGCCCGACGAGCTGCGCCGTCTCGATGAGCTGGCCCCGGCCGGAGTGGCGGCGGGCGACCGCTACCCGCCCGAGATGATGGCACGGCTCGGCCAGTGATCTTCCGGAATGCTGGCACAGCTGGGCCGGCGATCTCTGGCACAGCTGGGCCGGCGATCTCTGGGAATGCTGGGCCGGCGATCTCTGGGAATGCCGGCACGGCTTGGCCGGTGAGTTGCTGATTACCGCGCCCCGGGTTGTTCCAGGGGCGGGCGAGCCGGCGATCCTCGAGCCTGGCTACGTGCTGGTCACCGACGGCCGCGTAACCGAGGTCGGCCGGGGGACGCCCCCACGGCGGCCTGATCTCGCGCTCGGCACCGGGTACCTCGTGCCCGGCCTGATCGATCTCCAGGTCAACGGTTATTTCGGCGTAAACCTGGCCGACGTGGAGCCGGCCGGGTGGGCACTCGTCGCGCGGCGCTTGCCGGAGACGGGCATCACCGCGTTCTTGCCCACCTTCGTCACCGCCCCGGTAGCCGAGATGAGCCATGCGTTGCGTTGTGCATCTGTCCTGGTGGCGGATCCGCCTGCGGGCGCGCGTGTCCTCGGCGTGCACATGGAGGGACCCTTCCTGGCGCCTAGCCGGGCCGGGGCGCACCGCCGGGAGTGGATGGTGACGCCGACACAGGCCACGGTCGCGAACCTGCTGGCGGCGGGGGCGGGGGCGTTGCGGGTGGTGACGCTGGCTCCCGAGGTGAAGGGAGGCCTGGCGGCGGTCGCGGCTCTGGCATCTGCGGGGGTTGTCGTCAGCGTCGGTCACAGCGACGCGACGGCGCGGCAGGTGGCGGCGGCAGCGGACGCGGGAGCGCGGATGGTCACCCACCTGTTCAACGCGCAACGGCCGCTGCATCACCGCGAGCCTGGCGTGGTCGGGCATGCGCTGACGGACTCCCGGCTGACCAGCGGCCTCATCGCCGACCTGACGCACGTCGCGGCGGCCGCGTGCGCGATCGCTTTCGCCGCCGCCCCGGGCCGGATCTGCCTGGTCACCGACGCGTCCGCGGCGGCGGGCATGGCGCCGGGACGCTACCGGCTCGGCGGCAAACTAGTCGAGGTGCGGCCGGGTGACGACCAGGCCCCGCGGCTCGCGGACGGGACTCTGGCCGGATCGGTGTTGCGGATGGACCGGGCGATGGCGAACGCGGTGGCGGCCGGCGTGGGGCTGGCAGAGGCGGTTGCAGCTGCCACCCGGATCCCGGCGGACGTGCTCGGCCGCCCCGACCTCGGGCGGCTCAACCCCGGGGCAGCGGCCGACCTCGTCTGGCTCGACGACGACCTGCGGGCGCAAGCCACCTGGGTGGCCGGCGAGCGGGTGTACCCGGCGGGTGCTGTGCCTGCGTGACGACCCCGGAGCGGCACCGGTTACTGCTCGCGGTACACCTTGTGCTGTGCGGCCTGGGCCCGGGGGCGGATCACCAGCAGATCCACGTTGATGTGGGAGGGCCGGGTGATCGTCCAAGTGACGGTGTCCGCGATGTCGTCGGCGGTGAGGGGCTCGCGCACCCCGGCGTAGACCGCGGCGGCCCGGTCGGAGTCGCCCCGGTATCTGTTGAGCGCGAACTCGTCGGTGCGGACCATGCCGGGCGCGATCTCGATCACGCGCACGGGCTGGCCGGAAAGCTCCAGCCGCAGCGTCGCGGCGATCGCATGCTCACCGTGCTTGGCGGCGACGGACCCGCCGCCGCCCTCGTACGCAACGAAGCCCGCCGTGGATCCCATCACGACGATGGTGCCGTCGCCGCTGGCTATCAGGCGGGGGAGCAGCGCCTGGGTCACGTTCAGCGTGCCGAGGACGTTGACCTCATACATGGCCCGCCAGTCGGCGGGATCGGCCTCGGCAACGGATTCGGTCCCGAACGCACCGCC
>JBQCGJ010000262.1:0-3394 GCA_051955775.1 Gaiellales bacterium | reverse complement strand
ACCCGGCGGACCGGGATCCGCTCGGCCGCGCCCTTGGCGAAGACGTCGAACGCGACACCCACCCGCTCGGCGGTGGCCGCGGTCATGTCGGTGGCGATGAACCCGGGCGCGACGGCGTTCGCGGTGATCCCGAACGGGCCGAGCTCGAGGGCCAGCGTCTTGGTGAAGCCTTGCAGGCCGGCCTTGGCCGCCGAGTAGTTGACCTGGCCGCGGTTGCCGAGCGCGGAGGAGGACGACAGGTTGACGACGCGCCCCCAGCGCTGCTCGACCATGTGCTTCTGGACCGCCCTGGTCATCAGGAACGCGCCGCGCAGGTGCACGCCCATGACCGTTTCCCAGTCGTCGTCCGTCATCTTGAACAGCAGGTTGTCGCGGATCACCCCGGCGTTGTTGACCAGGACGCCCGGCGGGCCGAGCTCGCTGGCCACCCGCTCGACCGCCGCCTCGACCTGGGCCCGGTCGCTGACGTCGGTGCCGACCGCGATCGCCCGGCCACCCGCGTCGGCGATCTCCTTCACCGTGCCGGCGCACGCCGCCTCGTCGAGGTCGAGGACCGCCACGGCCATCCCGTCCGAGGCCAGCCGGCGCGCCGTGGCGGCACCGATGCCGCGGGCCGAGCCGGTCACGATCGCGATCTTTTCTGTCACGTAGGTTCCTCTCGTTTACTGCCGGTGTCGTGGTGGCTGGGGCTCAGCCGCTGATCTTCCGCAGCTCGCGGCGGGCCAGGGACCGCTTGTGCACCTCGTCCGGGCCGTCGGCGAACCGGAGCGTGCGGGCGCTGGCCCACAGGTGCGCGAGCGGGAAGTCCTGGCTGATGCCGCCGGCGCCGTGGGCCTGGATCGCCTTGTCGATCACCCACTGGGCCATCCGCGGCGTGATGATCTTGATCGCCTGGATCTCGCTGTGCGCCCCCTTGTTCCCGACGGTGTCCATCAGCCACGCCGTCTTGAGCACGAGCAGCCGCGCCTGCTCGATGCGCACCCGGGACTCGGCGATCCAGTCCTGGATGACGCCCTGCTCGGCCAGGGGCTTGCCGAAGGCGACGCGGCTGGTGGCACGGCGGCACAGCAGTTCAAGAGCGCGCTCGGCGGCGCCGATCTGGCGCATGCAGTGGTGGATGCGGCCGGGGCCGAGCCGGGCCTGGGCGATCGCGAACCCCATGCCCTCGCCGGCGATCATGTTCTCGCGCGGCACCCGGACGTTGTCGAAGATGACCTCGGCGTGGCCGCCGTGGGTGCCGTCGTTGAAGCCGAAGACCATCATGCCGCGCTTGACCGTGACGCCCGGCGCGTCGCTGGGCACCAGGATCTGGGAGTGGCGGCTGTGGCTGCGCTTGTCCTCGGCGTCCTCGCCGCTCACGCCCATCACGATGAAGACCTTGCAGTCCGAGCTCATCGCGCCGCTCGACCACCACTTGCGGCCGTTGATCACGTACCCGTCGCCGTCGGGGGTGATGGTGGTGGCGATGTTGGTGGCGTCGCTGGAGGCCACCTCGGGTTCGGTCATGCAGAAGGCGGACCTGATCCGGCCCTCGAGCAGCGGGCGGAGCCACTGCTCCTGCTGGAGCGGCGTGCCGAACTCGGCCAGCACCTCCATGTTGCCGGTGTCGGGGGCGGCGCAGTTCAGCGCCTCCGGCGCCAGCGCGGGCGACCAGCCGGTGATCTCGGCCAGCGCCGCGTACTGCACGTTGGTCAGCGGCGGATCGGGCAGCAGATCCGGCGCGAACTGGCCGACCGCCTGGGCGGACTTCCCGGTCAGGAACAGGTTCCACAGGCCACGGCTGCGCGCCTCGGCCTTGAGGTCCGCGGTGACCGGCACCCGCTCCCACTGCTTCCCCTCGGCGGCGGCCGCTTCGACCTGCTCGGCGTACACCGCCTCGGCCGGGTAGATCCGCTCGTCCATGAAGGTGAGAAGCTGCTTGCGCAGGTCAAGCGTCCTGGCGTCGTAGCCGAAGTCCATGGAGTACAACCTTCCGATGGGCCGCTTCCAGGTGGCATGCGGGATCGCGTCCAGGTTACCTACCCATCGGTACGCCGGCCCGACGCGGGTTCCCTGGTCAGATTCCCTGGTCAGACGAGCAGCAGCCGGGCCAGCCGGCGGCCGGAGGCGAGCAGGCCGATCAGCCCGAGCAGGCCCAGGTAGGCCGCCCGCCAGAGCAGCCCGGGACCGACCGCCCCGAGGACCAGGGCGCGGAGCAGCACGACGCCCTGGTACAGGGGCGTGCACTCGACGATCACCTGGACTGGCCGCGGGTAGACGCCGAGCGGGTAGAAGGTCGCGGAGAACAGGAACAGCGGCATGCTGGCCAGGATCACGTAGTCGAAGTCCTGCCAGCTCTTCATGTACGTGGTGCCGGTCATGCCGAGGGCGGCGAAGGCGAAGCCGATGAGCACCGCGACCGGCACGGCCAGCACCGCCCAGGGCGAGTGGATCAATCCCATCGCCAGCATGACCAGGGTGAACGCGGCGGCGTAGATGGCGCCGCGGAGCAGTGCCCAGCCGATCTCCCCCCGCGCCCGCTGGGCCGGGCGGATCGGCGTGGCCAGGACCGCGTCGTAGAGCTTGGCGTACTTGAGCCTGAAGAAGATGTTGAAGGTCGAGTCGTACATCGCCCCGTTCATCGCGGACACGGCGAGCAGGCCGGGCGCGACGAACTCGCGGTACGGGATCAGCTGCCCGCCGGGGCCCGGGACCGTGCCGACCAGGACGCCCAGGCCGAGTCCCACCGACAGCAGGTAGAACAGCGGCTCGAAGACGCCGGACGCGAACACCAGCCAGGCGTGCCGGTAGGCCCGGGCGTGCCGCTCGATCAGGCGCAGGCTGCCGGCCTCGGTCCCGGCCCGCTTCAGCCGGCCGAGCAGGCCGGCCGGCGGCAGCATCCGCAGGGTGACGCTAGACATAGAGCCTCCTGCGGTAGGTGCGGGCCCCGGCCCAGATGCCCACGGCGGACAGCGCGGCCAGGTAGGCGACGTGGATCAGCGCCCTGGGCAGGTCCACGTCCCCGAGGCTGAGCATCCGGCACAGGTCGGTGCCGTGCCACAGCGGGGTGGCGTAGGCCACCAGGCGGAGCCAGCCGGGCAGCTGGGACACCGGGAAGAACGTGCCGGAGAACAGCATCAGCGGCATCATGACGAACCTGAAGAGGTACGCGAACGTGCTCTCGGTCTTCACCACGACCGCCCAGGCCGCGATCGGGGCGGCGAAGGCCAGCCCGGTGAGCGTCGCGGCCGGCCAGGCCAGCACCGTCCACGCGGAGCTGGCGGCACCGAACGCCCACATGTACACGGTGACCAGGGCGGTGTTCATGGCGATCCGCATGATCATGAACATCAGGTGACCGCGGTAGATGTCACCCGGGCGCAGCGGCGTGGCCTGCGCCGCGACGTAGATCTTG
>JBQCGJ010000261.1:0-2698 GCA_051955775.1 Gaiellales bacterium | reverse complement strand
CGACGTACTCGCAGTCCGGGTCGAGCTCCTCGGGGATCAGCGAGTTGAAGTTCCAGTCCTCGCCGGCGCCGTGGCAGTCCATCACCACGATCTCGTCGGCGCCGCCGGCTCGTGCGCCGCGGACGGCCGCGTTGATCTCCTCGGTGTACAGCTTGCGGCCCTCCTCGTACAGCGACTCGCCACCGGTCACCTGCTGCCAGTTGGTGATACCGGCGACGCCCTCCATGTCGCTGATGATGAAGACCCGCATCGCTTAAAGGGGTTCGCCGCCCCGGCTGACCTTTCGTCCACCGAGCGAAGAGACTTTCGGGTCGCCCCTACTGCCTCTCCGCCCGGGTTCGACCTACTTGGCTGCCCTGGGCGGCGCAGTGGTGAAGGTACGGCACCCGCGAGGCCTGCGCAACCGTGAATTTGGCGCATTTTGCAAGGTTTCGCGGGGCCGCGAATTGAAAAGGCCCGTACCCGGGGTCTGACCCCGGTCTGGTGCTTCACCCCTCCAGCAGGTGGCGCAGGAAGAGCTCCGGAGAGTCCATGAACCCCCGCCACAACTGCACCAGGTCGACCTGGTCGTACGCCTGCGACCGGCGGATACCCCAGTCGCCGATCTCGAGCAGCGTCGCTCCGGGCAGCGAGATCAGAAGCGGCGAGTGGGTGGCCACCAGCACCTGGCTTCCCTCACGGCGCAGGTCGTCCAGCAGCGACAGGAGTCCGAGGCACGAGGTGAAGGAGAGCGGAGCTTCCGGCTCGTCCATGAAGTACATGCCGACGTCCTCGAACCGGTGCCGCAGCACGGCCAGGAACGACTCGCCATGCGATCGCGCCTGCATCAGCTCGCCGCCCCAGATGCGTGCCTGCCTGGGATCGGCGTCGACCCCGGCCAGGTAGCTGTGCATCGCCTCGGCGCGCAGGAAGAACCCCGCCGGTGAGGCCCGAGAGTGAGTGCGGGCTCGCAGGTTCCAGCGAAGCGGCGAGTCCTCGCTGCTTGCCCCCGGCCCCTCCTTGTTGCTGTGCGGGCTGGTGAACCCGCGGCGCGGGTAGATCTCGGCGAACGCCTCCACCAGCGTGCTCTTGCCGCTGCCGTTCTCGCCGATCAGGAAGGTGACTCCGGCCGGGATCTCCAGCCCGCCCTGCTCGACGAGCTGGGCCACGGCCGGGATGGTGTACGGCCAGCGCTCGAGATCCGGCGGATGCTCCTGCGACGGCGCCCACTCGATTCGCTCCAGGTGCCTGTCCTGCATACCGGCCAGGGTACGCCCCACTCGATCCTCCGGTACCCGGTACCGGGTACCAGGTTCGGGCCGGTACCCGGTACGCCGTACACGGTACCGGGTTGGGGCCGGTAGCATTGGCCGGTGGCCGAGCGGATCCACATCCCGCCCCGCGAGGGCCGCGCCGTGCGGGTCGCCGCCGGCGATCGGGTGCGCGTGATCGATACCAACGGCGGGCAGGTGGCCGACGTGTTCGCCTTCAACGCCGGCGACCTGTCGGAATACCACTCCGCCGAGCACACACGGGTGCACGTGGGGCGGCTCTTCCCGCGTGTCGGCGAAGCGTTCGTGACGCAGCACCGGCGGCCCATCCTGACCCTGGAGGCCGACGACACCCCCGGCATCCACGACATGCTGTGCGCAGCCTGCGACCCCGACCGCTACCGCCTGCTCGGCGTGCCCGACCACGCGTCCTGCCGGACCAACCTGGAGCAGGCCATGGTCGCGGTCGGCCAGCCCCGGGTGGAGATCCCGCAGCCGATCAACCTGTTCATGAACATCCCCGTGGGTGACGACTGGACGATCAGCTTCCAGCCGGCGCCGACGCGTCCCGGCGACTCGGTCACCCTGCGCGCGGAGCTCGACTGCTACGTGGCCGTGTCGGCGTGTCCGCAGGACATCGTCGGCATCAACGCCGCCGAGCTGGGCCCGATCGATCTCGAGATCGTCCGCGCCGGCTAACCGGAGGCGCCGTCCCTGTGGGCGTCCGCGTACGCGGCGAGGGTGTCCACGATCACCTGGCACGCGGCCATCGCCGACTGGCCGTTGTCGTAGGCCGGCGCGATCTCGCACACGTCCATCGCGATCAGGTCGGCCCGTCCGATCACCGACAGCATGGTCAGCGCCTCACGCGAGGTCAGCCCGCCCATGGTCGGCACGCATGTGCCCGGGGCGACGGAGCTGTCCAGGCTGTCGACGTCGAAGCTGAGATACACGCCGGCTGTGCCGTCGGCGGCGATCCGCACCGCCTCCTCGGCCACCGCCCGGGCGCCGCGGCGGTCGACGTCGGACACGTGGAACACGGTCACGCCGGCGTCGCGCACATACGCGTACTCGCTCTTGGGGTTCATCGCCCCATGCGGGCCGATGATCACGCACCTGGCCGGGTCGAACGCCCCCAGCTCCATCGCCCGGGTGATCGGGCAGCAGTGGTTGATGCGCTCGCCGCCCACGTCCGGCGCGGTGTCCAGGTGCGTGTCGATCAGGATCAGGCCGTAGGTGCCCTGCGGCGCGTGGCGGTCGACCGCCATCGAGCCGCCGATCGTCGTGATGTGCTCCCCGCCGCACAGCACGGGGATGGCGCCGGCCCTGATCGCCTCGCCCATGGCCTCCGCGACCCGGTCGACGGTCTTGGGCGCGTTGGCCGGCACCACGTCCACGTCGCCGCAGTCGACGACGCCCAGAGCCTCGAACAGGTCGAGGTCGTACTC
>JBQCGJ010000260.1:0-2574 GCA_051955775.1 Gaiellales bacterium | reverse complement strand
AGGAAGTAGATCGTCTCGAGATACTCGTCTACCGAGTGGCCGGGTGCAGGCACGGAGCTATATTGCCCGTGAGCCTGCGTGTAAGGGAACCCTTACAAGGGCAAGGCGCGAACTACCTATGTCGACGGGACACATCCTTCTGCTCGGTGCGATCGCGGGCGCGACGATCTTCATCGGCCTGCCCGTCGCGCGGATGCGCGGCCTCGGCCCCAACGCCCGCTCTGGGCTGTCGGCGCTCGCAACCGGCATCCTCGTCTTCCTTCTCTGGGACGTGCTCTCGAACGCGGTCGACCCGATCGACACTGCGCTGCACGCCCACAGCTGGGGACGCTTCGCATGGCTGGCGACGCTCGGCGCTGCGGGCTTCACGGCCGGCCTGATGAGCCTTGTCTACTACGACGACTGGATGAAGCGGCGTGCCGACCGGCGCGCCTCGTCGCTGGTCGGGCCCGGCGCAGCGGCGGTCGACGAGTTCGTCGAGCGCACGCGGCTCGATCTGTCGAATCCGGCGATCCGGCTTTCGTTCCTGATCGCGATCGGGATCGGCGTCCACAACTTCGGCGAAGGCCTCGCCATCGGGCAGGCCGCCGCGGCGAGCGAGATCGGCCTCGCGGTGACGCTGATCATCGGCTTCGGCCTGCACAACGCGACGGAGGGCTTCGGGATCTGCGGCCCCATGAGCGGCGCCGGGGTCGTGCCGAGCTGGCGGCTACTCGGCCTGCTCGGCCTGATCGGAGGCGTCCCGACGTTCCTCGGCACCATCCTCGGCCAGGCATGGACGAGCGACGCCGTCTCGGTCGTCTTCTTCACCGTCGCGGGCGGCTCGATCCTCTACGTCGTCAGAGAGCTCTTCGCGGTCAACCGCAAGTACGGCCATCCGGTGCTCGTGAGCTGGCTTTTGCTGGCCGGGATCCTGCTCGGCTTCGCGACCGACTTCATCGTCACCGCCGCGGGCGTTTAAGCCCGTCAGGCGAGAGGACGCTGGCCCAGTCCACGGTTCAGGGTCAGGTCATCCCGATGGGGTGACCAGATCGGGCGGGGGTGGTGGTTCACTCGGGGTCTGCGGCGCGGGGGTGCGCTCGCCGTTCGGCGGACTTTCCCGTTCTCAGCCGAACGGCGTGGTCTGAGGGGGTACAGATGAAGGGTCTGAAGCATCCGGCGACGATGGTCGTCGCGGCGTGTGCGGTTTTGATCGCGGGGGGAGCGTCTTATGCCGCTGCAGGCGGTCTCACCGGTCAGGCGGCGTCTTCACAACGTCTGTACGCGTGCGTGGCAGCGTCTGGCGAGGTCAACGAACTGAGCCTCTCGACGCCAACAGCCACGTGCCCCAACGGGGGGCACAAGATTTCCTGGAACGTGGTGGGGCGGCCGGGCAAGCGGGGAGCGGCAGGCCGACGTGGCCCGACCGGCCCGCAGGGGTCGGCGGGTGCGAAGGGTGCGACCGGCGGTGCGGGTCCGCAGGGCGTGAAGGGCGACACGGGGCCAGCGGGAACGAACGGAACGAACGGGACAAGTGTGACCAGCAGCTCGCTCAACAACGGCGACGCACACTGCCCGAATGGCGGTTCCAGCTTTACATCGGCGAACGCGACGACCTACGCCTGTAATGGGGCGAAGGGCGACACGGGACCCGGCGCCCAGTTCTTCATCACGAATTCGACGTACACCGTGCCAGCTGGCACCAGCGAGATCGAGATCGTCGCCGTCGGCGGGGGCGGCGGAGGCGGCCACAGCGCCGCCGCGGACTCAGCGAGTGGCGGCGGGCAGGGCGCTAAGGAGATAGTCGTGACGTCCGTGACCGATGGCGACACCCTCACCGTGACTGTCGGCGCAGGCGGAACCGGAAACCCCGGAGGCAATGTTGTCCCATCATCACCCGGCGGTGGTGGTGGAACGAGCCAGGTGCTGAACGGGGCAACAGTGCTGGTAGCTGCTCCGGGTGGCGCAGGAGGCGGCGGGGTCTTGGATCTAGCTGGAGACGTCGGCCCGGGTGGTGCGGGCGGTACAGCGGGTGTCGCCGCGAGCGGGACCACAGTCCAGGCGACCTCCGGTGCCGCCGGCGGTAGTGGTACATCCGGCACCTGCGGTGCCCCTGCCTCACCGGGTGCCGGTGGCGGCGTCCCAGGGGTCGCTGGAAGCGGCGGCGCCGGCGGAGCCGGCAGCTGCCCGGTGAGTGGGGCAAGCGCGGCGGGGACAGACGGGTACGTCGAGATCCTGGCGCTCCAATAGAGCCGATGGCGTCGCATGCGGGCTACTGGCCCCACGCGACCATCGACACTCTCGCGCTTCCCCCGGTCTACAAAGCCGGGGAAAGCGCGAGCCGAAGCCAGGACAGCACCCCCCTAGCGCTCGGGGTCATTCCGGAACACTGGCCCAGGCGAGCTTGCTGTAACCCGGCATCGCTAGAAGCGGCCCCGGAGTTCGGGGCCGCTTCTAGTCAACCGTGTGAACAGGTCGGGACTGACCTAGCTGCAGACCACCGTGACGTTCATGTGGTTGCTGGTCGGTGTGCCGCTGTTGTTCGTGGTGGAGTGCTGCTCGACGTGGATGCTGATGCTTCCGGCGGGCCCGGTT
>JBQCGJ010000259.1:0-3529 GCA_051955775.1 Gaiellales bacterium | reverse complement strand
GCCCCCAGCGTTGCACCCAGAAGCGGCGTGGAGTCGGTGAGGATGTACGCGGCCACGAATCCGGCCCCGGCCAACCCGGCCAGCACCAGCAGGGCCGCCACCACGGCCTCGGCGCGCGGGCTGGCGGGGATGTGCAGGAAGGTGGGGTCGTCGTCGGGTGAGAGCGGCCTGGCGTCCGGGGGGATCGGCTCGCCGTCGATGTACGGGCGCCGGGGAGGCGGTGGCTCGCTCATCGTTCCGTCCTGTCGCCGATGATGCGGGTGACCAGCAGCAGCACCGGCATGGCCAGCAGCCACACGATCATGCCCTCGGGCACCGGCCCGATGTGCCCGATGCCCCAGCCGCCGCGGTCGTGCGCTCCCTGCAGGTAGGTGACGTAGTTGGCGATCGCCGCCAGGTCGTGGTCGGACAGGGTGCCGCGGCCGAAGCGGGGCATCAGATATGGGCCGATGCGCGCGGCCTCGACGATCTGGCGCGGCGTTGCCTTGAGCAGCGACGGCACGAACGCCCCGGTCACAATCCCTCCGCGGGCGGCCGCCTGGTGGCAGCCGGAGCAGTTGTCGGCGAACAGCTTCTGGCCTCGCGAGAGCGTGGTGCCCGCCGTCGACACGTGCGGGATGCCGGGCCCGCCGAACGAGCCGATATAGGCCACCAGGGCCGCGATCTGCGCACGCGAGTACGCTGGAGGCGACCGCTGCGGCTGCTGCTCGGGAGAGTCGAGCGGCATCCTGCCGGTGCTCAGATAGAAGTCCGCAGCCAGCGCCCCGACGCCGCGCAGCGACGGCGCGACACCGGGTATGCCGTGGGCCTGGAAGCCGTGGCACGACGCGCAGCCCTGAACGAACAGCGTGCGCCCGTGGGCCGCCAGCGGGGACGGCCCGGCCTGTGCGGCGCCGCCCGATCCGGAGTTGAATCCCAGCCCCGGGCCGACCACCACCAGCTCGGCCAGCACCAGACCCACGATGCCCGCGGCGACGGCCGCCCGGCGCGTCCACCGGCTCACGGCAACCGCTCCCGCAGCACGGTCTTCAGGTGGTCACGCTGCACCCACGACCAGGCGGTGGCCAGCCCCGCCGCACCCAGCGGAAACGAGCCGGTCAGCATGATGACGCCGGTCTGCCGCTGCGCCGCCAGGCCGCTCGCGGCGTAGGCGGCGTACTCGACGTGGCCCGAGGACCTGAGCCAGATCCCGATCACGTCGTTCGCCGGCATCGCCGCCAGCAGGTAGCCGATCTGCAGCGCGGGGTGCGGGCGGGGCGGCGGGTCGACGCCCACCAGCGGGCGCCAGAACAGCAGCGCAGCTCCGAACAGGGTGGCGTGCGCGGCGGCGTGCACCGGCCGGCTGCGGTCGGCCAGCTCGAACAGCGGCGTCGCGTACACGGCGATCTGCACGGCGGGCAGGAGCGTCCAGGCCAGCGCCGGCGCGGCGAGCGCACGCACCAGGCGGCTGCGGTGAAGGCCCGCCATCCGCCGGGCCGCCGCGCGGGGCGCCAGCCGCAGCATGAGTGAGATGGGCGAGCCGATCACGATCAGCGGCGCCGCCACCATCGTCAGCAGCATGTGCTGCGCCATGTGAGCGGGCAGCGAGCGGTCGCACACCGCGTCCACGGGAGGCGCCACGGCCGCCACGGCGAGCACCACGCCCGCGGCCAGACACATCGTGCGCACGCGCCGCCCGATCACGGCCCGGGATCCTTCCGGCGCAGCTCGCGCAGCGCGAGCTGCTCGCGGACCACGCCGGCGGCTGAGCCGGCGATCAGGCCCAGGCCGATCCACAGCAGCCAGTTCCCGACCGCCCCGCCCAGGGCGGTCAGCGCAATCGAGACGGCCAGGGCCACGCTGGCCATGCTCTGATCGGCGACCGGCCGGCGTCCTCGGTCGATTCCGCTCACCCCGCCCACGGTGAGCACGATGCCCAGCACGATCGAGGCCGCAGCCGCGGCCGTGAGCAGCCCCGGGGCCAGCGCCGGCACGGCCACGCAGGTCGCCGTGGAGCACGTGGAGCTGCCATGCGGGAGGCCGAACGAGAAGCCCCACAGCATGCCCGCGGAGGCGCCAAGCAGCAGCCCCCACAGGATTGGGTAGACGCCCGGCCGCCTCATCTCCGGGCCTCCTCCAGGCGCAGGTCGAGCAGCGGGGCATGGGATCTGATGGGCGGAAGGTCGGTGAAGTTGTGGCGGGGTGGGGGAGATGACGTCCACCACTCCAGGGTGTGCCCGCCCCACGGGTCGCTGCCGGCCAGCACCGGGCGCCGCAGCGAGACCCACAGGTTGACCAGGAACACCAGCATGGCCAGTGTGATCACCCCGGCGCCGGCTGTGGACGCCATGTTCAGGGCCTCCCAGTTGCCGACCCGGGGGTAGTCCGCCACCCGCCGCACCATGCCCTCGTAGCCGACCCACAGCATGGGCAGGAAGGTCAGGTTGGTGCCGATCGTCAGCAGAGCCCAGTGGGTCACGCCCAGGCCGGGGCGGAGCATCCTCCCGGTGGCCTTGGGAAACCAGTAGTAGATGCCGGCGAACAGGCCGAACAGGCTGCCGGCGAACAGCGTGTAGTGGAAGTGGCCGACGACGAAGAAGGTGTCGTTCAGGTTGTAGTCCAGCGGCGGCGAGGCGAGCATGATCCCGGTCAGCCCACCCACCAGGAACTGGATCAGGAAGGTGAGGGCGAACAGCATCGGAGTGGCCATGCGCACGGCACCGCCCCACATCGTCCCAACCATGTCGAAGTACTCGACCCCGGCGGCCACCGCCAGGCTGGTCGAGGTGACCGCGAAGTACTCGTTGGCGACCCGGCCCGTGGTGAACATGTGGTGGCCCCACACGCTCATCGAGAGCGCGGCGAACGCCATCAGCGAGAACACCATGGCCGTGTAGCCGAAGAACCGCTTGCGCGAGAACACCGCCACCACCTCGGCCACGCAGCCGAGGAACGGGAAGAACATGACGTACACGTTTGGATGCCCGTAGAACCAGAACAGGTGCAGGTAGACGACCGGGTCGACGTTCAGGCTGGTGTGCCGCTCCAGATAGAGCAGCGTCATGGCGGCGATCAGGGCGGGGAAGGACACCAGCACCATCAGGCAGGTCACGATCTCCGTCCACACGAACACCGGCAGCCGCAGCATCGACATGCCCGGCGCCCTGCGGCCCAGGATGGTGGCCAGCACCACCCCTGCCAGCACGAGCTGGCCGAGGTTGGTCACGATCACCCCCAGCACCCACATGTCCATCCCGGTGCCGGGGGTGAAGGTGGAGTTGGAGAGCGGCAGGAACGCCGTCCATCCGTCGGGGCCGGCCCCGTGCGTGGTCAGGAAGCCGAGGTACATGACGACGCCGCCGCCGAATGTCATCCACACGCTCCACAGCGCCAGCCGGGGGGTGATCAGGTCGGGCGCGCCGATCATCAACGGCACCAGGTAGACGCCCAGAGCCAGCGCCAGCGGCTGCATGACCAGGTACACCATGGTCGAGCCGTGCATGGTGAACAGCTCGTTGTACTCCTGGTGGGAGACGACCTGCATGCCGGG
>JBQCGJ010000258.1:0-20400 GCA_051955775.1 Gaiellales bacterium | reverse complement strand
CCCGTCAACGTGAACGAGTTCGTCGCGGCGCCGGAGGCGGCCGAGGACGAGCGGATCGACGTCGGGGTGCTGTTCGTGGGCGCGGGGCCGGCCGGGCTGGCCGGCGCGATCCGGCTGGGGCAGCTGCTGGCGCACGATCCGGAGACGACCGAGCGGCTGGGCGAGGTGCCCATCGCCGTGGTCGACAAGGGCAGGGTCGTGGGCGCCCACCTGCTGTCGGGCGCCGTCGTCAACCCCAGCGCGCTGCGCGATCTGCTGCCGGACGTGCCGCTCGAGAAGCTGCCGAGCTTCGGGCCGGTGAAGGGCGAGGCGGTGTACATGATGCGGTCGCGGTTCGCGGCCCGCATCCCCACCCCGCCGCCGTTTCACAACAAGGGCAACTGGATCTTCTCGCTGTCCCAGCTGGGCAGGTACCTGGCCGAGCAGGCCGAGGAGCTGGGGGCGATGCTGCTGCCGGAGACGGACGCGCAGCGGCTGCTGGTGTCGGACGGCGCGGTGCGCGGCGTCGTCACCGGGCACAAGGGGCTCGACCGCGACGGCAACCCGCTGTCCCAGTTCGAGCCGGGCTCGGAGATCCACGCCAGAGCGACGGTGCTGTCAGAGGGCACGCAGGGCCACCTGGCCGGCGCCTTGACCGAGCATTTCGGGCTGCGCGGGCAGAACCCGCAGATCTACAGCCTGGGCGTGAAGGAGCTGTGGCGGGTCGCCAGGCCGCTCGACCGGGTGATCCACACGCTGGGCTGGCCGCTGCGTCCGCAGGCGAAGTACGGTGAGTCCGGCGGGTCGTTCATCTACCCCATGGGCGAGGACCGGATCGCCATCGGCTTCGTGGTCGGGCTGGACTACCACGACGCCAACCTGTCGCCGCACGACCTGCTGCAGCAGTTCAAGACACACCCCATGATCCGCGACCTGCTGGGGGGCGGCGAACGGATCGGGTGGGGCGCGAAGACCATCCCCGAGGGCGGGTTCCTGTCGTTCCCGTCGCGGCTGTCGGTGCCCGGAGCGGTGCTCACCGGCGACTCGGCGGGGTTCGTCAACGTACCAAAGCTGAAGGGCATTCACTACGCCATGCGCTCCGGCATCCTGGCCGCGGAGGAGATCTACCAGCAGCTGCGCGCGGATGCCGATCTGACCGCGGCCGGGTCGCTCGAGGGCTACGACCGACGGGTGCGCGGCAGCCACATCTGGAGCGACCTGAAGCGCGTCCGCAACATGCGCCAGGCGCTCAACCGCGGGCTGTTCGTGGGCGGCGGCATGGCCAGCCTGATGGACATCACCCGGGGCGCGCTTCCGCCCGGCTCGTTCAAGGTCGAGCGCGACAGCGATGCCGCGGTGTCCATCGATCCCCGCGAGTATCCGGCGGCGGACGGAAAGCTGACGTTCGACAAGCTGTCCAGCGTGTTCCTGTCGGGCAACAGAAGCCGGGACGACCAGCCGAACCACTTGCGGATCCGCGAGCGTGTACCGCGCGAGGTCGCGCAGACGTGGGTGTCGATGTGCCCGGCCGCGGTGTACGAGATCGACGAGGACGGCGGCGGCGGCGGCACCGTGGAGGTCAAGCTGACGCCGTCCAACTGCGTGCAGTGCGGGGCGATCACCGCCAAGGGCGGCCGGCTGACGCCGCCCGAGGGCGGCAGCGGGCCCGAGTACTCCGATATGTAAGACCCGACCCCGGGGTCTGACCCCGGGGTCGAATTGTTAAGACCGCCAACCGGTACCCGGTACCGGTTTAGCTTCGGCGGGCGGAGATCAGCTCGGTCAGCTTGGGGATCACGGTCAGCGCGTCGCCGATCACGCTGATGTCCGCGAACTCGTGGATCGGCGCGTTGGGGTCCTTGTTGATGGCCACGACCGTGCCCGCGTTGGCCATCCCCACCTTGTGCTGGATCGCGCCCGACACGCCGCAGGCGATGTACAGCTTGGGCGCGACGGTCTTCCCGGTCTGCCCCACCTGCATCGAGTACGGCACCCAGCCCGCGTCGACCACGGCCCGCGTGGCGGCCACCTCGCCGCCGATGGCCTTGGCCAGCGCCTCCACCACCGGCACGTTCTCGGGGCCGCCCATCCCGCGCCCGACCGCCACCAGCACGTCCGCCTCCGTGATGTCGACACCGCCGGCCTCGGCCTGCTCGCGGCCGGTCAGCTTCGCCGCCTGCGACCAGTCGGCCACCGTCACCGCCACCCGCTCCACCGGCGCCGCCTGGCCGGACGGCTGCTCGGGCACAGCGAAGGCATTCGCCCGCGCCAGCACGACGCCGGCGCCCTCGAAGCCCGACTCGACCATCACCGTGTCGCCCAGCGCCGGCCGCACCGCCACCAGCGAGTCGCCGTCCGCCCGCAGCTCGGTCGTCTCGCAGGCGATGCCGGCGCCGATCCGCGCGGCCAGCCCTGCGGCCACGTCCGCCGACACCACACCCGCGCCGAACAGCACCGCGTCGGCCTCCCGCGCAGGGCCCTCGATGGCGTCCACGATCGGCTGCGACAGCCCCCCGCCCAGCGCCGGGTCGTCGGCCACCAGCACCCGGCCGGCGCCGTAGCCGCCCAGCCCGCCTGCCCAGCCGTCATCGATGCCGGATCCCGCCACGAACGCCGACACCTCACCGCCCAGCTCCGCTGCCCGGGACAGGACGCCCAGGCTGTTGTCGGCGAACTCGCCGTCGTCTGCGTGCACGTACACCAGGAACTTCACAGCAGCCCCCTCTCGGCCAGGAGGGACACAACCTGCTCGGCCGAGTCACCGCCCGAATCCTCGATCGTGATGCCGGCCGCCTTGGCCTCGGGCGGCGCCACCGACCGCACCACGCTGCGCGCCCCGGCTGCGCCCACGCGCCCGCTGTCCAGGCCCGCGTCCCCTGCGGACACCCGGTCGAGCGGCTTCTTCTTGGCTCCCATGATGGCCTTGATCGATGGCAGCCGCGGCGTGTTGATCGCATCCGACACCGACAGCACGACGGGCAGCGGCGCCTCCATCAGGTCGTACCCGTGCTCGGTCTGGCGCTTGGCTCGGATCGTCCCGCCGTCCACCTCGAGGTGGGCGACCTGCGTCACCAGCGGCCGCTTCAGGTGGTCGGCGACGGCCGCCGCCATCACGTAGCAGTCGGCGTCCGCGGCCTGCTGGCCAAGCAGCACCAGCTGCGCGTCCTGGCGCTCGATGACCGTGGCCAGCGCATACGCGGTGGCGGCGATATCGGACCCGGCCAGCGATTCGTCGGTCAGCAGCACCGCCCGATCGGCGCCCAGCGCGAGGGCCTTGGTCAGCGCCCGCTGTGCCGACTCGGGGCCCATGCACACGGCCACGATCTCGGACACGTCTGCGCCCCCCTCGCGGATCCGCACGGCCTCCTCGAGCGCGTGCACGTCGAACGGGTTGAGCTCCGAGTCACCTGACCGGTCGAGCCGGTGAGTGGACGGGTCGAGGCGCCGCGCCGACGTGGCGCTGGGCACCTCCTTGACGCAGACAGCGATGTTCAAGGGTGTGTCCTTCCTACTTGCCGACGAACGTGGGCTCGCGCTTCTCCACGAACGCGTTCAGGCCCTCGCGGGCGTCGTCCGTGGAGAACATGAGCGAATACAGATCCGCCTCGTGCACCAGGTTGCCTCCGATGTCGCCGTGCAGCGAGCGGTTGGTGGCCTCCTTGGCGTAGTACAGCGCCACCGGGCTCTTGGCGGCCATGGCCTGGGCCAGCTCCATCGTCTTCGGCATCAGCTCGGCGGCCGGGTACACGTGCTGCACCAGGCCGCGCTCGAACGCCTCGGTGGAGTCGATCATGCGGCCGGTCAGGATCAGCTCCTTGGCGTAGCCGATGTTGGTCGCCCTGGCCAGGCGCTGCGTGGCGCCCCACCCGGGGATGATGCCGAGGTTGATCTCGGGCTGTCCGAAATGCGCGTTCTCGGAGGCCAGCCGGACGTCGCAGGCCAGCGCCATCTCGCACCCGCCGCCCAGCGCGTAGCCGTTGACGGCGGCGATCGTGGGCTTGCGCATCGTCTCCAGCAGGTGGGCGATCTCCTGGCCGAGCTCGGAGTACGCCCGGGCCTCCAGCGGCGTCTTGCCCGCCATCTCCTTGATGTCGGCGCCGGCGATGAACGAACGGTCGCCCGAGCCGGTGAGCACGATCACTCCCACCCGCGCGTCGCTGCCCAGGTCGCCAAGCGTCGCCATCAGCTCCTCGAGCAGTGCGGTGTCGAGCGCGTTCAGCACATTCGGGCGGTCGACGGTGACGGTGGCAACCCGCCCCTCGCTGGCGATGCGAAGCCCAGCGGTGGGCATCAGCCCGCCCCCAGGGCGGTGGTCAGGTAGTCCACGATCTGCGCGGTGGGCGCGCCCGGCGTGTACACCTCGGCCACGCCCAGCCGCTTCAGCTCCGGGATGTCGTCGGAGGGGATGGTGCCGCCCACGACCACCAGGATGTCACCCGCGTCGTTCTCGCGCAGCAGATCGAGGATGCGCGGCACCAGCGTCATGTGCGCGCCGGACAGGATGGAGATCCCGATCGCGTCCGCGTCCTCCTGGAGGGCGGTCTCGACGATCTGCTCCGGTGTCTGGTGAAGCCCCGTGTAGATCACCTCCATGCCGGCGTCGCGCAGGCTGCGCGCGATGATCTTGGCGCCGCGGTCGTGCCCGTCCAGGCCCGGCTTGGCGACGACGACTCGTATCCTGCCCGTCATAGCGCGGACGAGTGTATCCGAGCGACGCGCCGGGGCCTGTCAGGCCCGCTCGGCGGGTCAGTCCGACTCGGCCGGTGCGAACACGACCAGCAGCCGCAGCTGCTCGGAGATGTCGTGGAACCGGTGCTCCACCGCGGCCGCCACGTACACGGTGTCCCCGGCGGCCACCGCACGGTCGTCCCCGCCGACCAGGATCCGTCCGCGGCCCTCGAGCACGTGGTAGATCTCGTCCTCGGCGTGCGGGGTCTGCGGGTCGGCCGCGCCGGCGTCCAGCACGTACAGGCCCAGCGACATCGACGGCACCCGCAGGAACTCGTGGTAGGCGCCGCCGGCCTGCTGATGGGCTGCGTCCAGGTCTGATCGCGTCCAGGCATCCATGACCGGCTATGACGCACGGGGGCCGGCGAAGGTTGCCCGGGCGTCGCTGCGGCAGGGTCGGATAGCGTGGCAGCCCCGTGGGCAAGCTGACCGGCATCTTCGGCGAGGGGTGGCGGCTGCACCGCCGCCAATGGGCCGGACCGACCCTGGTCGGGCTGGTCGTCTCGCTGGCGGTGGCGGGGCTGTCCGCCGCCGCCACGTCGCAGGGCTCGCTGGGGGGGCTGGCGACGGTGCTGGTGGCGGGCCTGGCGGGGTGCCTGATCGTGCAGGCGGCGCTTGCTCACGGGGTCTCCGATGCGCGCGCCGGCGCGAACGCCCCCCTGGGCGGCTCGCTGGCGGCAGCCGGACGCCGCGCCGGGTCGGTGATCGGCGTCGCCTTCGCGGTGGCGGCCGTCGTCACCCTGGGGCTGTTCGCGTTCCTCCTGCCCGGGCTGCTGCTGCTCACGTGGTGGGGGATGGCGATCCCATCGGTGGTGCTGGACGGCGCCGCCGGGGCCGCCGCGCTGAGCCGCAGCAGACGTCTGGTCACGGGGCACGCCAGCGACGTGTTCGCGATGGTCGTCATCTCCATCGTGCTGGCCCTGGCCGTATCGGTCGCGCTGAGCGTCGTCTTCCTGGGCCTCTCGCCCGTGCCCCGGGTGATCGCCGCCAGCACCGCCGAGGGAGCGCTGCTGGTGCCCTACCTGTCGGTGGTGTGGACGATCGCCTATCTGCGGCTGCGCGATCTGGAGCCGATGGCCGAGCCGGCCTAGAAGACGGGCGTTTCCCGGTAGACGCCCCACACCGCCCGCAGGGCGTCGCAGATCTCGCCCTCGCTGGCGTACACCCGGGCGCAGTCGACGATGTGCGGCATCACGTTGCCCGGGCCGGCAGCAACCTCGGACAGCCGCTCGAGCGAGCGGGCGACCGCGTCGGCGTCTCGCCGCCCGCGTACCCGCGCCAGCCGCTCGACCTGGCGGCGCTCGATCTCCGGCGAGATGCGCAGGATCTCCACCCGGTCGTCGTCGTCCGAGACGTGTGAGTTGACGCCCACGATCTGCCGCCGCCCCTCTTCCACCTCGAGCTGGAAGCGGTACGAGGCCTCGGCGATCTCGCGCTGGAAGAAATTCTCCTCCAGCGCCCGCAGCACGCCGCCCAGCTGCTCGATGCGCTCGAAGTAGGCCGTGGCCTCGGCCTCCATGCGGTCGGTCATGCTCTCCACCAGCCACGAGCCGCCCAGCGGGTCGGCCGAGTGCACGACGCCGGTCTCGCTGGCGATCACCTGCTGCGTGCGCAGGGCCAGCCGGGCGGCGTCCTCGGTGGGCAGGGCCAGCGCCTCGTCGTAGGAGTTGGTGTGCAGCGACTGGGTGCCGCCCAGCACCGCGGCCAGCGCCTCGATGGCGGTGCGCACGATGTTCACCTCGGGCTGCTGGGCGGTCAGCGACACGCCGGCGGTCTGGGTGTGGAAGCGCAGCAGCAGCGAGCGGTCGTTGGTGGCGCCGTAGCGCTCGCGCAGCGTGCGCGCCCAGATCCGCCGGGCGGCCCGGTACTTGGCGATCTCCTCGAAGAAATCGATGTGGGCGTTGAAGAAGAAGGACAGCCGAGGGGCGAACGCATCCACGTCCATTCCCCGCTCCAGGCATGCCTCCACGTCGGCGAATCCGTCCGCCAGGGTGAACGCCAGCTCCTGCGCGGCCGTGGCCCCGGCCTCGCGGATGTGGTAGCCCGAGATCGACACCGGGTGCCAGCGCGGCATGTGCTCGGTGCACCACTCGATCATGTCGATCATCAGCCGCATCGACGGCTCGGGCGGGAAGATCCACTCCTTCTGGGCGATGTACTCCTTGAGGATGTCGGCCTGGATCGTGCCGCCCAGCCTGTCCGGCGAGACGCCCTGGAGCTCACCCACGCACACGTACTGCGCAAGCAGCACCGCCGCCGGGGCGTTGACCGTCATCGAGGTGGTGACCTGGTCGAGCGGGATGCCGGCGAACAGATCCTCCATGTCGGCCAGGGTGTCGACGGCCACGCCCTCCCTGCCCACCTCGCCCAGCGAGCGCGCATGGTCGGAGTCGTAGCCCATCAGGGTGGGCATGTCGAACGCGGTCGAGAGCCCGGTCTGGCCGTGCTCGAGCAGGTAGCGGAACCGCTCGTTGGTCTCCTGTGCGGTGCCGAAACCGGCGAACTGCCGCATCGTCCACGGCTTGCCGCGGTACATCGTCTCGTACACGCCGCGGGTGAACGGGAACCGGCCCGGGTCGCCCAGGTCACGCTGGTAGTCGAGCGAGTCCGGTCCGTACACCGGCTCGTACGGGATACCGGAGATGGTCGAGCGCAGGGGCTCGGCGGGCTCGGGCTGACGGGCCGGCAGCGCCATGGCTCGAAGCCTACTCCGCCTCCAGTGAGCCGCCGGGCTGCCACAGCACGTCGGCGCGGCCGTCGTCGTTGGCCACCCGGGCGAGGATGAACAGCAGATCGCTGAGCCGGTTCAGGTAGGCGGTGACCTGCGGGTTCGCGTCGTCCTGCTCGGCCAGCGCCACCGCCAGCCGCTCGGCCCGGCGGCAGATGGTGCGGGCCAGGTGGAGGGCGGCCGCGGCCTGCGTGCCGCCGGACAGCACGAAGCTGCGCAGTGGCTCCAGACGCTCGGTGTACCGGTCGCACTCGGCCTCCAGCGCCTGCACCTGCTGCTCGCCGATGCGAAGCCGGCTCTTACCGTGCCCGCGATCGGTGTCCAGGGGCACGGACAGGTCGGCGCCGACGTCGAACAGGTCGTTCTGAATGCGCGCCAGAAGCTGCGCCACCTCGGGCGCGACACCGGCGGCGATGGCCACACCGATGGCCGCGCCGGTCTCGTCCACCGTGCCGTACGCCCAGATCCGCAGATCGTTCTTGGACACACGGGCGCCGTCGCCCAGCGAGGTCTCTCCGCCGTCGCCCGCGCGTGTGTAGATGCGGTCGAGCCTGACCATGCGCGTAAGTGTAGGGCCGGGCGCGGCGGCACCCGAAAGGGGTACCACCGATCCCTCGATTGGGGAGGCCAGTCCCTCACCGGTGTGGCGATTACAGAGCTGACACCATGTACGGCCTCACCCACCGCCTGCCCCCGATCGCTGACGCCGAGCTCGACCTCGAGGCCGGAAGCGTGCTGGTGATCGACCGCGATCCCCTGACGCTGCGGCTGGTGCGGCAGGCGGTGTCGGGATCGCATCACGTGGTGGTCGCCCGCGACGCCGAGGAGGCGATGTCGCTGATGGAGGAGGCGTGCCCCGATGCGGTCGTCCTGGACTCCGGCCTGGACGACGCCGAGGTGGCACTGATCACCGTCGGCATGGCTGCCTGCGAGACCATGGACGCCATCCCCACGGTGATGATCGACCTCGATCAGCCGATCAACGCGGAGGCCATCCGCGCCCGCATCGACGCGGCGCTGCGAGTCACCCGGCGGGTGTACCTGGGCGGCGGTCTGCGTCACCGCGCCGGCATCTGACCCGCGGGGGCCTGGAGCCGCAACACGTCCAGCAGCGCCTCGGCTGCCGGGCTGATCCGCTCGCCGCGCCGCCAGGCCAGGCACAGCACCAGCTCCATCTCCAGGGCGGGCATGGGGATCGCCCGCAGCGTGCCCAGCTCGAGCTCGCGGGCCACCGCCATCTCGGGCGCCACCGCCACTCCCAGCCCGGCTTCCACGCAGCGCTTGACCGCCTCCAGGCTGAACGCGTCCAGCCGGCCACGCGGTTCGACCCCCGCCTCGGACAGCAGGCGGTCGACCTGGAGCCGGTTGACCGTCCCCCGGTCGCGCGCCACCAGCACCAGGTCGCGCAGGTCGTCCAGGCTGAGGGGGCGCTGCGGAACAGGCTGTGACCCGGGCCCCACCAGCACCAGCCGCGCCCTGCCGAACTCCACCGCCTGGATGTCGCTCGACGTCGTGTGCGCGGTGACCAGCGCCACGTCCACCTCGCCGGCCCGCAGCGCCGACAGCACCCGCGCCACGTCGCCCACGATGAACCCCGCCTCCAGGCTGGGCATGCGCTCGCGCAGACCGGCCAGGGCCGCCGGCAGCACGTACGTGCCCAGGGCCTCGCCCGCCGCCACCCACAGCCGCAGCCGCTCGCCCGCCACGGCCCGGTCGACCGCCTCCTCCGCGTCCGCGGCCAGGGCCAATGCCCGCTGGGCATGCGGGAGCAGGGCGCGCCCGGCGGCCGTCAGCGTCACACCGCGCCGTGCCCGCACCAGCAGCGGCACGCCGACCCGCTGCTCCAGCGCGGCCACCGCGCCGCTGACCGTGGGTTGGGAGACGCCCAGACCCTCTGCGGCGCGGGTGAAGCTGCCGGCGGTCGCCACCTCCACCAGTGCCCGCAGCTGCGCGGTGGGATATATCGACATCTGCCTATGGTACTAGCGGATCGACGTGACGCCGCTATGCGCTACGGTGGCGGTATGTCGCGGCAAACGCGGATCCTGGTGCTGGCCGTGGCCTCCCAGGCCGCGTTCTCGATGATCAGCTTCGGGCTGCCGGCCATCGGGGCCGACATCCGCTCGACGTTCGGCCTCGGCCCGGCGGGCTTCGGAGCCGTGTACGCAGCCGTGGGAATCGGCTCGGCGCTGGCGCTCGTGCCGGCGGGCATGCTGGTCGACCGCATCGGCGCCCGGCGGATGCTGATCGGCGGCGGGATCGTGAACGCGGCGGGCCTGGTCGCGGCCGGCCTGACCACGGAGGCCGTGTCCTTCTCGATCGCGCTGTTCGTGGCCGGGATCGGCGGAGCCGCCGTCCCGGTGGCCGGCATGACGTCGCTGCTGCGGGAGTTCCCGCCACAGCGGCGCGGCCTGGCGCTGGGCTGGCGCCAGCTCGGCGTGCCCCTGGGCGGCACGCTCGGTTCGCTGCTGTTGCCGGCCATGGTCGCGGCCGGAGGCGTCCGACTCGCCATGATGGGCGCCGGGGCCGCGGCGGGCATCACGGCGATCTGGTTCTCGACCGTGGCCGGGGACGACCGCTCGCAGTCGCCCGACCGCGGGCTGGGCGGCGTGATGTCGCTGCCGGGCATGCGCCTGCTGCTCGCCCTGGGGCTGCTGTACGTGTGGGCGCTGGGCAGCGTGCTGGCGTACTACATCCCCGCGGCCGAGCACGCCGGGGTGGCGTCCGCCGCGGCCGCGGCCGGGTTCACGCTGCTCAACGTGTGCGCGGCCGGCTCGCGAGTGGTGTGGGGCCGGCGGGCTGATCGCGACGGCGGCAACCGCCGGCTGCAGACGCTGCGCATGACCGGCGTGCTGGCGTGTGTGGCATCACTGGCCATGCCGCTGGCACTGGCGGCCGGCGCATGGGCCGCCATCCCGGCCACGGTCGCGCTGGCCTTCGGCGTGTTCGGGTTCAACGGGGTGCTGTACCTGGTGGCGGGCGAGATCGCGGGGCCCGACCGGGCCGGCCGCGCCGTCGGGCTGGCGTCGATGGTCGTGTTCGGGTGGGGTTCGCTGGCAGCCCCGATCGCCGGCCTCGCGATCGAGCACAGCGGGTATCCGGTGATCTGGGCGATCGCGGGCGTGACCACCGCCGCCGGGGCGTCGATCGCCACCGTGATGCTGCGCTCGACAGCGCCTCGGGGCGGACGCATACTCGATTCATGGGCAACCGGCGACTGAAGGGCTGGGCAGCGCCCGAGCTGCTGATGCTGGCGGGCGGCCTGGTGGCGTGCGCGGCCGCCGCGGCGAGCGGTCAGCGGGGCGCGGCGATCGCCATCGGGCCGGCGGCCCTGACCGTTGCGCTGCTGGCCGCGCGGATCCGCCTCCTCCCGGGGCGCGGGGCGCTACAGACCTTCTACGCCGCGACGGTCGTCGTGCTGGGAGGCACCGTGGCCGGCCAGGGATACCTGCGGATGGCGATCGACGGCGGGGGCAGCCATCCCGTGTGGGAATGGCTGGCCGTGGCCGGCGGCCTGACGGCGCTGGCAGGCGGCGCGGCGCGGCTGATGTCGGTCACATCGGCCGCGGGCAGTCGGTACAGCCGCGCAGAGTGATCCGGGCGCCCGGCTTCGCCCACCGCCCGATGGCGTAGGCGTGGTCGTCGTTGGCGGCCACGAAGTACCGCTTGCCGCTGAGGCCGGGGAAGGCGAAACGGCCGCCCGAGCCGGTGAGCACGACCCGCAGCGGCTTCGGCGGGTTCGCCATCACCGGCCCGGCGAAGGCGATCGCCCTGGTGTACAGGCCGATCTTCACCCCCGCGGCCGGGCTGCCGCCCCGAGGTTGCGCGGAGTCGTGGCGCAGGTAGACGCCGGAGATGGCGCCCGGCGCAGTGCCTCCTCCCGTCGATGACCCTCCGGTCGACGACCCTCCGTGCGACGAAGAGGTATCCGTCGAGGATGCTCCGCCACAGGCTGCGGCGACAGCCAGCCCCAGCACGATGCACACATAGAAGAGCTTCATACCCGTTGGACGGCCGCGAACGCCACCCGGTTCACGGGTACTCGTAAAACCCGCGCCCCGACTTGCGGCCCAGCCGGCCGGCCTCAACGTACGTGCGCAGGAGCGGGCACGGCCGGTACTTGTCGTCCCCCAGCCCCTCGTGCAGCACCTCCATGATGGCCAGGCAGGTGTCCAGGCCGATCAGGTCGGCCAGCTGCAGGGGGCCCATGGGGTGGTTCATGCCCAGCTTCATCACGGTGTCGATCGACTCGCGGTCGCCCACCCCCTCCATCAGGCAGTACACGGCCTCGTTCAGCATCGGCACCAGGATGCGATTGGAGATGAACCCCGGGAAGTCGTGCGCCTCGGCCACCGTCTTGCCCATCCGCTCGGCCGCAGCCCGCACCTCTCGCGCCGTCTCGTCGGACGTATCAAGCCCGCGGATCAGCTCCACCAGCGGCATCAGCGGCACCGGGTTCATGAAGTGCATGCCGATCACGCGATCCGGCCTCCCGGTAACCGCCGCCAGCCGGGTGATGGGGATGGAGCTGGTGTTGGAGGCCAGGACGGCGCCGTTGCCGGCGGCCGCGTCCAGCTCGCGGAAGATGCGCAGCTTGAGATCGACGTCCTCGGTGGCCGCCTCGATGGCCAGGTCAGCCGGCGCCGGCTCGGCTGCCGGTGAGATCCGCTCCACCGCCCGGTCGGCCGCGTCCTGCTCCAGTCGGCCCTTCTCGACCAGCTTGGCCAGCGAGCCGGCGATCGACGTGCGAGCCCTGTCCAGCTGCGCCGGCGAGACATCGACCAGGGTCACGTCGTACCCCGCCACCGCGGCCACCTGGGCGATGCCGGCCCCCATCTGGCCGGCGCCCACCACCGTCACCCGCTCACTCACGCTGCCAGCACCTCGAGCACCGTCGCGTCGCCCTGGGCAGCGCCGGAGCAGATGGCCGCCACTCCGATCCCGCCGCCCCGGCGGCGCAACTGGTGGATCAGCGTGCCCAAAAGCCGCGCGCCCGACGCGCCGATCGGGTGGCCGTAGGCGACCGCTCCGCCCTGCACGTTGAACTTGTCGGCGTCCCCGTCCAGCAGCTCGATGGTGTTCAGCACGACCGAGCAGAAGGCCTCGTTGACCTCGAACAGGTCGACGTCGGACACGCTCATGCCGGCCGACCCCAGCGCCCGCTTTGTTGCCTCGGCGGGCGTCCGCACGAGGTACGCGTAATCGTCGCCGCAGTGGCCCTCGGCCAGGATCCGGGCCAGCGGCTCGATGCCGCGCTCGCGGGCCCAGTCCTCGGAGGCCAGCACCAGCGCGGCGGCCCCATCGTTGACCCCCGGCGCGTTGCCGGCGGTGGTCACACCGTCCTGGCTGAAGACCGGCTTCAGCGATGCCAGCTTGTCGGCTGAGGTGTCGCGCCGCGGGCCTTCGTCGACCTCGACCACGGTGTCGCCCCGGCGGCCCGGCACGGTCACCGGCGCGATCTCGTCGGCCAGGCGGCCGTCGTCCATGGCGGCCACGGCGCGCTGATGGCTGCGCAGCGCCCACGCATCCTGATCCTCCCGCGAGCAGCCGATCTCGCGCGACACGACGGAGTTCTGCTCGGCCATGATCAGGCCGTCGAAGGTTGACGTGAGGCCGTCGTGGGTCATGTGGTCGAGCAGCCGGCCGTCGCCCATCGTGTAGCCGAAACGGGCCTTGGGCGCCAGGTAGGGCGCGTTGGACATGCTCTCCATACCGCCCGCGACGACAACGTCGTGCACGCCGGCACGGATCAGCAGGTCGCCGTAATTGGCGGCGCGCAGGCCCGACGCGCAGACCTTGTTGATGGTCTCGGAGCCGACGTCCCGGGGCAGCCCGATGCCGGCCGACACCTGGCGTGAGGGGATCATGCCCACGCCCGCCTGCAGCACCTCCCCCATCACCACGTAGCCCACGTCCTCCGGCGCGACACCGGAGCGCTCCAGCGCCGCTCCCGCGGCGTGGATACCGAGCTGGGCGGCGGAGAGGCTGGACAGGCCCCCGCCGAGCTTGCCGAACGGCGTGCGGAGGGCGCTGAGGACGACGGTGTTGGGCATCGGGCTCCTTCGGTTTCGACTTGACGCCGGGCCAACGATGGAGCATAGTCAAGCCGATCATGGCGAGCGTTCACGGCGGAAACTGGTGGTGGCGACCCGAGCGAGGTGTGACCCGCTAGCGCCGCCGCGGCAGCCCACCCGCTCGAACCGAAGCCTCTCGCATACCGCGAGGGGCTTTTGCATTTGCGGACATCTTCCACCATGGCAACCACACAGCCCACCCACTTCGAGCCCACCCAGCGCACGGTGCGCACCCTGCCCGGCGACCTGCTGACGCCGGTCGGTGCGTACATGCTGCTGCACGAGCGGCTGGGGCCGCCGGCCTTCCTGCTGGAGTCGGTGGAGCGCGGCGAGCAGGTCGGCCGCTATTCGTTCCTGGCCGCGGGGCTGCGCAGCGTCGACACCCTGGACGAGGCGCTCGCATTCGCCGCCTCCCAGCCTCCACCCCGGCCCGGCGAGCCGCCGTTCGTGGGCGGCGCCGTCGGCTACGTGTCCTACGACTGGGTCAGCGAGCTTGAGCCCGTGCCGCTGCCCGGCGAGGCGCCTGCCGACGCCGGGCTGCCGCGGATGCGCTTCATGCTGGCGGAGTCGGTGGTGGCGTTCGACCACGTACGGCGGACGATCTCGCTGATCGGGCCCGCGGAGCAGGTGGACGAGCTGGGCGCGGCGCTGACCGCCGCGCCGGTGGCGACGCCCGGCCCGGAGCTCGAGCGCGGCCAGGTCACGGTGGACACGTCCCGCGAGCAGTACATGACTGCGGTCGACCGCGCCCGGGAGCACATCGCGGCCGGCGATGCATTCCAGATCGTGCTCTCGCAGCGCGTGCGCCGGCGCACCCAGGCCTCGCCGTTCGCTGTCTACCGGGCGCTTCGCGCGGTCAACCCCAGCCCGTACATGTTCCTGCTCGACCACGGGCAGTTCCAGCTCGTCGGCTCGTCGCCGGAGACGCATGTGCGCCTGGACGCACAGGGAGTGTGCGAGCTGCGGCCGATCGCGGGCACCCGGCCGCGTGGACCGGGGCGCAGTGACGACCAGCAGCTGGCGGACGAGCTGCTCGAGTCCGAGAAGGACCGGGCCGAGCACGTGATGCTGGTCGACCTTGCCCGCAACGACCTCGGCCGGGTGTGCGAGCCGGGATCGGTCGAGGTCGTCAGGTACATGGACGTGGAGCGCTACAGCCACGTCATGCACATCGTGTCCCAGGTCTTCGGACGGCTGGCCGGCGGGCGCGATGCCGCATCGCTGCTGCGCGCAACCTTCCCCGCGGGCACGCTGTCGGGCGCCCCCAAGGTGCGGGCCATGCAGCTGATCTCGGGGCTGGAAGGGCGCCGCCGCGGAGCGTACGGGGGCGCGGTCGGGTATCTGGGCTTCGGCGGCGACATGGACACCTGCATCGCCATCCGCACGGTCGTCATGCGCGGCGGCGAGGCGTATCTGCAGGCGGGGGCGGGTATCGTGGCCGACTCCGATCCGGCAGAGGAGTACCAGGAGTGCATGAACAAGGTGGCCGCCCTGGGCGCCGCCATCGACCAGGCGGAGACGGGGGTGTACGGCCGGTGACCCGGGTGCTGGTGATCGACAACTACGACTCGTTCACGTACAACCTGGTGGACTACATCGCCACCGCCGGCGCCGAGGTCGAGGTGGCGCGAAACGACAGGATCGACGTCGAGCGGGCGGAGGCGTTCGGCCCCTCCCACGTGGTCGTGTCGCCCGGCCCGGGCACCCCGCGCGAGGCCGGCGTTTCGGCCGCGGTGATCGAGCGGTTCGCGGGCCGGGTGCCGGTGCTCGGCGTGTGCCTCGGCCACCAGGTGATCTGCGAGCTGTACGGCGGGCGGGTCGACCGCGCAGCCCGGCTGGTGCACGGCAAGCCGGACCAGGTGAGCCACGACGGTTCGACGCTGTACGCCGGCCTGCCCAGCCCGTTCGAGGCCGGCCGCTACCACTCGCTGGCAGCGCTGGAGCCGATCCCCCACGTGCTGGAGGTGACCGCCCGCACGCCGGACGGCGAGGTGATGGGCCTGCGCCACCGAGAGCACCCGACGTTCGGCGTGCAGTTCCACCCCGAGTCGGTGCTCACCCCTGACGGCCGGCGACTGATCGAGAACTTCCTGGAGATGTCCGCGTGATCGACAACGCCATCAAGCAGCTCGTGGAGGGTCACGACCTGTCGGCCGAGGAGGCGCACGCGGCCATGATGCAGGTGATGTCGGGCGACGCCAGCCCGGCCCAGATCGCAGCCCTGGCGATCGGGCTGCGCATGAAGGGCGAGACGCCGGACGAGGTGGCCGGGTGCGCACGGGCGATGCGCGCTCACGTCATCCCAGCCACCCCCGGGCGGGACGGTCTGGTCGACACCTGCGGCACGGGCGGCGACGGCGCGGACACGTTCAACATCTCCACATCGGCGGCGCTGGTGGCGGCGGCCGCGGGCGTCCCCATCGCCAAACACGGCAACCGGGCGGTGTCCAGCATGTGCGGCTCGGCCGACGTGCTGGAGGCGCTGGGTGTGCGCATCGACCTCACCCCGGACGACATCGCCGCCTGCATCGACCAGGTCGGGTTCGGGTTCCTGTTCGCGCAGGCCCACCACCCGGCCATGCGACACGCAGGCCCGGTGCGCCGGGAGCTTGGTGTGCGCACCGTGTTCAACCTGCTCGGCCCGCTCACCAACCCCGCCGGCGCCCGCCGCCAGGTGATGGGCGTGTACGCCGAGAACCTGGTCGAGCCAATGGCCCAGGTCCTGGCCCGGCTGGGCGTCGACCATGCGCTGGTGGTGCACGGAGCGGGCGGTCTGGACGAGCTGACGCCGACCGGCGAGAACCTGATGGCCGAGGTGCGCGACGGCCAGGTCGAGCTGACCACGCTCGACCCCCGGCCGCTGTCCACGGGCCCGTCCCCGGGCACCCCCGAGGATCTGCGCGTCGGCGGCGACCCGGCGCACAACGCGGCCGTCATCCGCACCGTGTTCGACGGCGAGCGGGGGCCGCGGCGCGACGCGGTGATCCTGAACGCCGCCGCGGCCATGCTGGTCGGCGGACAGGTGGCCGAGTTCGAGCAGGGCATCGACACCGCGGTGGAGGCGATCGACTCCGGCGCCGCCCGGCGCAAGCTGGACGAGCTGGCGGCGTTCACGCAGGCCCGCTCTCCGGGGGCGGCATGAGCGGCTACCTGGACACGCTGTCGGGCGATCTGCGGCGGGACGCACCCGAACCGGCCCGCGGCTTTGCGGATGCGCTGCGGGCGGGCCCTGACGTGGCGGTGATCGCGGAGGTCAAGCGGGCCAGCCCTTCGGAGGGCGCGATCGCGATCGACGCAGACGTGGGCGAGGCGGCGCGCCGGTACGCCGACGGCGGCGCGGCCGCCATGTCCGTGCTGTGCGCGGAGCGCGACTTCGGCGGCAGCCTGGCCGACCTGGCCGCGGCCCGCCGGGCGTCACCGCTTCCTGCCATCGCCAAGGACTTCACCGTGTTCCCCGAGACGGTGGCGGCGCAGCGGCTGGCCGGGGCGGACGCGATCCTGGTCATCCTGGCCCTGGTCACCGACGAGGAGGCCGCGCGGCTCCTGCAGACCGCCGAGCTCCTGGGTATGGACGCGCTGGTGGAGGCCCACGACCGGGCCGAGGTCGACCGCGCGCTGGGGCTGGGCGCGCAGGTGGTGGGCGTCAACGCCCGCGACCTGGGCACGCTGGAGGTCGACCGTGGACGTCAGCTGGAGCTCCTTTCCGGCCTGCCTGACAGCGTGGGTCGGGTGGCAGAGTCGGGCATCGGCAGCCGCGCGGACGTGACGGAGGCGCGAGACGCGGGGGCGGACGCCGTGCTGGTGGGTACCGCGCTGATGCGCTCGCCGGCGCTGCTGGGCGAGCTGACGGGGGTGCCGCGGCGGTGAGCGTGCTGGTCAAGATCTGCGGCCTCACCCGGCCGGAGGACGTGGACGCGGCGGTCGAGGCCGGGGCGGACATGCTGGGCTTCATCCTGGAGCCGTCCAGCGCTCGCGGCATCCCGCTGGAGCTGGCGCTCGAGCTGGCCTCCAGGGCGCCGAAGACGTCACAAACCGTCGCCGTCTTCGAAACAGCGCCCGTAACCGGAGCAGGTACTCATGGGGTGGCGGGGTTTGATCTGGTGCAGAGCTATGACGGGTCAGCGTGGAGTGGTGGCACGATCCACGGCGTGCGCGGAGACCCTCCCAGCGACCTTCCCAACGGTGTGCCGGTGCTGCTCGACCTCGCCCGTGGCTCGACGCCCGATCCCGCTTCGCTCCACGCCCACTGGGCGCGCGCGGCGGGGGTGCGGGCGCCGGTGATGCTGGCCGGCAGCCTGACGCCCGACAACGTCGGCCAGGCCGTGCGGGCCGCGCGGCCGTGGGCCGTCGACACGGCCAGAGGTGTCGAATCCGCGCCGGGTGTCAAGGACCACGCGCTGATCCGCCGCTTCATCGCCAACGCCAGGGCGGCCGCATGACAACGCTGCCCGACTCGCGCGGCCGGTTCGGCGACTTCGGGGGCAGGTTCGTGCCCGAGACGGTGATGGGCGCGCTGGACGAGCTGGAGGCGGGGTACGCGGACGCTCGCCGCGACCCCGCGTTCCAGGCCGAGCTCGAGCTCCTGCACCGCGACTACGTCGGCCGGCCGTCTCCGTTGTACCTGGCGGAGCGCCTGACCGGCCCGTCCGGCCCGCGCATCTACCTCAAGCGCGAGGACCTGAACCACACCGGCGCGCACAAGATCAACAACGCCGTCGGCCAGGCGCTGCTGGCGGTGCGGCTGGGCAAGCGGCGGGTGGTGGCCGAGACCGGAGCGGGCATGCACGGCGTCGCCGCGGCAACGGTGTGCGCCCGGTTCGGGCTGGACTGCCACGTCTACATGGGCGAGGAGGACATCCGCCGCCAGCGCCCCAACGTCGTGCGCATGCGCATGCTGGGCTGCGAGGTGATCCCGGTCAGCGCCGGCTCGGGCACGCTCAAAGACGCCATGAACGAGGCGATCCGCGACTGGATCACGAACGTCGAGACCACGCACTACCTGATCGGCTCGGCGGCCGGCCCGCACCCCTACCCCATGCTCGTGCGCGACCTGCAGTCGGTGATCGGCCGCGAGTCGCGCGCCCAGGTGCTGGAGCGGGAGGGACGGCTGCCGGACGCGGTGGCCGCCTGCGTGGGCGGCGGCTCGAATGCGATCGGGCTGTTCCACGCCTTCCTGCTCGACTCGGACGTGGCGCTGTGGGGCGCCGAGGCCGGCGGCGACGACCACGGCCACGCCGCCACGCTGAGCCGGGGCCGCGTATCGGTGTTGCACGGGTCGCGCAGCTACGTGCTGGCCGACGACGACGGCCAGGTGGTCGAGAGCCACTCCATCTCGGCCGGGCTCGATTACCCCGGCGTCGGCCCCGAGCACTCGTACCTCAAGGACACCGGCCGCGCGGAGTACGAGCCGGTGACCGACGCCGAGGCGCTGGAGGCGTTCCACGTGCTGTGCCGGCAGGAGGGCATCATCCCGGCCCTGGAGTCGGCCCACGCGGTCGCCCTGGCGATGCGCCGGGCCTCGCCCGGCCAGATCGTCGTGGTCGGCCTTTCCGGCCGCGGGGACAAGGACGTCGACGCGGTGGAGGAGCATGAGCGTGAAGCTTGAGCGCCCGGCGCTGTCCATCTACCTGATGTCCGACGCGGACACGCCGGACCTGGCGGCCGCTGCGGTGGCGGGCGGGGCCACGGCGCTGGAGATCGGCATCCCCTATTCCGATCCGCTGGCGGACGGGCCCACGGTGCAGCAGGCTGGCCAGCGCTCGCTGCGGGCCGGAATGACGACCCGGCGGGCGCTGGAGGTGCTGGCCGCCGTGCGAGCACGGGTGGACGTGCCGCTGGTGCCGATGACCTACGCGGCGCCCGTCATGGCCTACGGCGAGCGGGCGTTCTGTACCGACGCCGCCGCTGCCGGTGCGGACGGGCTGATCGTGCCGGACGTGCCGGCCGATGAGGCCGAGGACCTGCTGGAGGGCTGTCGCGCCGCCGGCCTCGACCTCGTCCCGCTGCTGGCCCCGACCAGCACCGACCGCCGGATCGAGCTGGCGTGCGCAGCCGCCGGCGGCTTCGTCTATCTCGTGTCCGTGGCCGGCACCACCGGCGCCCGTGCGCAGCTCTCCGACCGGGTGGCCGGGCTGGTGACGCGAGTCCGCTCCCACACCGAGCTGCCGCTGCTGGTGGGGTTCGGCATCTCGGCGCCCGAGCACGCCGTCCAGGCGCTGGCCGCGGGCGCGGACGGCGTGATCATCGGCTCCCGCGCGATCGAGGTGGCCGAGCAGGGCGGGCCGCCGGCGCTGCGGGAATTCGTGGCCACCATGGGAGACGCGATGCGTGTCTCGTTGGTGAAGGCCAATCCGTGATCGTTAACCTAGGCGCATGCACATCCTCGTGGTGGAGGATGACCAGGCCCTTTCGCGGATCCTGGTCAAATCGATCGAGTCCAACGAACACACCGTGGAGGTCGTGCACGACGGCGAGACCGGGCTGGCCAAGGCCCGCGAGGGCGCCCACGACGCGATCGTGCTCGACCTCATGCTGCCCCGACTGAGTGGGATCGAGGTATGCCGGCGGCTGCGCGCCAATGGAAGCTCTGTGCCGATCCTCATGCTGACCGCTCGCAGCGCGGTTCCCGAGCGCATCGAAGGGCTGGATGCGGGCGCCGACGACTACCTGGTCAAGCCGTTTTCGCTGGGTGAGCTGCAGGCCCGTCTGCGGGCGCTCTCGCGGCGCGGCGCGCCTCCCCGTCCGGACGTGCTGGAGGCCGGCGAGCTGAGCCTGGACGCGGACGCCCGCGAGGTGCGGGTGGGCGAGCGCCCGGTGGAGCTGACCGGCACCGAGTTCGCCCTGCTCGAGTACCTGATGCGAAACCAGGGCGCGGTCCTGTCCCGCGACCAG
>JBQCGJ010000257.1:0-5321 GCA_051955775.1 Gaiellales bacterium | reverse complement strand
TCGGTGTCCAGCTCGTACGGCGGCGCCACGGTGACGAAGGCGCGGTCGCCGTTCAGCGGCAGGATCGCCGACACCGAGCTCTCCGCGGTGCGCGGCCCGACCCACGCGATGCCCTCGGCCTCCAGCAGCTCGGCCAGCAGCCGCCCCACGATGTCCTCGCCGATCGGCGACCACACCGCCGCCTGCAGTCCCAGCCGGGTCAGCCCCAGCGCCACATTGGCCAGCCCGCCGGGCGTGAACGCCACCTGCTCGGCCATCCGCTCCTCGCCCAGCTCCGGCATGCGGGCCATGCCCGTGAAGGTGATGTCGAGGAACGGCGCCCCCGCGCATACGACGTCGACGCTCATGCGAACCGGTCGGCGAGCCGGTGCTCGTCCAGGTAGCTCGACAGAAGCCCCTCGGCGACCTCGACCGACGGCACCAGCGGGTGCAGCGCGAATGCCCGCAGGGCCTGGCTGCGGGAGCCGCTGATCGCCGCCTCGATGGCCGCCCGCTCGGAGGCCCGCACCTGCGAGATCAGGCCCTGGCACTCGAGCGGGCACGCGCCGATGGCGCTCGGCATGACGCCGCCCGGACCGACCACACACGACACCTCGACCACGGCGTCCTCGTCCAGGAACGGCATCGCCGAGCGGTTGGCCGTGTTCAGGATCATCACCCGCGGCCGGGCGTTGAACACCGCATCCACGATCTGCAGCGCGACGCCGCCGTACCCGCCCGGCTCGCGATCCTCGGCCACCTTGGCCTGCTCGACGCCCTTGGCCGACCACGCCTCGGCCATGTACGACGCCTCGCGGCGCGCGGAGGCAGCCTGCCACTGGGCCAGCGCATCGCCGCCGTCGCCGCCGTTGCCCTCATAGAAGGCGCGCTGCTGCTCGAGCAGCACGGCGGCGCGCAGGTTGCCCCGCCGCATCGACTCCAGCGCCTCGCGCTGCGCGTAGTAGTAGTAAAGGTACTCGTTGGGGATCATGCCGACCGCCTGCAGCCAGGTGGCGCCGAACAGGCGGCCCTCCTCGAAGCTCTCCAGCCGTTCGTCGTCGGCCAGCAGGTCGGGCAGCAGGTCGCGGCCCCGGTGCACGACCGATCGCAGCCAGCCCAGGTGGTTGATCCCGAAGTAGTCGAACCACAACTGCTCACGCGGCACTCCGACCGCGCGGGCGACGCGCTTGCACAGATCCGGGGGGCCGTCACAGATGCCGACCACGCGATCGCCCAGCACGCGCCGCAGCGCCTCGGTGACCAGCCCGGCCGGGTTGGTGAAGTTGACGAACAGCGCGGAGGGGGCGCGTTCGTTCACCTGTTCCGCGATCGCGAGCACCGCAGGTACGGTGCGCAGCGCGAACGCGATTCCGCCCGGGCCGGTCGTCTCCTGCCCGATGGCGCCCGCATCGACCGCGATCCGCTCGTCCTTCAGGCGGCCCTCGAGGCCACCCACGCGGATCGCGCAGTACACGACGTCGGCGCCCTCGACGGCATCCGCCAGATCGGTGGACATGCGGTACCCCACGGTCGCCCCGAGCTCGGCGTCGATGCCGTCGAGCACGGCGGTGATGCGGCTGAAGCGCGAATCGTCGGCGTCGTACAGGACGATCTCGTCGAAGCTGACGTCGGCCACACCACTCACCAGCGCCCGGTAGATGGCGGGAGTCCGGAACCCGCCGGCACCGATCACAGTAAGCTTCACAACGCCAGGTGTACCAAAGAGGTACCAAAGATGTCAAGCCGCCCTGATCCCCAGCTCGTCGATGTGCGAGGCCGCGAGCCGCTGTACATGCAGGTCACACAGCGGTTGCGCACCGACCTGTCCGAGGGGCGGTTGCGGGTCGGCCAGCGGCTGGCGCCCGAACGCGAGCTGTGCGCGCGGTTCGGCGTGTCGCGGCGCACGCTGCGCCGCGCCCTGCTCGATCTTGAGGAGGGCGGGCTGATGGCCGCAGCCGGCCGGCACGGCTGGTACGTGGCCGCGTCACCCCTGGTGGAGCTGGCGCAGGGGCCGCACAGCCTGACCGCCTGGGCGCGGGAGGCGGGATTCGCGCTCACCTCGCGGGTGATGCACTCCGGGCTGCGGGAGGCCGGCGCGCTGGAGGCGTCAGCGCTGGGCGTGGCGGAGGGCGAGCAGGTGTACGAGCTGGAGCGGCTGCGCATCGTGGACGGCATCGCGCTGTCGCTCGACCGCTCGTATCTCTCGGCCTCGCTGGCGCCGGTGCTGGACGGCGTCGACTTCGCGACCGCGTCGCTGTACGACGTGCTTGCGCAGGGGGCGGGGCTGCTGCCCGGCGGCCGCGACTGTGTGTTGCAGGCGGCCACCGCCGACAGCCGCACCGGGCGCCTGCTCGACATCCCGGCCGGCGCGCCGCTCCTGATCGTGCACGAGACCGTGGTCGACCGCCGCGGGCGGCCGCTCGAGTTCGCGCGGCTGGCCAACCGCGGCGACCGCTGGCGCTACCGCACGACGCACCTGTCGCCGCACGTGGAGGCGGTGGCGGGCCCAGCGTCCTAGTCTGCGTGCCCGTGGCGCGATTCGTCGTCCAACAGCACGACGCGACGACGCTGCACTACGACCTGCGGCTGGAGATGGGCGGCGTGCTGCGGTCGTGGGCGGTGCCGAAGGGGCCGTCGATGGATCCGGCCGAGCGGCGGCTGGCGGTGCCGGTGGAGGACCACTCGATGGCGGCCGGCGAGTTCGAGGGCGTGCACCAGGGCTCGCGCCGCGGAACCGGCGCGGTGATCATCTGGGACGAGGGCACGGCCGAGGTCGTCGAGGCGTCGCCGGATCACCTCACGGTCACCATGCACGGCACGAAGCTGAACGGCCGGTTCGGGCTGACGAGGACCGGGGAGAAGAGCTGGATCCTGGTCAAGGCGAACGATGCCGACGCGCGGCCCGGATTCGACGTCGTCGCCGAGCAGCCGAGGAGCGTGCGCAGCGGCCGCACCGTGGCCGAGGTAGCCGCCGAGACCCGGTGACACGCGGCCGTTTGACGCGGCCCGGCGTCTGACGGGTAAGCTCGGCCCGGGATCCCGAGCCGTGTCCGCCGAGCCGACAATCGTCCAGGGCTTCACCAACTGGGCTGGAAACCAGTCGTGGGCGCCTGCCGCCGTCGAGTCGCCCGCGTCCGAGGATGAGGTGCGGGCCGCGGTGCGCAGCGCCCGCCACGTGCGCTGCATAGCCACCGGCCACTCGTTTTCGCCGGTCTGCGTCACCTCCGGGACGCTGCTCCGCATGGACCGGCTGGCCGGCATCACCCGGATCGACGCCGCTGCGGGTCGTGTCCGTGCGCTTCCGGGCACTCCCGTCGGCGCCCTCGGCTCGCCCCTGTGGGACGCCGGCCTGGCGCTCGGAAACCAGGGCGACATCGACACCCAGGGCATCGCCGGCGCCGTCTCCACGGCCACGCACGGCTCGGGCCTCGAGCAGCAGTCGTTCTCGGGCTGGGTGCGGCGGATGCGGCTGGTGATCGCGGGCGGCCGGGTGCTGGAGCTCGACGAGCACGACGAGCGGCTGCCGGCAACCCAGGTCGCGCTCGGCATGCTCGGCGTGATCACCGAGCTCGAGATCCAGGCCGTGCCCGCCTACCGGCTGTCCGAGCGGATCGAGCACTGGACGTGGGAGGAGGCGTGGGGCCGGCTGGACGAGCTGTCGCGCGCCCACCGCCACTACTCGTTCTTCTGGCTGCCGGCCGAGGGCTCGGGCGAGCTGTATGGCCTGACGGCCCCCGCGGGCGGCGCCCTGGCTGACACCTGCTACGTCAAGGTATACGACGAGGTGGACGACTCGGTCCCCGACTCCGACGCGCCCGGGCGCCGGGTCGGCCCCGCCCACCGCATCTACCCGATGACGTTCGAGCCCAACTTCCACGAGCTGGAGTACTTCGTGGCGTACGAGCGCGGGGGAGAGGCGGTCGCCGCCATGCGCGAGCTGATGCTGCGCCGCCTGCCCGACTCGGTGTTCCCGCTGGAGGTGCGCACCGTCGCCGCCGACGGGAGCTGGCTGTCGCACTCGTACCGGCGGCCCAGCGTGGTCATCTCCGTGTCCGGCATGCCCGGGACGGACTACGAGCCGTATCTGCGGGAGGTGGACGCGCTGCTGGGCGAGTTCGATGCCCGCGTGCACTGGGGCAAGCTGCACTACCTGACCCCGGACCAGCTCCACCGGCGCTATCCACGGGCCGCGGACTTCATTGCGGTGCGCCGCGAGCTCGACCCCGACGGTGTGTTCCTGAACGAGCATCTGCGTGAGCTCTTTGCCTGAACAGGCACAGGCGCCGGGCGCCCGCGAGGCCGTCAGCCCGATCTCCCGGGTCGAGGTGTATGCCTACGACCTGACGTACGCCCATGGCTCGTACGCCATGTCCGAGGGTCGCGTGCTGGACGCGCTCTCCAGCACCATCGTCCGTGTGCTCACCGAGGATGGGCTGGAGGGGTACGGCGAGGTGTGCCCGCTGGGCACTCGCTACCTGCCCGCGTTCGCCGAGGGCGCCCGGGCCGCGCTGCGCCTGATCGGCCCCGCGCTGATCGGCGTCGACGCGACCGACCTGGCCGCCGTCGGCGATGCCATGGACGGCGCGCTGCTCGGTCACGGCTACGCCAAGAGCCCGGTGGACATCGCGTGCTGGGACATCCTGGGCCGGCGCACCGGCCTCCCGGTGTGCACGCTGCTGGGCGGCCGGCGATCCGAAGCCTTCCCGCTGTACGTCGCCGTGCCGCTGGCATCTGCCGAGGACATGGCGCGGTTCGTCGGCCAGCGAATGGACGAGGGCGTGCGGCGGTTCCAGCTCAAGCTGGGGGCCGACCCGTACGAGGACGCGGCTCGCACCGCGCACGTGGCGGACCTGACCGGCGGCGAGGCGGTGCTGATCGCCGACGCCAACTGCGGCTGGGTGGTGCAGGACGCGATCGTGGCCGCGCGGCTGCTCGACCGGCTCGACCACGTGTACCTGGAGCAGCCGTGCCGCACGCTGGAGGAATGCCTGGCCGTGCGAGAGCGGGCCACGCTGCCAATGATCCGGGACGAGATCATCCTCGACGTACCGAGCCTGATGCGGGCGTTCCACGCCAACGGGCTGGAGGCGTTCAACCTCAAGATCAGCCGCGTGGGCGGGCTCACCAGCGCCCGGCTGATGCGAGACCTGGCCGAGCGGCTGGGGCTGCGCGTGACCATCGAGGACAGCTGGGGCGGCGACGTCACGACTGCCGCCGTGGCCCATCTGGCCGCCAGCACGCGGCCCGAGCACCTGCTCACGGTGTCCTTCATGAACGACTGGACGCGCGAGCACATCGCGGGGTACCAGCCGCGATCGCAGGGCGGCGTGGGGGCCGCGCCG
>JBQCGJ010000256.1:0-8295 GCA_051955775.1 Gaiellales bacterium | reverse complement strand
ATGCCGGCTACCCAGTGCACCGCATGCGCTGTGGCTGGTCTGCGGGCGGGTGGAAACCTTTACCGGGTACACGGCGGCGGCCTTTACAAATCTCGGCGGTCGGTTACACCCCATCGGATCTGGATTTTGTAAAGGCCGCCGCCGTGTACCCGGTACCCCTGCATCAGGGTGCCAGCCGCGAGCGGCAGGCACCCTAATGCCCAATGTCGCGCACACGGCGTGCCAGCGCGCGGTGATACGCGGGCCGGATGCTGCCTTCGGCCGCGCCCAGCGCGAGGCCGATCAGCGCCGTGTCGAGGTGGTGCAGCACCTGTCCCACGACGACCACCGCTGCCGCGACTCCTGCCAGAACCAGCCGGCCCGTGGTCGTGATCGGCCGGGGGTCCACACGCAGCGCCTGCTGCACCGCCTCGCCGTAGCTGGCGTCCTTGTCCAGCCCCAGCAGCCGGCGCACGCCGTCGCGGTTTGCCCTCCGCAGCTGCCGCGAGCGGATCAGGTAGAAGCCCCCGTAGGCCACCGCCACCACCGCCACCCCGGCCAGCAGCCGGTGGTGCAGGTACGGCCCGAACACGGCGATGGCGGGTGCGGCGCAGCCGAGCAGCAGTGCCCCCTCCTCGCATCCCCGGCGCGGCGTGCCGGCGGGCAGCAGCCGGTTCAGCACCGTCCCCAGCATGATCGCGACCGCGAGCACGGCGCCGCCCAGCACCGCCGCGGTCAGGGAGTTCACAGCCCCAGGCCGCGGGCGATCACCAGCCGCTGCACCTCGTTCGTGCCCTCGCCGATCTCCAGCACCTTCTGATCGCGGTAGAAACGGCTGATCGGCTGCTCGTCCATGAATCCGTACCCGCCGTGGATCTGCAGCGCCTCGTTGCACACCCGCCGGGACAGCTCACCGGTGTACAGCTTGGCCATGGCGGCCGTGTGCGCGAAATCGCGCCCCTGGTCCTTCAGCCAGGCGGCCTTGTACACCAGGTTCCGGGCCGCCTCGATCTCGGTTGCCATGTCGGCCAGCTTGAACGCCACCGCCTGGAAGCGGCCGATCGGCTTGCCGAACTGCTCGCGGCTCCTGGCGTAGGCCAGCGCCATCTCGTACGCACCCTGCGCGCAACCCAGTCCCAGCGCGGCCACGCTGATCCGCCCCCCGTCCAGGATCTCCAGGAACTGGTGGAAACCTCCTCCGCGGCGGCCAAGCAGGTGGCCCTCCGGCACCCGGCACGCGGTGAACGTCAGCTCGCGGGTGTCGGACGAGCGCCAGCCCATCTTGTGCAGGGGTGGCGACTGCGCGTAGCCCGGAGTCCCGTTCTCGACCACCAGGTTTGAGATCTCGTCCGCGCCCGTGCGGGCCGTGATGGTGACCAGCGCGGACAGCTCGGTGCCGGCGTTGGTGATGAACATCTTCGAGCCGTCGATCACCCACTCGCCGTCCTCCAGGCGGGCTGCCGTGCGGGTGGCCCCGGCGTCCGAGCCGGCCCCCGCCTCGGTCAGCCCGAACGCCGCCAGCCGCCTGCCCGACGCCAGGTCCGGCAGCCATCGGCTGCGCTGCACCTCGTCGCCGAAGAGCACGATCGGCATCGTGCCCAGCGAGGTGTGCGCGGCCACGGTGATCGCGAACGACTGGTCGACCCGGGCCAGCTCCTCGATGGCGATCGCGTAGGCCAGCGTGTCGGAACCGGTGCCGCCCAGCTCGGTGGGGACGGGGATTCCCAGCAGCCCCAGCTCCGCCGCCTCCCGCACCAGCTCAACGGGGAACCGGCCCTCCCGGTCGAGCTCTTCCGCGACCGGCCCGACCCGGCCCTCCGCGAACTCCCGCACCGTCGATCGGAAGAGCGCGTGCTCGTCCGACAGGTCGAAACTCAGCACAGACGCTCCGCCAGCTCCACCAGCAGGCGCACGCCGAATCCGGTGCCGCCCTTGGCCATCTCGTCGCCCCGGGAGCGTTCCAGGTCGGCGGTGCCGGCGATGTCCAGGTGCGCCCACGGACCGTCACCGGCGAACTCCTGGAGGAAGCGAGCGGCGTAGGGGGCGCCGGCCAGGCCCTGCGACGATGCGTTGGCCATATCGGCGACGCGCGAGTTGATGAAGCGGCGGAAGGTGTCGTGCAGCGGGAGCTGCCACAGATGCTCGCCGGACTGCTCGCCCGACTCCAGGAGCAGGTCGAGGAACTCCTGGTCGGTTCCCATCATGCCGGCGTGGAAGTCGCCCAGCGCGACTCGCACCGCCCCCGTCAGCGTGGCCAGGTCGACCAGATGGGTGGCGCCCAGGCGGCGGGCATGGTACAGGCAGTCGGCCAGCACCAGCCGGCCCTCGGCGTCGGTGTTGGTGATCTCGATCGTCTTGCCGTTGCCGGCGGTGATGATGTCGTCGACCTTGAACCCGGCCGAGTCGAGTAGGTTCTCGGTCGCGCCGGCCACCGTGATCACGCGGATCGGCAGCTTCAGCTCGGCGATGGCGGCCGTGGCCTCGATCACCGCTGCCGCGCCCGACATGTCGTACTTCATGCCCACCATCGACCGCGCCGGTTTGATGGACAGCCCGCCGGAGTCGAAGGTGATGCCCTTGCCGACCAGCCCCAGCACCACGTCACGGCGCCGCGGACGGGCCGGCCGGTAGTGCAGCTCGATCAGCCGCGCGCCGCGCGAGCTGGCCTGGGACACGGCCAGGAATGCGCCCATGCCCTGGCTGCGCAGCCAGCGCTCGTCATGCACGCGGGCGGTGACGGCCGCCGTGCCGCCGGCGATCTCGCGGGCCCGCTGCGCCAACTCCGCCGGGCCCATGTGATTCGACGGGGTGTTCTGCAGGTCGCGGGCGCGGTTGGTCGCGTCGGCCACCAGCACGGTCCGGCGGGCCGCCGCCCGGTCGCCGCCGAGCACCGCCAGCGAGCGCAGCCCCGGCGGCCGGGCCTCCTCCTTCGACGTCTTGAAGCGGTCGAACCGGTAGGTGCCGAGCACGACCCCGTCGACCGCGCAGCGCGTGGCCTCGGCGGCATCCAGCGGCAGGGACGAAACCGCGACTGCCAGGCTGCGCGCCCGCGCGCGCACGGCGGCGGCAGCTCCGGCGCCGACCGCAGCCCGCGCCTCGTCCCGCCCGGCGTCCTTGCCCAGGCCGACGAGGATCAGCCGGCGTGCGCGGATGCCCCCGTCGTCGACGTGCAGCGTCGTCACCTCACCACGCACGCCGCGCACCTCTCCGTCGGCGATCAGCCGCCCGATCCGCCCGCCCAGAGCTTTGTCGAGCCGGTCCGGCGGAGCCAGTTTCTGGCCCGGCTGGAGGGCCACGATCAGCGCGTCGGCCGCGGCCGACTCGAGGGTTGTCGTCGGTGTCGAGACTCGCATGGGAGAATCCACCACCAATCCTAGTCACCCCGCACACAGGAGCCGCCGCCATGCCAGACACCAAGATCGTTCTGCCCGAACGCGACCTCCCGCGCCACTGGTACAACGTGCTCGCGGATGCGCCGAGTCCGCCGCAGCCCGTGCTGCACCCCGGCACCGGCCAGCCCGTGGGCCCCGACGACCTGGCGCCGCTGTTTCCGATCGACCTGATCATGCAGGAGGTGTCGACCGACCGGGAGATCCCGATCCCGGAGGAGGTGCTGGACGTGCTGCGGCTGTGGCGGCCGACGCCGCTTCACCGCGCATGGCGGCTGGAGCGGGCTCTCGGCACCGCCTCGCGCATCTACTACAAGAACGAGTCGGTGTCGCCGGCGGGCTCGCACAAGCCCAACACCGCGGTGGCCCAGGCGTACTACAACGCGCGCGCGGGCCGCACCCGGATCGCCACCGAGACCGGCGCCGGGCAGTGGGGGTCGTCGATGGCGATGGCCTGCCAGATGTTCGGACTGGAATGCAAGGTGTACATGGTGCGGGTGTCGTACGACCAGAAGCCGTACCGGCGGATGATGATGGAGACGTGGGGCGCCGGCGTGGTGCCCAGCCCGTCGCCCGACACCAACGCCGGGCGCAAGGTGCTCGAGGAGCACCCGGACTCGCCGGGCAGCCTGGGCATCGCGATCTCGGAGGCGGTCGAGGACGCCGCCACCCGTGACGACACCAGCTACTGCCTGGGATCGGTGCTGAACCACGTCCTGCTGCACCAGACCGTGATCGGCCAGGAGGCGCACCGGCAGCTCGAGCTGGCCGGCGAGAAGGGCGTGGACGTGGTGATCGGGTGCGTCGGTGGCGGGTCGAACTTCTCCGGCCTGGCGCTGCCCTTCGTGCGCGACCGCATCGCCGGCGCGGAGATCGAGATCGTGGCCTGTGAGCCCGCCGCCTGCCCGACGCTGACCCGCGGTCCGTACGCCTACGACTTCGGGGACACCGCGCAGCTGACCCCGCTGGTGGCCATGCACACCCTCGGCCACGACTTCGTCCCGCCCGGCATCCACGCCGGCGGCCTGCGCTACCACGGTGCGGCGCCGATCGTCTCGCAGCTCCTGGTGGATGGGCTGATCCGGGCCGAGGCCTACCGCCAGGTCGAGGTGTTCGAAGCCGCCGTGCAGTTCGCCCGCAGCGAGGGCATCATCCCCGCGCCGGAGAGCGCCCACGCGATCAAGGGCGCGATCGACGCAGCGCGGCGGGCCGACGAGGCGGGCCGCGAGCAGACCATCCTGTTCAACCTGTCCGGTCACGGCCACTTCGACATGGCCGCCTACGATGCATTCCTGCACGGCGGTCTGGAGGACTACGAGTTGCCCGAGGAGGAGATCCAGCGGGCGCTGCGAGCCATCGAGGGACTGCCCAAGCCTGAGGGGGTGCCCGCCTGACGACTCGCTGCCCAGCATGCTCCAGCCCGGTCCCGGCCGGGGCGCGGTTCTGCCCTGGCTGCGGGCGGGCGATGGCCGCCGCCGAGAGCCCGACCGAGCGCAAGCTGGCGACGGTCGTGTTCGCCGACATCGCCGGCTCCACCGAGCTGGCCGCGAGCATGGACCCCGAACAGCTGCGGACGCTTTTGGGGGACGTGTACGACGAGCTGAGCTGGGTGGTCAGCGCGTATGGCGGGACGGTGGAGAAGTTCATCGGCGACGCCGTGATGGCGGTGTTCGGCGTGCCCCTCGCCCACGAGGACGACCCCGAGCGGGCGGTGCGCGCCGGCCTGGTCATGCGCTCGCGGCTGGGCGGCGTGGCGCACCGGCGGGGCGTGGAGCTGACGCTGCGGATCGGCGTCAACACCGGGCCGGTCGCCGCCGGCACCAACCCCGGCCGCGACTTCCTGGTCACGGGCGAAGCGGTGAACCTGGCCGCGCGTCTGCAGCAGGCCGCCGAGCCCGGCGAGATCCTGGTCGGCGAGCGGACGTTCCGGATGGTGGAGCCGATCGTGCGCACCGCGTCGCCGCGCTCGCTGCGCCTGCGGGGGCACGACGGGGCGGTGGTCGGGTACGCCGTCGAGGGGCTGGCGCCGGCCAGCATCTATCGCCGCCGCCGGCGGGCGTACGGGCCGTTCGTCGGCCGCGACCGTGAGCTGTCGCTGGTGCGGTCGCTGGTCGAGGCCTCTGTCGACCATCGGCGGCCGCAGCTGATCTCGGTGATCGGCGAGCCCGGGATCGGCAAGAGCCGGCTGGTCGAGGAGGTCGTGATCGAGCTGCAGCGCGAGCCCGAGCCGCCCGCCGTGTGGGTCACCCGCTGCCTGCCTTACGGCGAGGCGGGGCCGTACGCCCCGCTGCGGGAGCTGCTCCTGCGGGCGGCGGCGGTCGGCCCGTCCGACAGCCGCGAGCACGCCCGCTCGAAGGTGCGCGGCCAGCTGCTGGCGCTGATGGGCGACGACGCCTCGTCGACGGTGGACGAGGTGCTGCGGCTGGTCAGCTCCGCGCCCACGCCGGAGGAGGAGGAGGGCGAGGGCGAACGCGGCCGTGAGGCCTGGCACGAGCTCCTGATCGCGATGGCCGCCCGGCGGCCGGTGGTGCTGGTGGTCGACGACGCGCACTGGGCCGAGCCGGCGCTGCTCGACCTGATTGCGGGCGTCGTGCAGAGCGCCGAGCGGGTGCCGCTGACCGTGGTCTGCATCGGCCGCGACGAGCTGGTCGTGGAGCACCCCGGCTGGGCCGCCGGCGCTCGCAACAAGTCGACGATCACGCTGGAGGCGCTGGAGGACGAGGACATGCGCCGGCTGGCCTTCGCGCTGTCGTCCGAGGGAGAGCCGCGAGCCGACGTGGTGCTGCTGGCCGGCGGCAACCCGTTCTTCCTCGAAGAGATCCTGGCGATGGCCGGCGAGGGTGTCCTGCAGAGCGTCCCGGACACGGTGCAGGGTGTGATCGCTGCCCGCATCGACCTGCTGCCGCAGGCCGAGAAGCGGCTCCTGCAGCGGGCGTCGGTGATCGGGCGCTCCTTCGAGGCGGGGGTGCTGGAGGCGCTGGCGCCGGACGGCGAGCCGCCCGGGCAGGTGCGCGAGCTCGTGACCCGCGACCTGGTGGTGCCGCTGGGCCGGTCGGGCCACAGCTTCAAGCATGGCCTGATCCGCGACGTCGCGTATGAGTCGATCGGGCGCTCGGACCGGGCGCGGCTGCATCTCCGCCTGGCCCGCCACCTGGACGCCCAGGGGGCCGGCCGGCAGGAGGTCGCCAACCACTTCTCGGCCGCCGCCGGGCTGGGGTTGACCGACGTCCGCGAGGAGGCGGTGGAGCGGCTGCTGGAGGCAGCCGCCGAGGCGCGCAGCGTGTATGCGCACGGCGCCGCCATGCACCAGGCATCGCGGGCGCTGGCGATGGCGGAGGACGATCGCGAGCGGGCGCTGGCGCAGGAGGCGGTGGGCGATGCGCTGTGGATGGCCGAGAGCTCCAGCGACGCCTGGCAGGCGTACAGGCTGGCGCTCGACCACGCGGTCAGCGCGAACCTGCCGCGCAACGTGATGGCCCGGCTGCGCTGGAAATTCGTCGATCCGCCGACGCGCTGGGGCGCCGCAAAGGACATACCCGAGAAGCGTGAGGAGGTCAGGCGAGAGCTCGAGCTGGGCCTGGACGACGCCCGTGCATCGTCGGATCGCGCGCGCGAGGCTCGGTTCCTGGTCGCATGGGCGTTGTTCCAGTGGTGGCTGCCCGAGTCCGAGCGGGATCTCGACGAGATGCTGGCCGACGCTCGCAGCGCGCTGGAGATCGCGGCCGAACTGGATGCTCCGCCGATCGCGTCGGCCGCCCGTGACGCCGAGAACCTGGCGCTGACCGGCCTCGGCCGGTTCGCCGAGGCGCGGGCATCCACCGACGCTCGTTTCGAGCTGGTGGGCCGGTTGTCGCGGCGGGAGGAGCAGATGGATGCGTGCGCGATGACGGCGGCCGCCCGCTCCCGCACAGGCGATTACGCGGGGGCTCTGGAGGCCGCCGATACGGCGCTGTCGCTTGGCCGCGGCGATGCACAGCACTGGATGGCGTGGCCGGTCCTGGAGCGCTGCAACGCGCTGTTCTGGTGGGACCGGTGGGATGAGGTGCTCGACGCCTTCCAGGAGTTCCTGCGGGTGTTCCGCGCGAGCGGCCCGAGTCGCCGGTCGACGCCGCCCACGCGTGCGACCGGCGTGGCGGTCGCGGTGCACCTGCTGCGCGGTGAACGGGATCTGGCCGAGGTGCTGGAGCAGCGGGCCGACGTACCGCCGGAGGGCTGGCACACGCTTGCCGTCAGCCACGCCCTGGTCGGCTCGGGCGAGCCCGAGCTGGCGCTGGAGCGAATGCCCTGGGGGCCACTTGGGTCGGAGGTGCGGTCTCCCGTCAAGCACGTCGAGCGGGTGGGCGTGCTCGCGGTGTCGGCGGAGGCGTGTGCCATGCTGGAGCGGTGGGATGACCTGGACGAGCTGCTGGCGGAGGCGGCGGCCACGCCGGGGCTGTCCGAGGTGCCGCGGCTGGCCGCGCAGGTCGACCGCGCCCGCGGCATCGCCGGGGACGAGATCGCGCTGGCCCGGGCCGCCGAGGCGTTCGACCGTCTCGGCTGCACGTTCGAGCATGCGCGCTGCCTGGAGCTGCAGGGCCGGGTCGACCGGGCCCGCCGGGTGTACGACCGCCTGCGCGCCGTGCCGGCGCTGGAGCGGATCGGCGCCTGAGGCTGGGAACCTGCGCCCGCCGGGCGGTGCCTATCGAGGTCATGCGCCCGGATCGATGGCGCTCCCAGAACGCCGTCGTTCGGGCGGGTCGTTGGGTTGGCCAGTTGGCCGTGTCGGTGAATGCCGTTTGGAAGTCGTGACAGTTCCGATGCAGGCGCCGCGGCGCCCCATCGTGGCCATTTGGCCGTGCCAGTCATTTCCAATTGACTTCCGTGACGGTTCGGTGTGACAGCCGCCCGCCCCGCGCCGTTGGCTGTCAGGTAGACGACCGTCGTGGCC
>JBQCGJ010000255.1:0-7887 GCA_051955775.1 Gaiellales bacterium | reverse complement strand
CGGCACGGTGTGATCGGCGCCTCCGCCGATCAGCAGCAGCGGCGCGCGGTCGTCGTTGTGGAAGTCGACGTGGGTGGAGGCGTGCGGGTTGAAGTTGGCCAGCGCACCCTGGAACAGCACCCTGCCTGGCCCGGGCGCGGCGTAGCGGTCGTACGCCGCTTTCGACTCCTCCTGGGACAGGGTGTTGGTGAATGCGTAGTGGAATTCCTCCGGTGACAGCATGGTGGTGCGGTGGCGGTTGGCCGGATTCTTGAGCGCCGGCCAGGCCGACTTCAGGGTCGAGAAGGGAAGCCGTGCGATGCCCTTGACGGCGGCTGCATCGATGCCGACGCCGGCCGCGCCCAGGCCGTGGTCGAGCAGGATCTGGGTGAACGCGCCGCCGAACGAGTGACCCATGATGATCGGGGGTCGGTCCTGGGCCTCGACGATCGCCGCGTAGTGATCGACGATGTCGTCGATGCCCAGATCGTTGAGCTGCGAAGGATCGCCGCGCAGCTCTTCGAGGTCGCCGTCCATCCCCGGCCAGCTCTCCGCGACGACCCGGAACCCGCGCCCCTCGTACCGTTCAACCCACTTCTCCCAGCTCTTCGCCGTCAACCACAATCCGTGGATGAGGACGACTGTGTCCGGCGCCTCGTTCGCAGGTGTGTCGGTCATCGGGCCCGCTCCTTGTGAGGACGATGGTGTGGCGCGGCCAGTCTAGGTCGTGCCCGCATTCGCGGCCACCCGTCCACCGGTCGTATCCCCCTCGTGGGATGACGCATCAGGCCGGGGGAGGAGAGAGAATGCAGACATGCCGCTCTCCCGCCTCGAGCTTGGAATCAAGGTCAGCTGCTCGGACGGCCCGTTCGGGTCGCTGGGCGATGTCGTCATCGACCCGGTCAAGAAACGCGTCACGCACCTGGTTGTCGAGCCGTCCGGCGAGCTCGGTCTGGCGCGGCTGGTGCCGATCGACCTGGCCGACGGGGGCGGCGAGAAGGAGGGCATCACGCTCAGATGCAGCTCACAGGCGGTCGGCGAGTTCCCCACCGTCCACGAAGCCGCGTACATCAGGACGACGGAGTTTCCGCTGGGCGACCCCGACTGGGACGTGGGGGTGCAGGACGTGCTGGCGATGCCGTACTACTCCTCCGGCGACCTCGGCGTGTACACCGGCCTGGACGAGTCACCGATCGAGGTGGCCTACGACCGCGTTCCCAAGGGCGAGGTCGAGATCCGCCGCAAGAGCGTCGTCATGTCCGCCGACGAGCATCACCTGGGCGAGGTCGAGGCGTTCCTCACGGAGGGCGACGAGATCACCCATCTCGTGCTCGAGAGCGGCCACCTGTGGGGCAAGCGGGACATCACGATCCCCATCGGCGCCGTGGACAAGGTGGACACCGACTCGGTGACGCTGCGCCTGTCCAGGGACGAGGTGGGCGACCTGCCCTCGCGGCGCGTTCGCCGCGGCTGGCTGTAGCGGCCGGCTACGACTCCTCGAGATACGTCAACACCGCCTGCACGCGGCGGTTCGCCTCGACCCCGTCGCGCAGGTCGAGCTTGCCGAAGACGGCGTTGATGTGGCGTTCCACGGCGCGCGTGCTGATGCCCAGTCGCCTGGCGATCGCGCCGTTGCTGCGGGCCTCGGCCATCAGGCCAAGGATCTCCCGCTCACGCGGCGTCAGCTTGCCCAGCACCGCATCCCGGCGCCGCGGCGGGCCTCCGATCAGCTGCTCCACGATCTTGGGGTCGACCACCGATCCGCCCGCGGCAACGGCGTTCAGCGCCCGTTCCAGTTCGCCGTCGTCGTGCAGCCGGTCCATCAGCAGGTAGGCCCGCCGGTCTGAACCGCCCTGCAGCAGCGATACCGCGTACCGCGGTTCGGCCTCCGGGCTGAGCACGACGACGCCGATACCCGGGTGGCTCGACCGCAGCTCCTCGGCCAGCCGGATGCCCTCGTCGGTGTTCCCGGGTGGCAGCCTGACGTTCGCCAGGACGACGTCCGGCGAGGCGCTGTCGATTGTCGAGCGCAGGCCCTCCAGGTCGGCGCAGGCCGCCACCACCTCGATCTGCTCGACGCTTCCCAGCGCCGCCAGGATCGCCTGGCGGGCGGTATGGCTGTCCTCTCCCAGCACGACGCGAAGCGGCATCTCCGGCCCCTAGCTCAGCACGGTGTAGCCGTTTCACTGTAGGGCCGGCCTGCGCGCCCGGCCGTGGTGCTGGCCGAACTACGGTCGTGGTGTTGGCCGAATCCCCTGTCCTCACCCAAAGACACCGGCCACCCGGCCTGTTCGTTGTGGCGGCCGTCCGTACTATGACCGCACAGACCGGTCGAACAGACGGCCGGGTCGCAACGAGAGCGGAATGTCCCCGACCAAGCCGACCTCGCACAGCGCCGTCGAACTCATGCCGGCGCCGTCCGCAACGAGAGCAGGGGCCGCATCGGGCCTGCCTTCCGCCGACCCCCCGTGGCAGGTCATCGAGATCGGCGGCCCGCCCAAGCCGCCGTTCGACTTCGTCGAATCGAAGGTGCGGGTGCCCCCGGTGCGGCCGGGCACCGTGTCGCGGGTGGCGCTGGTGAACCGCCTGCGCACCACGACCTCCACCCCGGTGGCGGTGATCACCGCGCCGGCGGGCTACGGCAAGACGACGCTGCTGGCGCAGTGGGCGGCCCGAGATCCCCGCCCCTTCGCGTGGGTGTCGCTGGACGAGCGGGACAACGACCCGGTGGCGCTGCTGCGCCACGTCGCCGTCGCCATCGACCGCGTCGCGCCGCTCTCGGAGGCGACCCTGGAGGCTTTGCGGGCGCCCGGGCGGTCGGTATGGACGTCAGCTGTGCCGCGGCTGGCCTCGGCCATCGCGGCCATCGAGCGGCCGTTCGTGCTTGTGCTGGACGAGGTCGAGTGGGTGCGGTCGAAGGAGTCCGTCGACACCGTGGCGCTGCTGGTGGATCAGGTGGCCGACGGGTCGATGCTGGTCCTGGCCGGTCGCGCACTGCCCGCGGTCGGCGTGGCCCGTCTGCGGGCGGGGGGGCGTGTGCTCGAGATCGAGTCCGAGACGCTGGCCATGTCGCGCCGTGAGGCCACGCTGCTCCTGCGCGCGACCGGCGCTGAGCTGACCGGCGAGGACGTGTCGGAGCTTGTTGCCCGCACCGAGGGCTGGCCGGTGGGCCTGTACCTGGGAGCGCTGGCGCTGCAGCGACACGGCCACGCCTCGCACCCGCCCGTCTCGGGAGACGAGCGCAGCCTGGCCGAGTACCTGCGCTCCGAGCACCTCGCACGCCTGTCGGCCGACGAGCTGTCGTTTGTCCGCCGCACCGCCGTGCTCGACCGCATGTCAGGCCCGTTGTGCGACGCGGTACTGGAGACGACCGGCTCGGCCGGCCGCCTCGAGGCCATGGAGCGCTCGAGCAAGTTCGTGGTGCCGCTGGACGGCTCGGGGCGCTGGTATCGCTATCACGGGCTGCTCCGCGACCTGCTGCTGCGCGAGCTGGACGAGCACGAGCCGGACGCGAGCTCACGTCTGAATACGCGCGCGGCCGACTGGTTCGAGGCGCACGACGATGCGGAGTCGGCGCTGGAGCCGGCGGCCCGGTCGGGTGACGTGGCCAGGGTCGCCCGGATCCTGGCTGAGATCGCGCTCCCCGTCTGTCACAGCGGGCGCATGTCGGAGGTCGAGCGCTGGCTCGAGGTTTTCCCCGGCCAATCCGACCTGGCACAGCACCCGTCCGTGGCGGCGCTGGGAGCCTGGATGCATGCGGTGCGGGGGCGTCCGGCCGAGGCCCGCAGGTGGCTGGCGGCCGCGGAGGCGGGAGCGGCGGCCGGCGGCCCGCCGGAGGGCCGGCTGCGGGTGGCCGTGGTGCGCGCGGCGCTGTGCGAGCACGGCCTGGATCGAATGCTCGATGATGCCGAGGCTGCGGCGGCCGGGCTGCCCGCCGGCGATCAGTGGCGGGCGCTCGCCCTGACCCTCAAGGGAGTGGCGCACGCGTTGACCGGCGACGGCGAGCACGCCGATGTCGAGCTGGCCGAGGCGGCCGATGCCGCCGACGCCACGGGGGCCGCCGACGTGGGCGCGGTCGCGCTCGCCGAGCGGGCGCTGCTGGCCGCCGGCCGTGGCGACGACGCGACCGCGGAGATGCTCGTCTCGAGGGGCCGCAAGCTCGTCAAGGACGGCCGGCTGGACGACTACTCCACGAGCGCGCTCGGCCTCGCCGAATCCGCCCGCGCGCTGCTCCGGCACGCCCGCTGGGACCAGGCCCGGAGCGACCTCGAGGCGGCGGAGCGGCTGTTCGGTTCGCTGAACGACGGCCTGCCGTGGCTCGCCCTCCAGGCCAGGCTCGAGGCAGCGCGCGCCTATGTGACGCTGCGCGATGCCGACCGGGCGCGGGCCTTGCTCGAGGAGGTTGATCAGGCCCTCAACCGCTTCCCGGGGCTGGGCGGCCTATCGGCTCGTGCCGAGCGCGTCCGCGAGGAGATCGCGGCCATCCCCGAGCCGGCGGACGCGACCGGTTCAGGCCTGACCGGAGCCGAGCTTCGGCTGCTGCCGCTGCTGGCCACACACCTGTCCTTCCGCGAGATCGGCGAGCGGCTGTTCGTCTCCCGGAACACCATCAAGACACAGGCCATCTCCGTGTACCGCAAGCTCGGCGTGACCAGCCGCAGCGGCGCCATCGCCAGGGCACACGAACTGGGCCTGGTGGACGCGGCAGCGCCGTCCGCCTCGTCGCCCGCGGCGGCCGGCGCGCCTCGATAGACGACCTCGGTCAGGGCAGGCTGGCGGCCGCCGAGCGCCCGGCGTCGGTCAGCCTGGCCTCGCGATTGAACAGCTCCTCATGCGGGGTCGACCTGCTGGGCTCGCCCTTGCCGTCGCTCCACTCGGCGAGCCCCAGGTGCACGAGGTGATCGAGGTTCTCGGCGATCCCCATCCGCAGCTCGTCCGAGTCGGCGCCCGCGTGCGCCGAGTCGTCGCCCTCCTTCGAGACCTCGGTTGCCAGGTCGTGGATCGACGAGCTCTCGCCGGAGCTCATGAAGCGCAGGATGTCGTCCTGCCAGGGGTACCGGTTGATGCTCACGCTGCCGCTCCTTTCCGAGCTGAGGATCCGCAGATGACAAACCTACGCCACCCGCACCGTCGGCGCGATCACCCCATCAGGGCGATGAGCGTCGCGGGGATCGCTGGCATTCATCCGTCGCAATGGAGGTCGCGGCGAGCACGGTCGATCTCGCGCGGATCCAGTTCGCGACCACGTCGCTGTACCACTTCCTGTTCGTGCCCCTGACCCTGGGGCTGGCGCCGATGGTGGCGGTGATGCAGACGCTGTGGCGGCGCACGGGGACCGATCAGTGGCTGCGCCTGACCCGGTTCTTCGGCACGCTGCTTCTGATCAACTTCGCCATCGGCGTGGCGACCGGGCTTGTGCAGGAATTCCAGTTCGGCATGAACTGGGCGGTGTACTCGAGGTTCGTGGGCAACGTGTTCGGGGCGCCGCTGGCGATCGAGGGGCTGGCGGCGTTCTTCCTCGAGGCCACCTTCCTGGGGTTGTGGATCTTCGGCTGGGATCACCTGTCGCCGCGGGTTCATCTGGCGACCATCTGGCTGGCGGCCGCCGCCACCTGGATGTCGGCCTACTTCATCCTGGTCGCCAACTCGTGGATGCAGCACCCGGTCGGCTATTCGATCGTGAACGGACAGGCGCAGCTGACGAGCGTGCAGGCACTGCTGTCGAACGGGTTCGCGATCATCGCCTGGATCCACGTCATCCTGGCCGGTCTGATCTTCGGCTCGATGGTCATGTTCGGCATCAGTTGCTGGCACATGCTGCGCGGGAAGAACCTCGACCTGTTCAGCCGAGCCGCGAAGCTGGCGCTGATCGTCGCTGTGCCGGCGACGCTGATCCAGCTCTCGGTGGGCAACCGCTTCGGCGCGGCGGTGACCTCCGCGCAGGGGATGAAGATCGCGGCCTCGGAGGCGCAATGGAACACGTGCCAGCCGTGCGGCTTCTCGCTGTTTCAGATCGGCGGGTTCTCCGCCTCGGATCCAACGCCGAGCTTCTCGATCACCATCCCGCGATTGTTGTCATGGATGGCGACAGGGTCGTTCAACGGCAAGGTCGTTGGCCTCAACCAGCTCCAGGCCCAGGAGCAGCACTCGTACGGATCGGGGAACTACGAGCCGGACGTGCGCTTGATGTACTGGTCGATGCGGGTGATGGCGATGCTCGGCGTCGCCATGTTCCTGATCGCCGCGGTGGGGGCGTTGCTGTACCGCAGGCGGAAGCTGCACACGACGCGGTGGTTTCTGTGGACCGCGGTGGTGGCGATGTCCTTCCCGTACATCGCCGCGTCGGCCGGCTGGATCCTGACCGAGATGGGCCGCCAGCCGTGGATCGTGCAGAACCTGCTGCTGACCAGCCGCGCACCGTCGCCCAACGTCAGCGCGACCTGGCTGGCGATCAGCCTGACGGTGTTCGTCACCCTGTACGCCGTGCTCGGCGTGGTCGACTTCGTGCTCATGCGTAGGTACGCGAACCCTGATCGTGACATGTCCCCCGAGGGCAGCGAGCCGGTCGCCGCCGCTGCACCGAGCTTCTGACCATGGATCTCGAGACCCTCTGGTTCTGCCTGATCGCCATCCTGTGGGGCGGCTACTTCCTGCTCGAGGGGTTCGACTTCGGAGTCGGCATGCTGCTGCCGTTCGTGCCCCGCGACGAGGCGGGCCGCGGCGTGCTGCTGGATGTAATCGGGCCTGTGTGGGACGGCAACGAGGTGTGGCTGGTGGTCGCCGCCGGAGCGACATTCGCCGCCTTCCCCGCCTGGTACGCGGCCATGTTCTCGGGGTTCTACCTTGCGCTTCTGGCCATCCTCGTGCTGCTCATCATCAGGGTGGTGTCGTTCGAGTGGCGGAGCAAGAGCGACAGCCCGGGATGGCGCACGGTGTGGACGGGGGCCAATGTCGCCGGCAGCGTGGGCGCCCCGTTTCTGTGGGGCGTGGCGCTGGCCAACCTGGTGCACGGCGTCCCGCTGTCCAGCGGGGGCGACTACGCCGGGAGCTTCGCGGACCTGTTCAGCGCCTACACCGTGTTCGCGGGCCTGGCTACGGTTTTGCTGTTCGCGTTCCACGGGGCGACCTTCCTCACGGTGCGCACGAGCGGTGAGCTGTGCGAGCGGGCGAGCGGGGCAGCGCGCAGGCTCGCCGCGCCGGCCGCGCTCGGCGGCGCCGCGCTGATGGCCTGGACGGTCGTGGTGGCCGTGAATCAGAACGACAGGAGCGCATTCCCGCCCGTGCTCCCGGCCGCGCTCGGCATCCTCGTCCTGGTGCTGGCGGTCGCGTGCGTCCTCACCCATCGCAGCGGATGGGCGTTTGTGATGACCGCCCTGGCAACGGTGGCGGTGGTGGCCACGATCTTCACCAGTCTGTATCCGCGGGTGATGGTGTCCGACCCGGCCTTCGCCAACAGCCTGACCGTCGCAAACGCCGCCTCGGCCCACTACACCCTGGCCGTGATCTCCGTCGTGGCGCTGATCATGATCCCGGTCATCCTGCTCTACCAGGGATGGACGTACCACGTGTTCCGGGCGCGACTGACGGCCGGTGACGGCGAGCCGGAGCCACCGCCGTCGGAGGCGTTGGCAGCGGGCGACTGAGCATCGTCCTTATGGGATGAGAATGTCTCCCATCGGCCTGGGCTAGATTCGGGTGCGGCGGACGGCGAACGAGCATCGGGGGCGATATGGGCTCGGATTCGAAACACGGCGCGCGGCCACGCGTGCTGATCCTGGGCGGAGGGTTCGGCGGCATCGGGGCGGCGCGGCAGCTCAAGGGCGCCGACGCCGACGTGGTCATTGTCGACAGCCACAACTACCACACCTTCCAGCCGCTGCTCTACCAGGTGGCCACCGACCTGCTCGA
>JBQCGJ010000254.1:0-9880 GCA_051955775.1 Gaiellales bacterium | reverse complement strand
GCCTTGTGGATGGAGTAGATGTAGTAGCCCATCAGAATCACCAGGAACAGCGAGAGCACGATGGTGATGGCGGCGCCGTACGTCGGCGCGGCGCTGCCGTGGAAGTAGAAGTCGATCTGGTTGCCGATCATGCTGGTGGTCGGCGACCCGGACACCATGTCGGGCGTGAAGTAGTCACCGAACATCGGCAGAGCGATCAGTACCGCCCCGCCCAGAAGGCCCGTCTTGGACAGCGGAAGCGTGACATGCATGAACGTCCGGAATGGGCTCGCGCCGAGATCGCGACCGGCCTCCAGGAGGTTCTTGTCGATGCGGTCAAGCGACGCGTACAGCGGCAGGATGAAGTACGGGATGTACCCGTACACGAGCGCCAGGATGACGGTCGTGCTGAATCCGTTCAGCCAGGCCTGCTGGCCGTTGATAAGCCCCAGATCGATGGCCACGTTCGTGATGTGTGTGAAGGACAGGAATCGCGTCGCGTAGCCCGTGGGCGAGAGCAGATTCACCCAGGCGTACATCCGCATCAGGTAGCTGATCCAGAACGGCAGGATGAGCAGGATCAGGAGCAGACTCTTGGTGCGCCGGGCGTGGCGAGCGATGTAGTACGCGACCGGGTAGCCGATGGCCACACACAGGACCAGCGACATGACAACGAACAACAAGGTGCGCTTCTCGGCCTCCCAGTACACGCCGCCCGGAGCCAGGTCGTGCAGCACCTGGCTCATCCAGCCGACGTTCCAGTTCAGCGGATTCCAGGCAGGGATCGGCGTCTGCAGGATGGGGTCGATGCCCCCGAAGGCCACGCCGACGACAGCGTAGAACGGCAGCAGGAAGAGGATGACGAGCCACACCACGCCGGGCAGCGAGAACCCGGGCCACAACCATCGTGGATACATCTGCGGCTGTCCTCCCTACCCTGCTGTGAAGTCGGAGTAGCCGTTCTGCCACAACACCTGGCCGTTCACGGTCAGCGTGCACTCCTGAAGCGACGTCGGCCCCAGATCGGCCGCGGTCAGCACCGCCGACTTCATGCTGGGTGTGATGACGCCCTTCTTGACCAGGTCGGCCGGGTCGATCTCGTTCAGCGGCGGCTGGTAGCCGTTGAAGTCGACGAAGTTCTTGTACCCCCAGCCGTTGTCCAGGATGAAGTTCAGGAACAGGTGGGAAAGCACCGGCTTGGTCGTCGTCGAGCAGATCGAGAAGCAGTCGTTCTGCACCGGCCCCTTGCCCTTGGGCGGGCGCCAGAACGACATCACGCTCTCCGGCGTGCCCTTCGGCAGGTAGTAGAAATACGCTGCCAGCAGGTCGCCCCCCCACGCCTGGTGGATCCACGAGCGGCCCTCTGGAATGGCCTGGTACTGGGTGTCGTCGACCTTGATGTTGCAGATGCTGTAGAGCTGCTTGAGGTCGGCCACGGCCGCGTTGATCAGCTTCGGGTCCTCGGTGTTGATGTCCAGATTTCCCTTGCGCAGGAGCGCCATGGCGATCGTCTCGCGCACCTCGCTGAGCAGCCCCACCTTGCCGGCGTAGGCGTGGGATTCCCAGAAGATGTCCCACGGCTGCTGCATCGAGGCGATGTCCTGCTTGACGTGGTCGTTCCGCCACAGGATGCCGGTCGCATACATCGTGTACGGGACGGTGTAGTGCGAGCCGACGTCGTAAAACGGGCTGATGAAGGACGGGTAGACGTTCTTCTTCAGGTTGGGGATGTAGTCCAGGTTGAGCGGCTTGATCAGCTTCCCGGCCACCGCCCGGTCGACGTTGTCGGGCGTCATCTCCATCACATCGGGGGACACCGATCCCGAGGCCAGCCGGGTGATGCCCGAGTTGATGTCCTGGAACGGCGTCACGACCACGTTCACGCCGTACTTCTTGCCGAACGCCTTCAGGAGGTCGGTGTCGATGTAGTCGGGGTAGTTGTAGACGGTGAAGGTGCCGCCCGTCTCGGGCTTCAGGCCGGAGTCGATCGGCTGCTCCCACAGCTTCATCGTGACCGGCCGGTTGGGGCGGGCCAGCGGGTATCCGCCGGGGCCAAGCGGCTCACCCCCGGTGCCGGTCGACGTCGCCACGGTCGTGCTGTTGCTGCACGCGGCCAGCAGCGCGCCCAGGCTGGAGAATCCGGCGGCGGCCCCGCCGGAGCGCATCAGGAAATCGCGGCGGTTCAAGCCTGCGCGGCGTTCCATCGGGTGCATCAGGATTCCCTTCTCTCTCGTGGGCGGATCATCCTGAACGCCGAACGCCGCATGTGTCAAATCGGCACCGGCCGTTCGCCCGCCAGGGCGGACCGGCCGTCGCGCTCGTCGTCCAGTGAAGCGGCCGGGATCGCTGCCCGGACCAGGTCGTGGAAGTGTTTGAGGCCGTTCTCTCGCGCGCCGAGTACGCCGGCCCGGTAGAGGCTTGAGCCGAGGCCCTCCTGGACGCGCGCGGTGAGGTCGTTGTCCTCCTCCTGCACCAGCATGTTGATGCGGGTGTTCAGGCGCCGCACCGCGGTGTCGCGGCGGCCCAGTCGCTCGGGCGGGCGGAATGCCCGCCACACGCTGGCCGTGCGCCGCTCGTCCAGGGGGTAGTTGAGCCAGTAGTCGATCTGATCGGGGTACAGGTTGAAGGTCATTCCGGGGAAGGCGAAGACGAAGTTCCACTGTTCGCGCTCCGGCTCCCGCAGGCCGGGCATGGGGCGCATGAAACGCTGGTACATCCGCTCCTGGAAGTTCTTGGACGCCTTGTCACGCATGCGACTGCGGGCGATCGAGACCATGGACTCGGACGTCTCGACCTGGTAGCTCTTGTAGTCGAGGAGCCGCAGCAGGCCGGGATGGCCGACCGGGATGTGGTAGCCCTCGAGGTAGTTGTCGATCGAGTTCTTCCAGTTGACGGGGAGCTCGGCCTGGTGGGAGAGGTACCCCGCCAGGCGCTCCGGCCGGTAGGGCGCGATCCACTCCGCGAACGGGCCCATGGCCTGCTCGAGCGGTTCCGGCTCGGGATGCAGGCTGACGAACACGAACCCCGCCAGCTCACCACATGCCAGCGGCCACAGCCCGTTGGCGTCCTTGTCGAAGCCCGGGAACCCGGTGCGCTCCGGCACTCCCAGCAGCCGGCCGTCAAGCCCGTACGTCCACCCATGGTACGGGCAGCGGAACGCCTTGCCGCAGTTGCCCGAGCCGTCGGCCACGCGGGCTGCCCGGTGCCGGCACACATTCGAGAACGCCCGCAGCCGGCCGTCCGCCCCGCGTACGGCCAGCAGCGGCTCGCCGGCCACGGTCATGCTGACGTAATCGCCGGGGCGCTGGAGGTCGCACACGTGCCCGACCAGCAGCCACGAGCGCTGGAAGATCGCCCGCCGCTCGGCCTCGTAGAAGTCCGGCGAACGGTACGTCCAGGCGGGCAGGGTGCGGATAGGCTCTGTCAAGAACTGCAGGGGCTGACTGATTGATCAGTCAGGAGTCGGGATTCAAGTAAATCAGGTTTACCCGCGGCCGTCAACGGCGGCCGCTTGACGCGACAGCCGCCGTCTGTTAGGTCCTAACTGTGGCGTCAGTCAAATACCCCCGCGGCGCGTGAGTGAGCCGCGCCGGCAGGAGATCCTGGCCGCTGCGTGCCGGGTCATCGGCCGAATGGGCATCGATCGCCTGCGCATGAGCGACGTGGCGGCCGAGGCCGGCGTGTCGACGGCGCTCGTGCACTACTACTGTGCGACCCGCGACGAGCTGCTCGAGCAGGCGTTCGTGTTCGCCGACGAGCGCGCCGCTCAGGCCGAGCAGCGCGTGGCCTCGGACGACATACCGCCGGCCGAGCGAATCGAGCGGATGCTGCTTCTGTACCTGGACGACGAGGGCACGGACATCTACGAGAACTGGATCCTGTGGCGGGAGATGGCCAACCACGCACTGTTCGAGTCGCGCCTGCGGCCCGCGCTCGAGGCCTCCTATCGCGACTGGGTGCGCGGGCTGGCCGAGGTCGTGCGCGAGGGACAGGTGGACGGCTCGATCTCGGCCACCACCGATCCCGAGTCGGCGATGTGGCGGCTGACCGCGTTCGTGGAGGGCCTGGGTCCGCTGATGCTCATGGACATGCTGCCCCGCCGGCGCGTGGTGGAGCTGGTGCGCGAGGCGGTGGCACTGGAGCTGGGACTGCGGGTGGGAGCGTGACCGCAGTCGCCGCCCGCGACCGCTGGCTGTTCCTGACCCCGGAGGTGGAGGCCCAGCTGCCGGCCGCCGTGGCGGCCCTGCGGGCGGCGCTGGACGAGCCTGGCCCCGGGGAGCTGGAGGAGGCCGACCTGGTCGAGCGAATCATCCTCGGCGGCGGCTACGCCGAGTGGCTGGCCTATCTGGCCGAGCGGCGGGAGCTGCTCGAGCGGTACGTGAACCGGATCGGGCCGGATGCGCTGGCCGCGCTGGTCGCACAGGTGCTGAACGAGCAGCACATGCTGTCGCTGACCGTGCCCGGCGGCGGGGCGGCCGAACCCGAGCGGGTGCGCGCGGGCGAGCTGCTGCGCCGCACCTCCGGGCCGGACGCGCGGTGACCGACGTCATCGTCGTCGGCGGCGGGCTGGCCGGGCTGTCCGCGGCCCGCGACCTGATGCTGGCGGGGACCGATGTGCTGTGCCTGGAGGCCCGCGACCGCCCGGGCGGCCGGGTGCACCAGCGGCGGCTGGCCGACGGGCGCACCGCGCAGATGGGCGGCGAATTGATCGGCGAGTTCCACACCGCGTACCTCGCACTGGCCGGGGAGCTGGGGCTGGCCACCCGGCCCAGCTTCGTGGCCGAGCCTGGCCACATGACCTGGGACCTGGCCGACGGCGTGCACACAGGCGACGAGCCGCCGTGGTTCACGGATGCCGACCGGGCGGACGCGGGTCGGGTGCAGTCGTTGCTGGCGGGTCTGTCCCGCACGGTCGATCCCGACGACCCCTGGCGGCACCCCGACGCGGCGCGGCTCGATCGCGTGTCGGTGAACGATTGGCTGCGCGACGTGGGCGCCCGGCCGGCCGTGATCAGGCTGTCCGAGCTGGCCCGGCTGGGCGGGGCCGGCGGGTCGGGTGAGCGGGTGTCTCTGCTGTCGGCGCTGCGCATGGACGCCGTGGCCGGCTCCACTGGGACGTACGACTACGAGACCTGGGAGAGCATGACCCTGGTGGCCGGCAGCTCCGCGCTGCCGCTGGCCATGGCGGCCGAGCTGGGCGGGCGTCTGCGGCTGGGTGCGCCGGTGCGATCGATCTCCATCGGCAGCCGGGTGCGCGTCGAGCTTCACGGCGGCGAGACGCTGGAGGCCGACGCGGTTGTGTGCGCCCTTCCGGCCGGCCCGCTTCGCGACGTCCGGATCGAGGGCCTGTCGGCGGAGCGCCTGGCGTCGCTTCGGCGCCTGCGCCACGCGCTGGCCGCCAAGGCGGTCGCGGCCTACGACTCGCCGTTCTGGCGCGACCGCGGCCAGAACGGGCTGGCCGAGAGCGAGGGCGTGCTGGGCTCGACCTGGCCGCAGGCGGACGGCGTGCTGTCGATCCTGGTGCCGCCGGAGCGGCTGGCTCACCATCTGGCCGCGCCGCCCGACGTGCGACGGCAGCAGTTGACCGCGGCGCTGGTGCGGCTGTACGGGCCGCAAGCCGCCGATTTCAGCGGCTACGCCACGGCCGAGTGGGGCGTCGACACGTACACGCAGGGCTACATCACCCAGTGGGCGCCCGGCGACCTGACCGCGGTGGGGCCGCTGCACGGGACGCACGAGCCGCCGTTCTATGTGGCGGGCTCGGATCACTGGGTGGCGGGCTACATGGAGGGTGCGGTGCGCACCGGCCGCGCGGCCGCCGCGGCCGCCCTGGGCCGGGCGGAGGTTGACCGGCCGGCGGCCCGGGTATAGCGTCGGGCCGGGCAGGCCAGGCGGGCCGCGGCAGGTCGACGACGGAGGTCGAGAGATGGGCGCATCCGGGACGTTGAGACGCGTGAGCATGTGGGGCGTGGCGGTGCTGGGGCTGCTGCTTGCCGCTGCCCCTGCTGCGTCCGCGGCCAGCTATCAGGTGGTCGACCTGGGCACGCTGGGCGGTGCATCGAGTAGCGCCACAGACCTGAACAACCGCGGTGATGTGGTCGGCTGGTCGCGCACGGCGTCGGGCGCGGTGCATGCGTTCGTGTACCGCGACGGGCGCATGATCGACATCGGCACCCTCGGCGGGCCGAACAGCCGGGCCACCGCGATCAGCAACAACCGGGCCGTGGTCGGCACGGCCAGCGTCGCCGCCGGCTCGCCCCAGCACGCGTTCCTGTGGCGGGCCAACCAGGGTGCGATGCACAACATCGGCAACCCCACGCCGGCGCGCATCGGCGATACGGGCGCCATCATCGGCAACGGCGAGACGGCGGCCGGCGAGTCACAGGCGGTGTACCGGTCGACCGGCACATGGACCAGGCTGCCGCGCCTCGGCTATGACGGCAGCATCGGCGCGGATGTGAACGACTCCGGGACCGCGGTGGGCACGCTGGTGGACGATCCCCATGGATCGGCGCCGTTCGAGTACGCCAACGGCGTCATGCACGTGCTGCCGTCCGTCCCGCTGGCCTCGGAGACCGCCACGGAGGCGATCTCCGACACCGGGCACATCGCCGGGCAGACCTTCGATCCGCTGGGCATCGTCCTGTGGACCGGCTCCACGTGGCAGTCGATCCCGACGCCCGCGCTGGTCGATCCCGAGATCCACGGCATGAACGACTGTGACCAGATCGTCGGCGCGCACCATCCGACGGTGTTCTTCGAGCCCAGCGCGTTTCTGATCTCGAACGGCGTGGGGGTCGACCTGAACTCGCTCATCCCGGCTGGATCCGGGTGGCACCTCGGCGTTGCCACTGGGATCAACGACTCGGGTGAGATCGCCGGCGTGGGGCGGTTTCGCGGCGCTCAGCGCGCGTTCCTGCTGGTGCCGGTCGGGCCCGCTGGCGGCTGCATGTAGGGTCTCGTGAATGGACGGATTGGTCGGCCGGCGGGTGGCCACGGCGGGTGAGTTTCGCGCGCTGGCCGAGCCGCTGCTGACGGCGGACGAGGCCCGGCACACGGTCATGCTGGGTGTGCTGAACGACCTGGAGCGGACGCCGGGCCGGTATCCCGAATTCGCGCTGTGGGTGGTCGAGGAGGCCGGCGAGGCACAGGCCGCGGCACTGCGCACGCCGCCCTTCCACGGCGTGGTGGCCCAGCCGCGGTCGTCCGCCGCGCTGCACGTGTTGGCCTCGGTCATGCAGGAGGACGCTCCGGGGCTGCCGGGAGTGAACGGCACCCGGCCCGAGGTGGATGAGTTCGCGGCCGAGTGGGCGCGCCTGTCCGGAGGCCGCACGGAGGCGCGCATGCAGTTGATCCTGCACCGGCTCGACCGTCTCGAGGAGACGCCGCCCACCCCGGGTCGGATGCGTGATGCGACCGCCGCCGACCGCGATCTGCTGATCGAGTGGATGGCCGCGTTCTCGGCCGAGACCGGCGTCCAGGGCGGCGCGGAGGATCTGGCGCGAGGGATCGACGCCCACCTGGGGAAGGAGTTGGCGCTGATGGTGTGGGAGGACGCCGGGGCCGTGGTCTCGCTCGCCGGGTCGCGCGAGACGTCGCCGGGATGCGCGCGTATCGGCCCCGTCTACACGCCGCCCGAGCTGCGCCGCCGCGGCTACGCCACGACGATCGTGCGGGAGCTGACCGCCGCCCGCCTGTCGGCCGGGGCGCGCACGATGCTCCTGTTCACCGACCTCGCGAACCCCACTTCGAACGCGATCTACGCCCGGATCGGCTACCGCCCCATCGCCGAGGCGGTCGAGGTGGACTTCCTGCCGGGCTGAGCGGCTAGCGAGAGGGGCTGGCCCCCGGGGCCAGGCCCCTCTCCACCCTCCGTCCATTTGGCCGTCGGATGATTTCCAATCGGGTTTCGTGACGGTTCCGAGCGTTTCGGGCCGCGTTGCCGGCGGTTTACGCTCGGGTCGGCGTACACCGGAGCGGCGCCGGGAGAAGGGGCCTGGCCCCTGGGGCCTGGCCCCGGGGGGCAGACCCCGTCTTGAATCGCCCACGGACGGTTCCCGGGGCGGCCGCATGCTGCCTTCTGACAGGATTCCGTCCCCATGGCGCGCGACCTCACCCCGCTCTTCGACCCCCGCTCGGTGGCCATTCTGGGTGCCTCCAACGACCCCGCCAAGTGGGGCAACTGGCTGGCCCGGGGTGCGCTGCGCGGCGAGCGGCGGCGGCCCGTCTACCTGGTCAATCGGAACGGCGGCGAGGTGCTGGGCCGGCCCGCCTACCGCTCCCTGACCGAGCTGCCCGGCGCCCCTGACCTGGTTGTCGTGTCGGTTCCAGCGCCGGCCTTCGAGCAGGCGGTGGACGACGCGCTGCAGAGCGGCGCCCGCGCGCTGGTCGGCATCACCGCCGGCCTGGGCGAGCTGGGCGACGAGGCCCGCGAGCGCGAGCGGGCGCTGGTCGAGCGTGTGCGCGCCGCCGGCGCCATGCTGCTCGGACCCAACTGCCTGGGCGTGTTCGACGCGTCGTCAGAGCTCGGGCTGTGCTCCAACGAACTGCCCCCGGGCTCCATCGGGCTGATCTCCCAGAGCGGCAACCTGGCGCTCGAGCTGGGCCTGCTGGCCGAGGTGCACAGGCTCGGGTTCTCGCGCTTCGCCTCGACCGGCAATCAGGCCGACGTCGACCTGGCCGAGCTGGTGACCGACTTCGCCGCCCACGACGCCAGTGAGCTGATCGCCGTCTACGCGGAGGACTTCCGCGACGGCCGCGCGTTCGTGGACGCGGCTGCGTCGTGCGGGAAGCCGGTCATCCTACTCACCGTCGGGCGCTCGGACGCCAGTGTGCGGGCCGCCCGCTCGCACACGGGCGCGCTGGTCAGCGACCTGGCGGTGGTCGAGGCGGCGTGCCGCGCGGCGGGTGTGAGGCTGGTCCCGTCACCGGGACAGATGATCGATCTCGCCGCGGCCCTGGTCACGCCGCGCCGGGCCGCCGGGCCGCGGGTTGCCGTGCTCGGCGACGGCGGCGGTCACGGCGCGATCGCCTGCGACGCGGCGTCTTCGATGGGGCTCGAGCTGCCCCGGCTGTCGGCGGAGCTGTCGGCGGCGCTGGCCGCTCAGCTCCCGCCGACGGCCGCCACCGCCAACCCGGTCGACCTGGCCGGGGGCGGCGAGCAGGACTTCTTCTCCTACGCCAACACGGCGCGCACCATCCTGGAGTCGGGCGAGGTGGACGGCCTGCTCTTGACCGGCTACTTCGGCGGCTACAGCCAGTACTCCGAGGAGTTCCTGGAGCGCGAGGTGGAGGTCGCGCGGGCGGTCGCCGCCGCCTCCCGCGACAGCGGACGGCCGCTGGTCGCGCACACCATGTATCCCGGCACGCCGACCGCCGAGGCGTTGCGCGCGGGCGGCGTCCCGGTGTACCGCACGATCGAGGCGGCCGCGTGGGCGATGGCCGAGCTTCGAGATCGCCCGCAGCCCAGCGGCGCGCCGCGGCTGCCCGACGCGGTCCCTTCGGGCGAGGTGGATGGATATTTCGGTGCCCGGGCGCTGCTCGAGCAGGCCGGCGTCCCCTTCGGCCTGGCGCATCGGGTGCGGAACCTGGCCGAGCTGCGGGAGGCGGCCGACGGGATCGGCTATCCCGTGGTGCTGAAGGCTCTGGGCACGCTGCACAAGTCCGACGCCGGCGGCGTCGCGGTGGGCCTGGTCGACGCCGAGGATCTGGAGCAGGCGTTCGCCGGGATGGCGGAGCGGCTGTCGCCGCCTGCCTTCTCGGTCGAGCAGATGGCGCCGCTGGGCGACGGCGTGGAGCTGATCGTCGGCGCCCGCCGGGATCCCAGGTTCGGCCCGGTCGCGATGGTGGGCCTGGGCGGGGTGTATGCGGAGCTGTTCCGGGACGTGGCGGTGGGACTGGC
>JBQCGJ010000253.1:0-7128 GCA_051955775.1 Gaiellales bacterium | reverse complement strand
GTACCGGGTACACGAGCCCCGTCTTTACAAATCCCGTGCGTTGGGGCGCGCGCCGGGCCCTTGATTTGGAACGACGGGGCTCGTGTACCCGGTACCAAACGGCTTGCGTCCTACAGCTGCCCCGGCAGCAGCGGCAGCGGTCCCTCGGCGTCGGTCTCGACCCGCCAGAACGTGCCGGTGCGCTGCTCGGCGTGGATCTCCGGCACCTTGGTCGCGGTGACGTACAGGGCCGGCCCGTCGAAGATGCAGTTGGTGGCGTGCTCGCCCAGCGAGATCTCCTCCAGCACCTCGCCGTCCGGCGACAGCACCGTCACCCCGCCCGAGATGGTGGTGCACACGAACGCACGACCGTCAGCCGCGAAGGCCATCCCGTCCGGCACGTGCCCGTCCGAGAGCTGGGCCCACACCATGGCCTCGCCGTCGTCCAGGCGACACACGCGGTGGGCGGCCGACTCCGTCCAGTACAGCCGGCCGCGGGCGTCGAACGCGATCCCGTTGGGGTACACCTGCGGCCGCTCCATCAGGAATTCGCCGCCCGAGGCGTCGAGCGCGAACAGCCGGCCCGGCGCGCGCCTGTCCTCGTCGAAGCGGTCGTCCTGCTCGGTGCCGGAGTCGGTGAACCACAGGCGGCCGTCGGGGCCGAAGGCGAGGTCGTTGGGGCCGGCCAGCTCGTACCCGCCGATGCTCGCACAGAGCAGTTCCACGGTGCCATCGGCGGCCACCCGCTGGATGCCCGGCACGGCGCTGAGATCGCCGCTTCCCGGCACGTTGCCGCCCTGTGTCACATAGATCGCGCCGTCGCTTCCCAGCACCGCGCCCCACGGCGAGCCGCCGGTGGTGGCGAAGGTGCTGACCACCCCGTCCTTCCACTGCAGAAGCTCTCCGATGTTGCCATCACAGAAGACTACGGAGCTGTCCGGCATGACGACCGGGCCCTCGGGAAACCCGAGCCCGGACGCGAGCAGCGTTCCTTCCACGGCGGTGTCCTTTCGGTTCGGCGGGGGTCGTGAGAGTGCTGCGCGCGGGCACGTCTGCACGCCTCGGCCGGGCCGCAGCGGGGAAGCGGTATGATAGCATACCGCCTTGTTCCGCATGCGTCGAAGCCCCCGCCGACGAGTGCCCGAAACCCGCATGGCTGCAGGCTGCAGCCCTCCCATGCCCGGCGTGTTGACGCGTCCGGAGTTGGACGGCGATGATTGTCGTTTTCACCACCTTCTCCGGTCAGGGTGTATGCGAGCATGGACCCCGGCGCGTAGCGGCGCGCCAACCCCCGCGACGACCTGGAGGAGCCGGTGACCGACCCCCGAGACCACAGTCCAGCCGCGGACGACCCGGGCCATGGGCTCCGCGTGTCCCGCGGAACGCTGCTGCGCGGCACCGCCGGCGCCATGCTGGGATTGTCCCCGCTGGTGGCCGCGGCGTGCGGCAGCGGCTCGTCAACCCCCTCCTCGACGGCGACCACGACCGCGGGAGCCGTTCGCCGCGGCGGACAGCTCAGCCTGGGCTTCGTGGGCGGCGGCACGGCCGAGACGGTCACCCCGCTGATCGGCGTCACCCCCCTCGACGAGGGCCGCATCCAGAACCTGTACGACCCGCTGACGGTGGTCAACTCCGACCTGTCGCGCAGCCCCGGCCTGGCCCTGGAGTGGCATCCCAACGCCGACGCCACGGTGTGGACGGTCAAGCTGCGGCCCGACGTCACCTTCCACAACGGCAAGTCGTTCGGCGCCGCCGACGTCATCTACTCGATCCAGCAGATGGCGGGCAAGACCAGCTACGCACTGCCCTTCGTGTCGGGCATCAACGTGGCCGAGCTGAAGAAGCTGGACAAGCTGACGGTGCAGATCCCTCTGAAGACCCCGGACGCCGACCTGCAGGCCAACTTCCTCTACTACAACACCTGGATCATCCCGGAGGGGCAGAAGGACTACACGCACCCGATCGGCACCGGCCCGTTCAAGTTCGAGTCGTTCACTCCCGGCCAGCAAAGCGTGTTCTCTGCCAACAAGAACTACTGGGTGCAGGGCAAGCCGTACGTCGACACACTCAAGATCACCTCCATCACCGACAACACCGCGCGCCTGAACGCGCTGCTGGCGGGGCAGATCGACGGCATGGCGCAGCTGCCCACGGCGCAGGCCAAGGCGCAGGCGTCGAGCGGCCAGATCACGGTGCTTGCGGCCCCCTCGCCGCAGGCAATGATGTTCTACATGGACGTCTCCAAGCCGCCCTTCAACGACCCCCGGGTGACCGAGGCGGTGAAGCTGATCGCCGATCGGCCGGCGCTGATCAACGGCGCCATCAACGGCTACGGCACGGTCGGCAACGACATCGTCGGCAAGGGGCTGCCGTTCTACGACACCTCCCTTCCGCAACGCGTGCAGGACATCGAGAAGGCCAAGTCGCTGCTCAAGTCGGCCGGCCAGTCCGGGCTGACGGTCGAGCTGCAGACGTCCGACATCTTCCCCGGCTTCGTCGAGGCGGCGACGCTGCTGGCCCAGCAGGCCAAGGCCGCCGGGGTGACCATGAACCTCAAGCAGGTGCCGGCGGACTCCTACTACAACCCGTCGCTGCTGTACCTGAAGATGCCGTTCGCCGAGACGCAGTGGCCGATCAACTCGCTGAAGTTCTTCTACCTGCAGGCCCTGGCCACGGACGCGCCGTACAACGAGACGCACTGGAAGTCGGCGTCGTGGAACAACCTCCTCACCCAGGCCATCGGGGAGCTCGACCAGAGCAAGGCCCAGTCCCTGTGGAATCAGGTGCAGTCGATCCAGTACAACCAGGGCGGCTACCTGAACTGGACGAACGCCGACTGGGTGGACGGGCTCTCGACCAAGGTCAAGGGGCTGAAGCCCAGCGCCGCCGGGGCGCTGGGGAATTACCGCTTCCTGGATGCGTGGCTGTCCTCGTAGACTGCTGACGTGACCACGCTCGCGGAACCACGGCCTGCTCGCCGTGAGCTGTCGCCTGTCGCCACCTTCCTGTGGCGGCGCACGGTCGGCGCGGTGCTGGCTCTGCTGGCCGCCTCCATAGTCATCTTCATCGGCTGCCAGGTGCTGCCCGGCAACGCGGCCAGCGTGGTGCTGGGGCGCAACGGCACGCCGAAGGAGGTGGCCATTCTCAACCACCAGCTGCACCTGGACAAGCCCGCCTACCAGGAGTACACCGACTGGCTGTCCGGGTTCGTGCAGGGGAACCTGGGCGACTCGTCCGTCGGCCTCGCACAGGGCGCCAAGCATGCGCCGATCTGGCCGCTGATCTCGGGGCCGGTCAAGAACTCGCTGATCCTGGCCGCGATCGCCGCGCTGCTGATGATCCCGCTGTCGCTGGGGCTGGGGGTGCTGGCCGCGGCGTACGCCGGCCGCCCGCTCGACCACGCGATCTCGATCGTCTCGCTGGCCGCGATCGCGCTGCCCGAGTTCGTGATCGGCTCGCTCCTGGTGGGGGTGTTCTTCGTGGGCCTGAACTGGCTGCCGCCGGTGGCCATCGTGCCGCCCGGCGGAGACCCGCTGAGCGATCCCACCCAGCTCGTGCTGCCCGTGGCCACGCTGTTGTTCGCGTCGCTGGCGGCGGGCATTCGCATGGTGCGGGCGGGGATGGTGGAGGCCCTGCAGACCGAGTACGTGCAGACCGCGCGTCTGAACGGCCTGTCCGAGCGCCGCGTGCTCGGCCGCTACGCGCTGCGAAACGCGCTCCCGCCCGCCGTGCAGGTGCTGGCCCAGAACCTGCAATGGCTGATCGGCGGCATCATCGTCACCGAGACCGTGTTCGCCTACCCCGGCATCGGCAGCACCCTGGTGACCGCCGTGGGCAACCGCGACGTGACCGTCGTGCAGTCGGTGGCGATGCTGATCGCGGTCGCCTACATCGTGCTCAACCTGATCGCCGACCTGATCGTGCTGCTGCTGGTGCCGAGACTGAGGGAGCCGGCATGAGCGGCCGCTTCCGGTTCGTGCGCACCGCGTCCGGCGCGGCCGGCGTGATCATCGTGGCCTTCGTGCTGGCGGTGGCGCTATTCGGGCCGTACCTGGCGCCGCACGACCCCAACGCTCCGGTGGGGGTCAACTTCGCGCCGCCGTCCTCGTCGACCCCGCTGGGCACCGACTTCCTGGGCCGGGACGTGCTCAGCCGCCTGCTGTACGGCGGGCGGTCGGTGATCGGGCTGGCCCTGGCGGCCACCCTGCTGGCCTACGTGATCGGGCTCACCATCGGGCTGGTGGCGGGCTACACGCGGTCGCGGCTCGACCCGGTGCTGATGCGCTCGGTGGACGTGATGCTGGCCTTCCCGCCGCTGCTCTTCCTGCTCGTGCTGATCACCGGCGCCGGCACCGGGGTGGGCGTGCTGGTAGTGGGGGTGGCGGTGATCCAGGCCCCGGCCGTCAGCCGCATCGTGCGCACGGCCACCCAGGTGGTGTCGGTGCGGGGGTATGTCGAGGCGGCAGTGGCCCGGGGTGAGCGCGGCCCGGCGGTGATCCGCCGCGAGGTGCTGCCCAACATCATGGCCCCGATCCTGGTCGACGCCGGGCTGCGATTCACCTATTCGATCTTGATCGTGGCCTCGGTCAACTTCCTCGGCCTGGGCCTGCAGCCGCCGAGCTCCGACTGGGCACTGATGATCAGCCAGAACCGGGAGTACATCCAGCTCAACGAGTGGGCGGTGCTGGCGCCGGCCGCGATGATCGCCCTGCTCACGATCGGCATCAACCTGACCGGCGACGCGATCGCGCGCAGCCTCGGCCGCTCCTACGCCCCGCGCACCACCCGGAGCGTGCTGGCGTGAGCACCCAGGCGCCGGCCGCCGTCGTGCAGGTCGAGAACCTGTCGCTGGCGCTGTCCTCCGGCGAGCCGGTGGTGGAGGGCGTCAGCCTGGCCGTGGCGGCGGGCGAGATCCTGGGCCTGGTGGGCGAGTCGGGCAGCGGCAAGACGACCACCGCACTGGCGCTCCTGGGCTACGCACGGCCCGGGGTGCAGGTACGCGGAGGCTCCATCGAGGTCGGCGGCCAGCCGATCGTGGGCCGCGACGCAAAGGCGCTGCGCGGGCTGCGGGGGAGGGTCGTGTCCTACGTCCCGCAGGATCCCGGCGGCGCGCTCAACCCGGCGCTTCGGATCGGCGACTCGATCATGGACGTGCTGCGCGCGCACCGCGTGGCCGCCGCCTCGGACGATTCGGTACGGGCCGCCCTGGCCCGGGTCGAGCTGGGCGTCGACACAGGGTTCTCGCGCCGCTATCCGCACCAGCTCTCGGGCGGCCAGCAGCAGCGGGTGACCATCGCCATGGCGTGCGTGTGCCAGCCGCCGGTGGCGGTGCTGGACGAGCCCACCACCGGCCTCGACGTGCTCACCCAGGACCGCATCCTGGCCGAGCTGCTGCGGCTGCGCGACGAGCAGGGCATGGCAATGGTGTACGTGTCCCACGACCTGGCCGTGGTGGCCCGCATGGCCGACCGGATCGCCGTCATGTACGCCGGCCGAGTGGTGGAGCACGGCCCTGCCGACGAGGTCATCGAGCGGCCGCGCCACCCGTACACGCGGGCGCTGGTCGAGGCCATCCCCGACTTCCGCCGGCCGCGTTCCCTGCGGGGCATCCCCGGCGTGTCGGTTGGGGTGGGCGAGTGGCCGCAGGGGTGCGCCTTCGCGGCCCGCTGCGCGCATCAGGCGCCCGCCTGTCTGGAGGCGGTGCCTTCGCTGGATACGGTGGCCCCGGGCCACGCGGTGCGCTGCGTGCGATGGGCGGAGCTGGCGCTGGGCGAACGGCTGCGCGGGGACGCCCGGGCCGCCGGGTCGGGGGCCGCCGGCACGCCGCTGCTGGAGGTGACGGACCTGGAGGCGCGCTACCGGGGCCGCCACGACCGCGCGGCGGTGGACGGCGTGTCGTTCACGATCGAGGCGGGCCGCTGCGTGGCCCTGGTGGGCGAGTCGGGCAGCGGCAAGACCACCATCGGGCGCTGCATCGCCGGGCTGCACGAGCCGGCGGCGGGGGGCATCGTGTTCGACGGCGCGCCCGTCGCGGGCGCCGCCAGGGCGCGCCCTCTGGACGTGCGGCGGCGGATCCAGATCGTGTTCCAGAACCCGTACGAGTCGCTCAACCCGCGGCACCACGTGGGCTCCTCGATCGAGCGGCCGCTGCGGGTGCTGCGGCGGCTGTCACGAGGCGATGCGCAGCGCGAGGTGGGGGAGCTGCTGGAGCGGGTGCGGCTGCCCCGCCGGCTGGCCACGCGGTTCCCCGCCGAGCTGTCGGGCGGTGAGCGCCAGCGGGTCGCGATCGCCCGCGCCCTGGCAGCGCGGCCCGACCTGCTGATCTGCGATGAGGTCACCTCGGCCCTGGACGTGTCGGTGCAGGCCGCCGTGCTCGAGCTGCTGTGCGACCTGCAGCGCGAGCTCAGCCTGTCCATGCTCTTCATCACCCACAACCTGGGAGTCGTCGCCTGCGTGGCCGACACCGTGCTGGTCATGGACCGCGGCTCGCTGTGCGAGTCCGGGCCGGTGGGTCAGGTGCTGGCTGCGCCCGAGCACGAATACACCCGGCGGCTGCTCGGCGCGGCGCCGACCCTACCCGACTCGGTGCTGGGATAGCGGAGACGATGACACGCACGGCGATCGTGGGCGGCACCGTGGTCACTCCGCATGGCTCGGTGGTCTGCGATGTGCTGGTCTCGGGCGGTGCGATCGCGCGGCTGGGAGCCGTCGACCGGGCCGGCGCGCGCGTGGTGGACGCCGGCGGCTGCCTGGTGCTGCCCGGCGCCGTGGACGTGCACACGCACCCGTTCGGGGCGGTGCGCGATGCGACGCGCTCGGCCCTGTGCGGGGGGACGACGTCAGCGCTTGCCTTCGTGGATGCCCTGCCGGGCGAGCGGCCGGCCGAGGCCGCCCGCCGCACGCTGGCCGACGAGATGCCCGAGGCGCTGATCGATCTCGCCTTCCACGCCGTGATCTGGGAGCCGCAGGCGTACCGCCACGGCGACCTGCGCGAGGTGGCCGAGCTGGGAGTGGGCAGCGTCAAGCTGTGGCTGTCCTATCTCGAGCTGGGCATCCTGGCCGAGGACGACGTGGCCTTCGCTGTCATGGAGGAGGCGGCGGAGCTGGGCGTGACCGTGCTCGCGCACTGCGAGAACGCGCGCGTGGTCG
>JBQCGJ010000252.1:0-6571 GCA_051955775.1 Gaiellales bacterium | reverse complement strand
TGCAGATCGGGTGTCACGCGGGACACGACGTTGGCGGCGGCCGAGGTCGAGCTCTCACGCGAGGACGCGAGACTCCGGGCCGACGACACCTCGTTGGTGCCCGTATCCCTGCCGTACATCTCGCCGTACTGGTAGCTCGGCGACGAGGCGCTGCCGGTCGCTCTCCCGCCGCCGGTGCGATGCAGGCCGGCGGCGCTCAGCTGCTTGGCGAAGTCGGTGCCCGAGGTCGCGCCGGTGACGCCTCCCGAGCGCACCATCTCGACGATCATCGGCATCATGATGGCGCGGCCGATGCCCTGCTGGATGGAGACGTAGGTGTCGCCCGTATCGGTGCCCAGCAGCTTGCCGTAGACCGAGTCGGTGAGCTCGTAGGCGAGGCCGACGATGGGGTCGTTCATCTCCTGCTGCTGGCTGAAGAAACCGTGCCAGCCCTTGTAGGCGCGCACGAAGTCGGGCAGCGTATAGGTCTGCGGGATCAGCTTGTCGTGCAGATCCTTGACGCGCGAGCTCTCGCCCGCGACCCGGCTCTGAAGGTCGCTCATGAACTGCTGGTCGGCCGCGTCCGTGGCCTTGGGGAACGCCTCCTCGGGGTTGACGATCGACGTCCCCACCGTCTGGCCGGTGACCGCCTCGAGGTCGATTCTCTGCTCGCCGAGCAGCTCGAGATCCCCGCCCAGTGCGTCCATCGCCGTGGTCTCGGGACCGCTTGCCTGCTGGGCGGCGCTGGTGATCTTGCCGAGCGAGGCTGCGACGCTCTCGAACAGCGGCCGGTTCGACGTCCCGACCTGCTTTCTGGCGTCCTGCAGCATGCGGTCGAGCAGCAGCGCGCGGCGCGAGGTCTCGCCGATCGACGACCCCAGAGCCTGGCGCGCCCTGGTGTCGGTCGCGGCCGCGAACTGGCCGCGCAGATCGATCAGGCGGTCGACCGTGCCCTCGAGCTCGAGCTTCATCAGCGTGTCGCCGTCGCTCATGGCATCGAGGGCGATGGTGATCCAGTCCTCGATCGCGCTCGGTGGTGGCTCCGTGTGAAGGTTGGGGGCGAATGCGCCTGACAGATAGGTCGTCGAGTCGCGGCCGAGCAGCTTGGTCAGGAACTCCAGTCCGAAGGACAGCGTGAGACCGTCCACGCCTGCCGCCTTGTGATACAGCTGCTCGAGCATGGAGAGGGCGGCCGGGATCGAGTACTCGACCCCCATGGCGGCTACATGCTTGGTGTCTGCGATCGCATGCGCGCGACGCCCGATCTCCTGCATCTGATCGCCTGTCGCCTCGTTGCCGACGGCGTTTCGGACGGCCCCGATCATCTCGTCGGCGAACTCCGGCCACTCGCCGCCGCGCGTGGCGCCCCGCATGACGGCGGTGATCTCGGCGCCGATCAGCTCCGGCGCGCGGTCGGCCAGCGTCTGGCCGGGCAGCACCGGCGGCGGCGCGGTTCCGGGTGGCTGGCGCTGCAGGATCGCGCGCGCCAGCGCGGCATTCGAGATGCCCGGTCCAGGCAACCGCGCGGGGACGACGGCGGGCTCTTCGGCGCGCCCTGCCCCAACGCGCTCGCGAACGTCCTCCAACTCTTTCACGGCCGCTTCAAGTATGCCACGCGCGGTACGGCGCCTCGCTTGACAACGGGGGCGGCGGGTGGCTAGCGTCGGCCCCTACGGAGGTGCGCCTGACGACACGCCGAGTCGAACGATTCTCAGCGAGCGCGGCCTGGTATTGCGCCGTGGGAACGCTCCTCTGGTTGCGGTTCTCGTCGCCGACGCGAGCCGCGGCGGCCCGATGGTGCGCCATCTAACCGAGGGTCTAGCATCGGCACGGTGCATCGACGAAACGTCGAGTCGGACATCCGTGCGTTCTGGGTGCGCTATGTCAAAGGGCGCGGACGCATCGCGGCTGCTGTCCGCGTGGAACAGAACGGCGAGACGAAGGTGCGGATTCAAGACGGGTTTCCTTACCTGCCCTTTTTCCGAAAGCGCGGGCGGCCGAGCTTCCGGGTTTCGATGACGGGCTTTCTCACTAGCACCCACTTCGGGCCGTCGGCGACCGAAGGCAGCAGGACCGCCCGCGGCAAGGTCAACCGAAACCAGCACAAGAGTCGCGGTCGGGTCGTCTTCCTGACCCTCATCGACTCCGATGGGAATGAGGAAGAGTTGGCGGCACTGCTCTTCCACATCGATGACGCGAGCGAAGCTCCGGTAATTCTCCGCGCGGTGGCGCTGCGAACGGACAGCACGGAGATGAATGATTTCTCCCGCGCCGGAGCTGGTTGGCTGCTCGCCTATCTCGTCGAGGTCAGCAGGCAGCATCGTCAGATTGAGGAAGTCGGCGCTGACGAAGGAAGGACCGGGAACGTCGAGCTCCTCCGCTCCCTCGGTTTTCGGCCTCGAATGGAACCGAGGCGACTACCGCTCGTCGGGCAGTACCTCGCCTACAGGCCACCCTTTACGACGGCCGGCTAGTCGCCCTCGCCGAGATCTGCGCTGCCCGCCACATGCGGGGCCTCCGCGGTGTATACCCGTTCGACCTCGGCATAGAGATCGGCGGGGAGCGCTCGCCGCGCTTCTCGGAGGAATCCCGAGGGAGGGAGGTTCACTGGCTTTCGCTGACGAGCCAGAGCCTCGTCGATTTCGGATTCGATCTCGTCCACGTACTCTGCTGGGGCGTTTTCAACCGCATGCGCCATCAATGCGGCCGCGACCGCGCTTAGCCTCCGACGGTGGAAATGGCCGGCTAGCTCGAGCACGAGATCGGGCGACAGAAGCAACTCTTGGCCCCGACGAAGCACGCGCGCCTGGACGTCAGCGCGGCGCGACAGAGTGGAGACATCGACGCCGAGGATTCGAGCCGCCTTCCGCATCGACGGATATCCGGTGAGCTTCTCCGGTGCGACGGACTCGTCCACGCCGGCCGCCCAGTCGCGACGTGCATCCATAGCCATCGGTTCCGTTCGATTGCCGCTCATCGGCGCCCTCCTTGACCCCAACTATAGCCAACGTCCGCAACAGTTGCAACGCTTTCAACACTTGCTCCTGCGGGTGGCCAGTTCCCAGCTGTTCGACGCTCGCAGCTCCGGCGGCGATGTCACGGGCCTGTCACCGCTCCCGCGACGGACAGCCCTACGGCCGCCGCCAGCGGCAGCATCGCCGCGGGCACCAGCACGAACACGACCACGACCAGCACCCGCGGGCCGGCCGCCGCCGCCCGCTCGGACACCGCCCGGGCGCGGTCCGCGCGGGCCCGCCGGGCCTGGCGGCGCAGCGCGTCCGCCACGGGCACGCCGAGCCGGTCGGACAGCGACACGGCGAGGGCCAGCCCGGCCAGCGCCTGAGACCCCGTGCGCTCCGCCAGATCACGCAGCTCGGCCCGCCGCGGGTGTCCCAGCTCCATGTTGGCCTGCGCGAGGTCGAGCTCGTCCGCCAGCGGGCCGCTGACCGCGCAACGCGCGCCGGCTAGGGCCGCGTCCAGATTCACGCCGGCAGCCACCGCCGCCGCCGCCAGATCGAGGAACGCCGGCGCCGCCCGCTCGATCCGCTCCCGCCGAGCGCGATCCACCGCCCGCAGCCACAGGTCGGCGTACGCCACGCCGAAACCCGCGGCCAGGACAGCGATCAGCATCCCCGGCAGTCCGCCCACGACCAGCAACGCCCCCGCGCCGAGGCCGGTGAACGCGACCAGCGCGCCCCCGCGCAGCGCCTCGACGTCACCCGGCTCCAGCCCCGCGGCCGCCGCGGCGTGGCCGGCGCGGTCGCCGGTTACGACCCGCGGCCGCCGGGCCAGCACAGGGGCGATTCCCACCACCCGGCGTCCCAGAACGATCAGCACGGGCCGCCGCGCCCGTGCACCGGAGCCCTCGGTGCGGCGGTCGGTCAGCGCAGCCCGCGCTGCCTCGGCCAGCGCCGCCACCGCCCCGGCCATCGTCGCCAGCCCGAAGCCCGTCACGGATCCACGCGCGCGATCCGCCCGATCAGAAGCTGGCCGGCGATGGTCAGCGCCGCAGAGCACAGGATGGCGATCCAGCCCACCCACGTCATCAGCAGTGTCTCGGCCGCCGGGCGATCGACGAGCCACAGCGCCACCACCCCGAGCAGCGGCATCACCGACACGATGCGGCCGGTGGCGCGGGCCTGTGCAGTGGCCACCCGCGCAGAGCGCTCCAGAGCGGCTCGCTGGTGCAGCGCCTCGCTCATGTCCTCGAGCAGCACCGGCAGCTCGCCGCCGTAGCGCGCCTGCATGGCCAGCGCCGCCGCCAGCAGCTCCAGATCCGGATGCGTGCCGACCGCCCGCACAGCCTCGCCCGGCGGGACTCCCAGCGCGACGGCGCCGGCCGCCCGCTCCATCCCGGCGCGAGCGGGCTGAGGCAGGTGCTCCGCCGACTCTCCGACCGCCTGGGCGAGCGAGCGGCCCGCCCGCAGGTGAGCCGCCAGCACCTGAGCCACCAGCGGCGCCTGGCGGCCGATTCGCTCCCGCAGCCGGTGCTCCCGCAGTCGCGCGATGCGCCGCGTCAGCCGTCCTATGCCGGGCATCGGCTCTCCACCAGCGACGCCAGAAGGTCGTCACCCAACTCCCGCAGCGTGCCGGCGTCGCGGTCCCGTCCCGCGAGGGCGGCCACCCGGCGGCGGCCGTCCGCCGAGCGGGCGACGTGCACCACCACGTCGATCGCGAGCCCGACATGCTCCCGCACCACGGAGTGCGGCAGATCGAGCCCAGCCATCAGCACCATCGTCTCGATGCGCCGGATCGCCTCCTCCGGCGAGCCTGCGTGGACGGTGGTCAGCGATCCGTCGTGGCCCGTGTTCATCGCCTGCAGCATGTCCAGCGCCTCTGGGCCGCGCACCTCGCCGACCACGATGCGGTCGGGCCGCATGCGAAGCGCATTGCGGACGAGCGCGCGAACGGTGACCTCGCCCAGGCCCTCCAGGCTGGGCGGGCGGGCCTCCAGCCGCGCCACGTGCGGCTGGTCGAGGCGGAGCTCGGCGGCGTCTTCCACCGTGACGATCCGCTCCGCCGGGTCGATGAACGAGGCCAGCGCGTTCAGAAGCGTGGTCTTGCCGGTGCCGGTGGCGCCGCTGACCGCCAGGTTGAGGCGGCCCCGGACGGCCCGTTCCAGCACCGCGGCGTGCTCCTCGCGGAGGCTGCCGGACGCGATCAGCTGGTCGACCGTGTGCGGCCTGCGGCCGAACTTGCGGATGGTCAGGAGCGGCCCGTCAACCGCCAGCGGAGGCAGCACCGCGTTCACCCGGCTGCCGTCTGGAAGCCGAGCGTCGACCATCGGGCTGGCGTCGTCGACGCGCCGGCCCGCCGCGCCCACGATGCGTTCGATCACCTGTCGCAGGTGCGCCTCGTCGCGGAAGCCGAGCGGCTCACGTGCGAGCCGGCCGTCCCGCTCGGCGTAGACCGCTGCCGGGCCGTTGGCGATCACCTCGGTCACGGCAGGGTCGGCAATCAGCGCCTCCAGGGGGCCGAGCCCGATCACGTCGTCGATCACCCTCGCCACCAGCCGTTCCGCGTCGGCGGCCGAGAGCGGTGGCCGATCCGTGTCCAGGAGCGCCCGGATATGCCGTTCGACCAGCCGGCGGCGGTCGTCGGCGGCCTTGGGCAGGGCGCCGGCCAGCTCGCGGCGAACGCGGTCGCGGTAGCCGTCAGCCAGGTCGCTCAGATGATCGTTCACGCCGCCTCGGCCAGCGTCGCCGCGATCCTGGCCACCTCCCTGAAGGGCGTTCCCGCCGGCCACCGGGCGGGGTCGACGCGACCGTTGCGGTAGTCCAGCATGGCCCTCGGGCGGTCGCGCACGACGGCCTCCACGGGGCACCCAACCGAGCGCTCGAGTCCGCGGGCCGAGATCTCCGCGAGCCCGTTCCAGCGGTTGATAATCAGCCCCGCCTGGCCCGCATACCCCCACCGCGCGGCGGCCGTCACCAGCGTCCGGGCTGCCGCGGCCGCCCGCAGGTCGGGAGTGACGACCACCAGCAGGCGGTCGCACGCGGCCACCAGCTCCCGGGCGGCCGCGTGAGTGACGGTGCCGGCGTCCACCACTGCCAGCGGCGCGCGCGCGCGCAGCTCGCGGGCCAGCCCGGCGCCGAGCCCAGCAGGCAGCAGCTCGAGCAGCTCCGGCTCGTGTGGCCCGGCCAGCACCCCGAACGCACCGGTCGTGCGAGTGACGACCGCGTCCACGGCACCCTCCACGGCGGGACCGACCCGGGCCAGGTCGGCCACACTGCCGACCGGGGTGTGCCCGGCCAGCGGGGAGGGGGCCCATGTGTGGGCGAGGTCGGCGAGCAGGCCCTGTGTGGGAGCGGCCAGGGACAGGGCGGTGGCGGTGGCGCCGGCGCCGCCGAGCGCCCCGACCACGGTGACCAGGCGTCCGCCGGACGGCGACCCGGCCGATGCCGAGCGCCGGGCGGCGTCCCCAATCGCCTGCACCAGCTCGGCCGGTGCGGGCGGCACGCCCACCACGGCGCGTGCCCCGGCGGCCAGCGCGGAGCGGTAGGTGGCCACGTCCAGCTCACGCGCGAGCACGACCACACCGGCCGGCGACGACGCAGCCAGCTCCGCGGCAAGGGCCGATGCCGGCCGGTCG